>NC_008048.1:316666-633333 GCF_000013985.1 Sphingopyxis alaskensis RB2256 | reverse complement strand
CGCGCGGCGAGGTCGCTGTTCGCGCCAGGCGCGCCCTGGAACGCCAGCCCGCGCGCGGGTTCGGCCAGGGCCAGCGCCCGCATTTTGTCGACCAGATGCTGCGCCGAAGCCGAATAACTGCCCATGACTGCCTTCCCACGCTGGAACCGCGGCGCATAGCGACACCGCCGCCAGCGCGCAACCAGCCGCGGCGGCGACCCGTCCGCCGATTTCATCCCCTTGCGCCGCCGCCGCCGCGCCAGTAAGGGAGCCTCCAAATCACAAAGGCGCTCCCACACGAGCGCCAGCTAACGGGGCTGTTAGAGCATGGACAATCGCAACAATACCATTGCCGGCTGGGTGCTGTTCGCCGGCATATGCGCGCTGGGCCTGACCATCGGGTCGAGCATGTTGTTCGCGACCCACGCCCCCGAAAAGCCCGGATATCCGATCGAAGACGCCGAAGCCGGTGCAGGCGGCGGCGAATCGGCGGTGCCGCTCGCCAACCTGCTCGCAGCCGCCGACCCCGCGAAGGGCGAAGCGGTATTCGCGAAATGCGCGGCATGCCACACGATCAACGCGGGCGGAGCCAACGGCATCGGTCCCAATCTTTACGGCGCGCTGGGCAAGGCGCATGGCCATGTTCCCGGCTTTGCCTATTCGGAGGCGCTGAAGAGCGTTCCCGGAAACTGGGACTTCGCGAGCATGGACGAATGGCTGAAAAGCCCGCGTAAATATGCGCCGGGCACCAAGATGTCCTTTGCCGGCCTGAGCAGCCCCGAAGATCGCGCGAACCTGATCGTCTATATGAACACGCAGGGATCGAACCTGCCGCTGCCGCCGGTCGAAGAGGTCGCGACCGCCGATGCCGCAGCGGGCGCTGCCGAAGGCGCTGCACCGGCTGCAGAAGGCGCGGCCGCCCCGGCGGCCGAAGGCGCCGCCGCCCCGGCCGAAGCCACGAAATAATGCGCACCGCGCCCGTCCTGCTGGCGGGCGCGCTGCTGCTCGCCGGCTGCGGCAAGAGCGACGCGCCGCCGACCGACGACCCGGTGGCCGACAGCCCGGCGACGGGCGAGTCGGCGACCGACGCGCCCGCGGTCGAACCGACTGCGGCGATGGGCGAGCAAATCTTCCGCCGCTGCGTCGCCTGTCACACCGTCGACAAGGGCGGGCGCCACGGTATCGGCCCGAATCTGCACGGCATCGTCGGTGCCCCCGTCGCGGCAAAGGCAGGCTTTTCCTATTCAGGCGCGATGAAGGCCAAGGGTGGCGTGTGGGACGAAGCCGCGCTCGACGCCTATCTCAAAGCGCCGATGAAGGACGTCCCCGGCACGCGCATGGCCTTTGCGGGGGTGGTCGACGCCACCGACCGCAAGGCGCTGATCCTGTATCTGCAAGCGCAGAAATAGTCCCATCCCCCTTGATGGGGAAGGATATGCAGCTTTGTATCGCGACAGCCGGCCAGGCGACGTTGGATGGGGGTGACGGCGCGTCCCCGCGCCATCGAGTAAGGCATAGCCCGCCCCACCGCTGCGCCCCGGACTGGATCCGGGGCTCGCTGCCTCCCCCATCAGGGGGAGGGATTCAAAATCAATGCTGCTCTTCGATATTCGCGTAGAAATCCTGAATGATCTTCCACGCTTCGTCGGCGGTCTCGACGAACTGGAAGAGGCCGAGGTCACGCGCGCTGACGACGCCTTCCTCGACCAGCGCTTCGAAATTGACGACGCGCTGCCAGAACTCCTTGCCGAACAGCACGATCGGGATCGGCTTGATCTTGCCCGTCTGGATGAGCGTGAGCAGCTCGAACATCTCGTCGAACGTCCCGAAGCCGCCGGGAAAAACGCACACGGCGCGCGCGCGAAGCAGGAAGTGCATCTTGCGCAGCGCGAAATAGTGGAACTGGAAACTCAGCGACGGGGTGACGAAGCGGTTGGGGGCCTGTTCATGGGGAAGCACGATGTTGAGCCCGATCGATTCGCGGCCCTCGTCGGCGGCGCCGCGGTTCGCTGCCTCCATGATCGACGGCCCGCCGCCCGAACAGACAACGAAGTGGCGGCAACCCTTGTCGTCGCACGGATATTGGCTCGCGAGCCGCGCCAGCGCGCGCGCTTCGTCATAATATTTGGCCTTGGCCTTCAGGCGGCGGGCGATGTTGCGCGTCGCATCGTCGGTCGCCGCGGCCTCGAGTGCGTCGGCCTCTCCGGGTTCGGGAATGCGCGCCGAACCATAGACGACGAGCGTCGATTCGATTCCCGCCTCGTCGAGCAGGAGTTCGGGCTTGAGCAATTCGAGCTGGAAACGGACAGGGCGCAAATCTTCGCGCAGCAGGAAATCATTGTCCTGGAATGCAAGCCGATATGCGGGGTGCGCGGTCTGCGGGGTGGTGGTCGCCTGCTGGGCGAATTGCGCGTCGTCCTTCGCCTTGTGGAAACGCGAACGATGGGGTTGTTTATCTTCTGCCATTAGCGAGCGGCTATACGCTTCGCATGACTTTGCCAAGTCAGCCGCGCACCATTCTCATCGCCGTCATTGCGACGAGCCGCAGGCGACACGGCAATCGCCCGCGCGCAGGAAGCGCGACGCCGATCGCTGGAGATTGCTTCGCTGCGCTCGCGATGACGACGCTAACGGCAATAGCCGTTGCCGCTCATATCGAAGTGGAAATGATCGTGATGGGCCGCGTTGTAATCGGGGCCAAGCACGGTGCCGAAGCGGCGGCACGCCGATTTGTGGAGCGCGCGAAGGAAATCCTGCGACGCCAGATCGCCCTTCCACCCGCCGTCGAGCAGGATGCGGCGCCCATCGGCGAGGACGAAACCCGACACGTCGATCGCGTTCGAATAGGCGTGCTGTGACAACCGCCCGGACCGGCCGCCATAGATGTTGCGGCAGCTGTAGGTGCCGAAGGTTTCGATCTTTACAACTTCGGTCCCGAAATAGCGGCGCGCGGCGGGTTTCACGGCAAATTGCGCCCAGGCCGAAAAATTGCGCGCGAGCGGGCAGGTCATCGGCCCCAGACCCGACACGGGAACGCCGACGTCGAGCAGCTTCACCGAATCGATCGACGTGCAGCCGCCGCCATGATCCTGATTGGGAAGCGGGGTGAAGCGCACCCCGGCCTGCTGAAGGTCGAACGCGCATTGCTGGGCTTCGGCACTGGTGAACGACGGAGTACCGACCGGTTGCGGACGGGTCGGCTTGCTGGCCGCGGGCCGGTTTCCGCTGTCTTTCTTCATCACGTCGGGCGCGCCAAAACAGGCGGATAGCGCGAGCGCGGCGGTGACGGCGAGGAGCGTCCGGGGTTTCAGAATCGGCGCGAACAACATGGGTGTCAAAATACCGACGAAATGGTGAACAGTCCGTATACCTCTCGCTCCGCTCGTCGAAAATTTCGCGCTGTCGGCGCAATTTGTTTGACACTTGCGCGGTCCACCCTAAACGCGGCGCCGGGCCACGCGGTCCCAACGCCGCGCGCGCTCTCTGCAAGGAGAGACTATGATGAGTGAAGTGACGACGCCGGAGGTGCGCCCGCAGCGCCCCTATTTTTCTTCCGGACCCTGCGCCAAGCCGCCGGTCTGGTCCCCCGACAAACTGGCCACCGAATCGCTGGGCCGATCACACCGTGCAAAGATCGGCAAGACGCGCCTCGCATACTGCATCGACCTGATGCGCGAGATGCTCCAGCTGCCCGACACGCACCGCATCGGCATCGTTCCGGGCAGCGACACCGGCGCCTTTGAAATGGCGATGTGGACGATGCTGGGCGCGCGTCCGGTGACGGCGCTGGCGTGGGAAAGCTTTGGCGAGGGCTGGGTCACCGATGCCGCCAAGCAGCTCAGGCTCGACCCGACGATCATCCGCGCCGATTATGGCCAGCTCCCCGACCTCACGCAAGTCGACTGGTCGAACGACGTCCTGTTCACCTGGAACGGCACCACCAGCGGTGTGCGCGTACCGAACGGCGACTGGATCGCCGACGACCGCGCCGGCCTCAGTTTCGCCGACGCGACCAGCGCCGTGTTCGCCTATGACCTGCCGTGGGACAAGATCGACGTTGCGACCTTCAGCTGGCAGAAAGTGCTCGGCGGCGAAGGCGGCCATGGCGTACTGATCCTCGGCCCGCGCGCGGTCGAACGGCTCGAAACCCATACCCCCGCCTGGCCGCTGCCCAAAGTGTTCCGCCTGATGTCGAAGGGCGCGCTCGCCGAAGGCGTGTTCAAGGGCGAGACGATCAACACCCCGTCGATGCTCGCGGTCGAGGACGCGATCTTCGCGCTCGAATGGGCGAAGTCCCTGGGCGGGCTCGATGGCCTCAAGGCGCGCAGCGATGCGAATGCCGCGGCGCTCGACAAGATCGTCGAAGAACGCGACTGGCTCAGTCATCTCGCCGCCGATCCCGCCAGCCGGTCGAAAACCTCGGTCTGCCTGTCGGTCGCCGGAGCGGACGCGGATTTCATCAAGACGTTCGCGGGGCTGCTCGAGAAGGAAGGCGCGGCCTACGACATCGCGGGCTACCGCGATGCGCCGCCGGGCTTGCGCATCTGGTGCGGCGCCACTGTCGACACTGCCGACATCGAAGCGCTCGGGCCATGGCTCGACTGGGCTTACGTCTCGCTCAAGAGCTGACCTAATAGCCCTCTCCCCTTCAGGGGAGAGGGTTGGGAGAGGGGAATGCCCCCCCCGCTCTCACTTCTTTTCAACCACATAGGGCCGGTGAAGGCTTCCCCCTCTCCCCGGCCCTCTCCCCTGAAGGGGAGAGGGAGTAGACAATGACCCAACCCAAAGTCCTTATCAGCGACAAGATGGACCCCAAGGCCGCCGCAATCTTCAAGGAACGCGGTATCCGCGTCGACGAAATCACCGGCAAAACCAGGGACGAGCTGATCGCGATGATCGGCGACTACGACGGCCTTGCGATCCGGTCCGCCACGAAAGTCACCGCCGACGTCCTTGCCGCCGCGACAAAGCTGAAGGTCGTCGGCCGGGCCGGGATCGGCGTCGACAATATCGACATTCCGGAGGCGTCGAAAAAGGGCGTCGTCGTGATGAACACGCCCTTCGGCAATTCGATCACCACCGCCGAACATGCGATCGCGATGATGTTCGCTCTCGCGCGCCAGATTCCCGAAGCCAATGCGCTGACGCAGGCGGGCAAATGGCCGAAGAACGACTTCATGGGCGTCGAGCTGACGTCGAAGACGCTCGGCCTGATCGGCTGCGGCAACATCGGCAGCATCGTCGCCGAACGCGCGCTCGGCCTCAAGATGAAGGTTGTCGCCTTCGACCCCTTCCTGACCCCCGAACGCGCGATCGAGCTGGGCGTCGAGAAGGTCGACCTCGACACTTTGCTCGCGCGCGCCGACTTCATCACGCTGCACACGCCGCTGACCGATCAGACGCGCAATGTGCTGTCGAAGGAAAATCTCGCCAAAACCAGGAAGGGCGTGCGGATCATCAATTGCGCGCGCGGCGGGCTGATCGACGAAGCGGCGCTGAAGGACGCGCTCGACAGCGGCCATGTCGCCGGCGCGGCGCTCGACGTGTTCGCGGTCGAGCCACCGCCGGCGGACCATCCGCTGTTCAACACCCCCAATTTCATCTGCACCCCGCATCTTGGCGCGTCGACCGACGAGGCGCAGGTCAATGTCGCGATCCAGGTCGCCGAACAGATCAGCGATTATCTGCTCACCGGCGGCATAACCAATGCGCTGAACGTCCCCAGCCTGTCGGCCGAGGAAGCGCCGAAGCTGCGCCCCTATATGAGCCTCGCCGAAAAGCTCGGCAGCCTCGTCGGCCAGCTTGCGCACGACAATCTGACGCACATCTCGGTCGAGGTCGAGGGTGCAGCGGCCGAACTCAACCTGAAACCGATCGTCGCTGCGGTGCTCACCGGGCTGATGCGCCGCTATTCGGACAGCGTGAACATGGTCAACGCGCCGCATCTCGCGCGCGAACGCGGCCTCGATGTGCGCGAAGTGCGCCACGACCGCGAAGGCGATTATCACACGCTCGTCCGCGTGACCGTGGCGACCGAGGCGGGCGACCGTTCGGTGGCGGGCACGCTGTTCGGCAACAACGAGCCGCGCCTCGTCGAAATGTTCGGCATCAAGGTCGAAGCCGACCTCGACGGCGACATGCTCTATATCGTCAACGAGGACGCGCCGGGCTTCATCGGCCGCATCGGCAGCACGCTGGGCGACGCCGGACTCAACATCGGCACCTTCCACCTCGGCCGCCGCGCCGCGGGCGGCGAAGCGGTGCTGCTGCTCAGCCTCGATTCGCCGATGCCCGAACCGCTGTTGTGGCAAGTTTGCCAGCTTCCCGGCGTGAAGATGGTGAAGGGTCTGAAGTTCTGACGCATCACAACCTTCTCCCATTGGGAGAAGGATACGCAGCCTTGCCGCGAAGCGGCTAGGCGGAGTTGGATGAGGGGTTGTGCCTTATCGTCGATGCACAGCCCCTCACCACTGCGACTAGGCGGCAAGCCACCAAGTCTCGTTGCCTCTCCCGACGGGAGAGGATTAGCGATGCTTCCAATTGAGACTCACAGCCACTAAGGCCACCCCATGACCAAGGCCCCTGCCCTGCTGCCCGAAGGCCTCCGCGACCGCCTCCCCCGACAGGCCGAGGCCGCGTCGCGCGTCACCCGCGCGCTGGTCGATGCGATGCGCGCGCATGGCTATGGCCGCGTGTCGCCGCCGCTCGCCGAGTTTCGCGAGACGCTGGGCAGCGACGACGACCGCTCCGGCCGCGACCTGCTCCGCTTCACCGATCCGGTGTCGCAGCGCACGCTCGCGCTGCGCCCCGACATCACGCGACAGGTCGGGCGGATCGCGACCTCGCTGCTCGCGGCATCACCGCGGCCGCTGCGCCTTTGCTATGCCGGACAAGTCGTGAAGTTGCGCGCCAGCCAGCTTCGACCCGCACGCGAGATGTTACAGGTCGGCGCCGAGCTGATCGGCAGCGACAGCGTCGCCGCCGCGCGCGAAATTGTGACCGTCGCGATCGACGCGCTCGAAGCCGCGGGCATCGGTCCCGTCACCATCGACTTCACCCTGCCCGATGTCGTCGATCTGCTCGCGTTCGGACCGCTTCCGGTCACGGCCGACCTCCAGCAGCTCCGCGACGAACTCGATGCGAAGGACGCGGGCGCACTCGCGCGGATCGGCGCTGGCGCCTATCTGCCGCTGCTGCGCGCCACCGGCCCGTTCGACCGGGCGATCACCGACCTGCGCGCTTTCGACACCAGCGGCGTCCTCGGCGGACGCATCGACGCGCTGGAAGCCATCGCGGCGCCGATCCGCGACCGCGTCACGCTGACGCTCGATCCGACCGAGCGCCACGGCTTCGCCTATCAAAGCTGGTTCGGCTTCCAGATCTTCGTGCCCGGACAGGGCGACGCGGTCGGCCGCGGCGGCGCCTATGCGATCCCCGTCGGCGAGGCTGAGGAGGCTGCGGTCGGCTTTTCGCTCTATCCCGATCCGCTGATCGACGCCGGGCTGGGCGCCGAAGATATGGCCGAGCGCCGCATTTTCCTGCCGCTCGGTCACGATGCAGCGGTCGCGGCGAGCCTGCGCGCCGACGGCTGGCGTACCGTCGCTGCGCTCACCGACGCCGACGACGCAACGCGGCTCGGCTGCGCCTATGTGCTGGGGGCCGACGGTCCTGTCGAGGCCTGAAAGTCCGAAAGCCCGAAACGCGGGATCCCCTGATTGCCTCCCGGCGGATCGAGCACGGTCAGGTCGAGATCGACCGGTTCGCCGATCCATTGCGCCAGGCTGGTGTGGTCGGCCACATCGTCGTCGGTGAGCGGATGAACCAGCGCGCGCAGGCCCGTCGCCGCAATCGCCGCCACAACGGCATCGCGCGAGCGCGCGAGGAAATGCACCTCATATTGGGCGATCGGATGCGGCCCGGCGGCGCCGTCGGCCATCGCGCCGACGAACAGGATCGCGGAGTTGCGGCCGAAATCGTCGCGCAGTGCGGCGGCCGCGGACCTCTCGGCAGGATCATAATAGACATGGGCGTGATAGGGGGCGTCGGGGTCGGTCATGCACGCCGCCTTCGGGTCCATCGACCGGACAGGTCCGTTCGGGCAGGCTTCAACCCTGATCGCCTTCGTCGCCGCCTTCCAGATCGCGCGCCACCTTCGGATCGCGCAGCAGCCGGTCGATATGGCTGGCCTCGTCAAAGCTGTCGTCAGCGAGGAACTTCAGTTTCGCTGCATATTTCATCCGGATACGATGCGCGACCTCGCGCTGAAGATAGGCGGTGTTTGTCCGCATCGCTTTCAGCACCGCCTCCTCATCCTTGCCGAGCAGGGGCTTCACAAAGACCGTCGCGTGGCGAAGGTCGGGAGACATGCGCACCTCGGTCACGCTGACCGGATGCGTCGCGAGCACATCGTCGTGCACGTCGCCGCGCGCGAGGATTTCGCTCAGCACATGGCGCACCTGTTCGCCCACACGCAGCACGCGGACGGAGGGGCCTTCGGATTGTTCCTTGTGGCGCATCGGTCAATTCCTCCTGCACCCCCGCGCCGGCGGGGGTGCAGGGATGGTTCCACTACAGCGTGCGTTCGCGCAGCTCGACCTCGAAGACTTCGAGGTGATCGCCCGGCTTGATGTCGTTGGTATCGGCGAGCACGACACCGCATTCGAGACCCGCGCGCACTTCGGCGACATCGTCCTTGAAGCGGCGCAGCGAAGCGATCGTCGTTGCCGAGACAATGACGTCGTCGCGGGTAAGGCGCGCGTGGAGCCCCTTGCGGATCGAACCTTCGAGCACGAGCAGGCCTGCGGCCTTGTCGCGCTTGCCCGCCGGGAAGACGTCCTTGACCTCGGCGCGGCCGACGACATTCTCGATGCGTTCCGGACCCAGTTCGCCCGCCATCTCCTTCGCGACGTCGGCGGTCAGGTGATAGATGACGTCATAATATAGGAAGCGCACTTTTTCGCGGTTCGCGATCTCGCGCGCCTTGGCGTTCGGGCGGACGTTGAAGCCGATGATCGGCGCCCTGGTCGAGGCGGCGAGCGTCACGTCGCTCTCGGTGATCGCGCCGGCGCCCGCATGGAGCACCCGAACGCGGATCTCGTCGGTCGACAGCTTGTTGAGCGCGTTGACGATCGCCTCGACGCTGCCCTGTACATCGCCCTTGATGACCACCGGATATTCGATGACATTCGCCTTGTCGGCAAGCGCGGAGAACATGCCCTCGAGGCTGACCGGCGCCTGCGCGGTCCGCTTCTTGAGCGCCTGTTCCTGGCGATAGGCGGCAACTTCGCGCGCGCGCGCCTCATTCTCGACGACGATGAGCGTATCCCCCGCCATCGGCACCCCGCCAAGCCCGAGCACTTCGACCGGCATCGACGGCGTCGCCTGTTTGACCTGCTTGCCATGATCGTCGACGAGCGCGCGGACGCGGCCGCTTTCGGCGCCGCAGACGAAGATGTCGCCGACCTTCAAGGTACCACGGCGCACAAGGATCGTCGCGACCGGGCCGCGGCCCTTGTCGAGCTTCGCCTCGATCACCGTACCTTCGGCGGCACGGTCGGGGTTCGCCTTCAGCTCCATGATCTCGGCCTGCAGCGCGATCGCGTCGAGCAGCTTGTCGAGCCCGGTCTTTTTGAGCGCCGACACTTCGACATTCTGGACGTCGCCGCCCATTTCCTCGACCACCAGCTCATGTTCGAGCAGGCGTTCGCGGACGCGCTGCGGATTGGCGCCTTCCTTGTCGACCTTGTTGATCGCGACGATGATCGGCACGCCCGCCGCCTTCGCATGATTGATCGCCTCGATCGACTGCGGCTTCAGCCCATCGTCGGCCGCCACCACCAGGATGACGATGTCGGTGACGTTGGCGCCGCGCTGACGCATCTCGGTAAAGGCTTCGTGGCCCGGCGTATCGAGGAAGGTGATGACGCTGCCGTCCTTTGCCTTCACCTGATAGGCGCCGATATGCTGGGTGATGCCACCGGCCTCGCCCGCCTGCACATTCGCGCCGCGCAGCGCGTCGAGCAGGCTGGTCTTGCCGTGGTCGACATGGCCCATGATCGTGACCACCGGCGCGCGCGGTTTCAGCTGCGCGGCGTCGTCGACATCCTCGTCGTGGCGGATGTCGATATCGGCTTCGCTGACGCGCTTGATCTCGTGCCCGAATTCGGTGACGAGCAGTTCGGCGGTGTCCTGGTCGATCGTCTGGTTGACGGTGACAGGCATGCCCATCTTGAACAGCGCCTTGACCAGGTCGGCACCCTTTTCGGCCATGCGGTTGGCGAGTTCCTGCACGGTGATTGTGTCGGGCACGACGACTTCGCGGACCTGCTTTTCGCGCGGACCCGACGAGGTCATGTGCGAACGCTTTTCCTTTTCGCGGGCGCGCTTCAGCGCCGCAAGGCTGCGCGCACGCGCGCCTTCGTCCTCGTTGAGCGCACGGGTCACCGTCAGCTTGCCCGACTGACGGCGATTTTCACCACCGCGACTGGCCTTGGGCTCGGGACGCTTGGGTTCGGGACGCTTCAGCGCTTCGACCGGCGTGAAACGACGCGGCGCCGGGGCGGCGCTCGCCGTCGCGGGCCGCGCCGCCGTTTCGACCGGACCCTCGGCAGCAGGCGGCGCGTCGGCAGCAGTGGCGTCGGGAGCCGATGCCGCGGGCGTGGGCGCGGGTTCGGGCGCCTTGGTGGCCGCCTGTTCTTCACGCTTTTCAGCGCGCGCCCTTTCCTCCTCGGCGGCGCGGGCGCGTTCGGCCTCCTCGCGGCGGCGGTTTTCCTCAAGCGCCGCCATGCGGGCTTCCTCGGCTTCGCGGAGCAGTTGCGCCTGACGCTCCTGGCGCGTCATCAGGCTGTCGACCGCGGCCGGCTTCGGCGCCGCGGGCCTGGGTGCGGCGGGCGCAGGCGCCGGAGCGGGCGCGGCCTTCGCCTCTTCGACCTCGGGCGTCGGTGCGGCCTCGCCCGGCCGACCCAGCACACGGCGGCGCTTCACCTCGACGACCACCGTATTGCGGCGACCGTGACTGAATTGCTGCTGCACCTGTCCGGCCTCGACCGTCCGCTTCAGGCCCAGCGGCTTGCGGCTAAGGGTCGGCTTGTCCTGTTCGTCACTCATCGAAAACCATCATTCCTTCAAAACGCGCCCGAAACGGCGGAAGCCGCGGACGTATCCCCTGTTCCCGGCTCGCGGGAATCCGTATCCGAAACGCGATTGGCCGCGTCCCTACTCCATCCGGTGAAAAACTGCCAGCGGCTCAAGTGCGCCAGCACCCGGTCGGCGGCGCGGGCGTCGACAATCGCCAGATGCACCGCATTCTCGCGCCCCAATGCCATAGATAGGGTGCCGCGGTCTACCGGCAAGACCAGTCCTTCGCGGCCCGATCCTTCGTCATCCTCGCCGACGCGCCACGCCTGCGCCAGTTTCTTGCGACCGTCGTCACCCGCATCGCTCGCGTGGAGGAGCAGGCGAACCTGCCCGCGCCGCGCCGCCTGTTCGATCTTGTCGTTGCCGCTGATGAGCATTCCCGCTCGCGATTCGAGTCCCAGCCGGTCGAGCGTCGCGCGGGCCAGCTGCGCCTCGATCCGCGCGCCCAGATCGTCGGGGATCGTGAAGCCGCCTTCGTGCAGCGCGCGCGCGAGGCCCGCCTTGAGCTTGCCCTTGGCCTGCGCAGCTTCGAGGGTCACGCGGTCGACGCCGATCCACGCGCCGCGGCCAGGCGCCTTGCCGTGAACATCCGGCGCAATGCCGCCGTCGGGACCGAGCGCCAGACGCACGAGCCGCTCTACCGGCGAAACCTCACCGGTGACGACGCAGCGCCGCTCGGGCACATGGTGGCCGCGCCCCTTTGCGCGGTCGGTTTGGCTCAGTTGATCATTGCGCGGGGTCCGCATCGGCGGCCTCCCCGTTTTGCGGCTCCGCCGCGGGCGCGGTTGCCGGCTCGCTCGACTCCTCATCGTCGAACCAGTGCGCACGCGCCGCCATGATGATCTCGTTGCCCTGCTCTTCGCTCAGGCCATATTCGCCGAGCACGCCGCCCTTGTCCTCGGCGCGCTCGCTGCGCGCCGGGCCGCGGCGGTTGTCGGTTCGTTTCTTGGCGATCAGTTCGTCGGTCGCAAGGTCTGCAAGATCGTCGAGCGTCCTGATTCCGGCCTTGCCGAGCGTGACAAGCATCGCTTCGGTCAGGTGCGGGATGTCGGCGAGTGCATCCTCGACGCCCAGTTCGCGACGCTCGGCGCGCGCCGCCTCCTCGCGACGCTCCAGCCCCTCGGCAGCGCGACTCTGCAGTTCCTGCGCCAGTTCCTCGTCGAAACCCTCGATGCTTGCCAGTTCGTCGAGCGGCACATAGGCGACTTCCTCGAGCTCGCTGAAGCCTTCGGCGACGAGGAGCTGTGCCAGTGTTTCGTCGACGTCGAGTTCCTCCTGGAACATCGTCGAGCGTTCGACGAATTCGCGCTGCCGCTTCTCGCTCGCATCCGCCTCGGTCATGATATCGATCTGCTTGCCGGTCAGCTGGCTGGCAAGACGGACGTTCTGGCCGCGGCGACCGATGGCGAGGCTGAGCTGATCGTCGGGGACGACGACCTCGATGCGACCATCATCCTCGTCGATGACGACGCGCTGCACCGTGGCCGGCTGAAGCGCATTGACCACGAAGGTCGCCGTGTCCTCCGACCAGGGAATGATGTCGATCTTTTCGCCCTGCAATTCCTGAACGACCGCCTGAACGCGGCTGCCCTTCATGCCCACACAGGCGCCGACGGGGTCGATGCTGCTGTCATAGCTGATCACGCCGATCTTCGCCCGGCTGCCCGGATCGCGCGCGGCAGCCTTGATCTCGATGATGCCATCATAGATTTCGGGCACCTCCTGCGCGAACAGCTTTTTCATGAAGTCGGGATGCGCGCGCGAGAGGAAAATCTGCGGCCCGCGCGTTTCGCTGCGCACCGACAGGATCAGCGCGCGGACGCGGTCGCCGACGCGCATCAATTCGCGCGGGATTTGCTGGTCGCGGCGGATCACGCCCTCGGCGCGGCCCAGATTGACGACGATATGGCCGAACTCGACCGATTTCACGACGCCGGTGATAATCTCTCCGGCGCGATCCTTGAACTCCTGATACTGGCGTTCCCGGTCGGCTTCGCGAACCTTCTGGAAGATCACCTGCTTCGCCGACTGCGCGTCGATGCGGCCAAGGTCGACGGCGGGCAGCGGATCGACGATGAAGTCGCCGATCCTGGCGTCCTTCTGCAACTTTTGCCCGGCGGCGAGGTCGACCTGCTTGAAATAATCCTCGACCGTCTCGACCACTTCGACGACGCGCCACAGGCGCAGGTCGCCGGTCTGCGGGTCGAGCTTGGCGCGAATGTCGTTCTCGGCGCCATAGCGGGCGCGCGCGGCACGCTGGATCGCTTCCTCGATCGCCTCGATGACGATAGCCTTGTCGATCATCTTCTCGCTGGCGACGCTGTTGGCGATCGCGAGCAGTTCGGCCTTGTTGGCGGAAATGGCAGTGGCCATCAGTCCTGTCCTTCTTCTTCCATTTCGTCGGCGCCCTCGGCGGAGAGCGGAACGGTTGCGGCAATCAATTTGTCGGTGAGCACCAGCTTCGCCGTGTCGATCGCGCCGAACGGCAGCTTGTGCTCCACCCCTTCCTTATCCGAAATCGTCACGACATCGCCGTCGATGCCGACGAGCGTGCCGTTGAAGCGCTGGCGGCCGTCCAGCTTTTCCTTGAGCGCGATCTTCGCTTCGTGACCCGCCCAGTCGGCGAAGTCGGCGGGCCTCGTCAGCGGCCGGTCGATGCCGGGCGACGAAACCTCGAGCCGATAGGCGACGTCGATCGGATCCTGCCCCGCTTCCTCCAGCGCGTCGAGCCGGTCCGAGATGCGGCGCGACAGGTCGGCGCAATCATCGATCGTCAGCTGGCGCGTGTCGGGCCGCTCGGCCATCACCTGCAAGGTCGGGTCGCTGTCGCCGCCAAAGAAGGCGACGCGCACGAGCGCGAGGCCCATCGCCTCGGCTTCGGGCGCGATGATCGCATGGAGGGCGTCGAAATCGACCAAATCATATTCCTGGTTCGGACAACCGGAAAGCCATGCAGGAAAAGCCGCCGCGGCCCGCGGCCCCGACGTCCCAACTGGCTAACCATGTCAAGAAGTGAGGCGCATATAGGCCGATGCGCGGGAGTCGGCAAGGGGGAAAGCGGGGCGGACAAAATGGCGGACGGTTGCGCCATCAGCCACTTTGTTAACCGCTCTCCTTTAGTGTTGGGCCATGCGCCGGATCCTGTCATGCTCGATCGCCCTGGCCAGTTCCGCGACTGTGCTCTCGTCCTGCGCGGCGCTGCCCGAACCGCCCGAAAGCCTCGCTGCTTATTGGCACGCGAGGACCGATCCCCATGGCTATGTCGCGAGCATAGGCTATTTCACCCCGGCGCAAATGCGCGATGCCGACTGGGAGTTCAGGCGCATACAAAACGCCGCGGGATCGCTTTGTACCGGATATCGCTATGCGGTCCGGCGCGACGTGCAATGGTTCAAAACGCGGCCCGGCTCCCATGGCCGCTGCGCCCGCGTCATCTATAGTTTTCGGTGCATGGCAGAAGCCGACATAGGTAAGCCGATCCCGCCCGATGCGCTGGAAGCCACCCGTGCACACATCATGTCGCAGCCGGTGGAAAAGCCGCTCGAACCGGATTGCGGAGAAAAGGACTCAACCAAGATTCACCGCCCGCGCCCCCAGCCGGACGCGCCTGCCCACCCGGCCGGCGCAATGCCGCATCAGCAATGATCTCCCCGAAACGCGGCCCGCTACCTCGGTTCGGCGGGCGGCAACGCCATTACCGCCCGTTCCATGATCCACGCGGCGGACCAACGCACATGCCTCGCAACATTTTATAGGTGTTTCCGTGTATAGGTTGACCGGCCCGGCCTGTATCTCGCAGACGGATCGAGGAATGATGCCGCCGTTATGAAGCCCGAACTGACCCTGACCGCCCGCTCGACGTGGCGCGACCCGCCGCCCGAACGGTCGGCGGGGCCGGGGCGCGCTTTCTGGGCGGCGATCGGGGGCGTTTCGGTCGTCGCCTGCTTCGCCTTTCTGTTGTCGAGCGGGCAGTTTCGCGCGCCGTCGATCTTCGCCCCCTACAGCGTGTCGGTGCCGGTCGATTTCAGGCCCTATGACCCCGAACGCTGGGCGATCATGACCGCCGGGGATTATGAGGCGGCGCTGAAGATCGACCCCACGCTGCCCGACCCGCGCAGCATCGACTTTTCCGACGCCACCGCGCTGCCCCCCGCCGACCCCGCGGCGCTGCGCGAAGAGGCATTCGCCGGACCGCCTGCCAGGCCCTATGTCTTTCGCGGGCTGACCGCGCTCGATCGCGAACGCGCGCATTATTGCCTGACCGCCGCCATCTATTACGAGGCGGCGTCCGAAAGCGACGACGGGATGCGCGGCGTCGCGCAGACGATCATCAACCGCGTCCGCCATCCCAGCTTTCCGGGCACCGTGTGCGGCGTCGTTTTCCAGGGATCGCAGCGCGCCGGGGTGTGCCAGTTCACCTTTGCCTGCGACGGCGCGATGGCGCGCGCACCCGAACGGCGGAACTGGCTGCGCGCGAGCCGCGTGGCCTCGGCGGCGCTCGGCGGTCAGGTGTATGCCAAGGTGGGGCTGGCCACCCATTATCATACGCAGGCGATCTGGCCGCGCTGGGGCAAAAGCCTGGTGATGACCAACATCGTCGGCGCGCACATCTTTCACCGCTGGCGCGGGCGCTGGGGAATGCCCGACGCCTTTCGCGCACCCTATCTGGGCCGCGAACCAGTGCCGGGCCCCTATCTGCCGGTGGCCCAGCAGCTCGCGATCCTGAAGGGTCAGGGCATTGCGCCCGGTGCCGGCCCGCTTCCCGCACTGACTGGCGCCGCAGCACCGCTCCCCGATGCCGCGCCCGCGCCGCTGCTGCCCGGTGCGCTGGCCCCAGCACCCCCCGGCGCCCCGGCCGCCGCAGCGCCCGCCGCGCCGAGCTATACCGACCCCCGTCTCAACCAATCTGGACAGGTCCGCGAGGAGTTTTCAAAGAGCGGAGAGTGGAAACGCTGAGCCGATCAGTCTAGGCTGTCGCCTTTCAAAGGAGCGAGGTGGCCGTGGGACATGTCAAAGGAATCGGCGGGCTGTTTTTCCGCGCGCGCAATCCCGAGGCGCTGAACGCCTGGTATCGCGAAAGACTGGGTGTCGGCGCCGGGTGCAACGCCGACGACAGCGGCCCCGTCGACGAATGGTCGTGGACGACGGCCGGGGGGCCGCTCGTCTTTTCGGCGTTCAAGGCCGATACCGACTATTTTGCCGCCGACCGCCAGTTCATGATCAACCTGCGCGTCGACGACCTCGACGCCGTGCTTCAGCCGTTCCGCGAGGCGGGCGAGGAGATCATCACCAAGGATGAGTGGGACGATCCGGCGGTCGGCCGCTTTGCGCGGGTCCATGACCCCGAGGGCAATCCGATCGAATTGTGGGAGCCGCCCAGGAGCTGACGGCGCGGGCAGGCTGGAATGGCTGGGGACGAGCGGATGCGGCCATAACGGCATATGAAATCCGTTCGCATCGAGCGAAGTCGAGATGCCCGTCGGCGTGACACGGCGTCGATGTATGTCTCGACTTCGCTCGATGCGAACGGACAGAGGGGAAGGTCTGAAACCGGCCGGAAGTGGACATAGTGGCTCTCTCCCCTGAAGGGGAGAGATACGCAGGCTTGCCAGCTTGCTGGCTAGCCGGAGTTGAGAGGGGATTGACGGCGTCCCCCTCTCCAAGCTTCGCTAGCTCCCGGCGGAGCAAGCTGCGCTATCCTCTCCCCTGAAGGGGAGAGGGCTACGTCCGCTCCCCACTCCAAAACCGCCCTTCCGCGAACACAAAGCTGCAAACGGTGCGCCTACCGCCCCTGACTGCGCCAGCGTTTCACCACGCGCTCGACGATTTCGGCCTCGCCACCCGTTTCGCGCCACAGTTTCGAGAAGAGTGGATCGCTCGACGCCGGGCGTTTTTCCTCTTCGAGCGTGTCGAGGTAGACGCGGATCGGGATCGACACGCCCTCACCGCAGACGATGCACTCGCGATTGCGCAGCGCGGGGATCGAATCGATGAAGCCGCGCGCGCCTTCGGGCATCGCCGCTTTCACGAAATGCTGGTCTCGCTCGTTGTTGAGGCGCATCGCGATGATGGTGCCGCACTGCGACAGCACGCCTTCGGCAAGGTCCGACGGACGCTGGGTGATCAGACCCAGCGACACGCCATATTTGCGCCCTTCCTTGGCGATACGTTCCAGAATCTTGCGCACCGCCTGTCCCTGGCCGATGTCCTTCGAGGGGATGTAGCGGTGCGCTTCCTCGCACACGAGCAGGATCGGGCGCTGCGGTTCGCCGCGCGACCAGATCGCATAGTCGAAGGTCAGCCGCGACAGCACCGCGACGACAACCCCGGTAATGTCGCTGGGCACCCCCGACACGTCGATGATCGAAATCGGCCGCCCATCGGAGGGCAGGCGGAAAATCTTGCTGAGGAAGTTCGCCATCGTGTCGGCGACGAGCATGCCCGAAAACATGAAATTATAGCGCGGGTCGGCGCGCATTTCCTCGATCTTGCCCTTGATCCGCATAAAGGGGGCGCTGGAGGTCGCCTTGTCGAGCTTGCCCATTTCATTGGTCAGGATGCTGAGCAGGTCGGAGAGCAGATAGGGAATCGGCGAATCGACCGTGATCTTGGTCATCCCTTCGGCCAGCCGGTTCTTGATCCGCGCCTGGAGAAGGCAGCGCGCCAGCACGTCGCAGTCGGCCTGGCGGTCGCGCCCCTCGGCCGTGACGAACACCTCGCAATGTTCCTCGAAGTTCATCAGCCAATAGGGCATCGCCAGATTGTCGACGTCGAACAATGCGCCCGTGCCCTTGAACGCCGCCGAATATTCGCCGTGCGGGTCGATCATCACGATATGGCCCTGCGGCGCGAGTTCGCAGATCTTGTGGAGGATCAGCGCGGCGCTGGTCGACTTGCCGGTACCCGTCGATCCCAGCAGCGCGAAATGCTTGCCCAGCATCGCGTCGACATAGAGCGAACCGCGGACATCCTTGGTCGGGTGGACGGTGCCGATCTCGACATGTGCGCGCTCGTCGGCGGCGTAGATTTGCTTGAGATCGGCGCTGGTCGCCGCAAAGACCGGGCTTCCCGGAACGGGGTAGCGCGTCACGCCGCGACGGAAATTGTGGATGCGGCCGGTAATCTTTTCCTCTTCGCCTTCGCCGAGCAAGTCGATCGTCGCGAGGATCAATCCCTCGCCGCGTTCGTGCAACTGCTGGTCGCGGATGCTGGCGACGAGCCATATGTTGCCGACGCGGACCTTGACCTGCGCGCCGACCTGCCCCGCCATCGCGACCGTGGCATCGCCCGACGACGACAGTCTGGCGATTGTCGCGGCGTCGAGCAGGATGCGCGACGCCGAACCCGAGACATCGACAACCTCACCGATCAGCAACTCGTCGCGATGATGGGCGGTGCCCGGTGTCACCGGGGCCGCGACACCCCCGCCCGCCAGGCGCACATGTTGCACCGCCGTCGAATCCCCGGCGCCGAATCCGCCCTGCATGTCCATAAATCCTGCCCCCGCCTTTGTGGTCCCGCTTTCAGCTATCGCAGAGGAGGGTAAACAAAGCGCTTAGAGCGGCGTGCTCTATATGGTTCAGCGACGGCGGAAGACAGCCGAGGCGGCATAGCCCAGCCCAAGCGACATCAGCACCGCCGACAGGCCGTAAAGAAACCCGTGCTCTTCGGCCGCGCGCGCGACGAAGCGCTCGAAGCCCGTCTTGCGTATCTGGACATCACGCGAAGCGACCGCGAGCACGCGGCCGCGACTGATCAAATAGGTTTCGGCGCGATAGGTGCCCACCGGAACCCGCGCGGGAACCGGGATGCGCGCGCGATAGAGCACGCCTTCGGTAATCTCGACCGCCGAGGGATTTTCAACGAACAGCCCGGCGCGGCGATACAGGTCGATCAACCCCGCCTCGAAGCGTTCGAGCGTTTTCGCCTCCGAAAATCCCGTTGGCGACATCGACAGATTGGCAAGGCCGAGCTCGAAGATCGCTGCCGTGCGTTCGTCGACCAGCCTGTCGATCGGCCGCGACGAGCCGATGGCATAAAAGCTGGGCGCGGTGCGCAGGCGAATGCTTCTCGCGTTGACCCATATACCCGCAACGCGGCGCTTTTCGCGCAGCACGATCGGTCGTACCGGCCCCTTCAGCACGACGACGATGTCGGCACGGTCGTCGGGCAGCCGCTGATCAGGATAGAGGATCGCCCCGAACAGCAGCAGTTCCTCGCCGGTAAAGCTGTACTGGATGTCGATCGCGCGGCTCGACACGTCGGGGACCAGCCGTGGATCGGTCGCGCGAGCCGCCGTGAGCGGCAGCAGCGTCAGCGCGAGCCACAGGATCAAGGCGCGCACGCCGGTCATTGCACGGTATAGATTTCATCGGGGCGGATGAACAGATCGACCGCCATGCGCGCCGCGACGAGCAGGACGATGACCGCCAGCGCCATGCGCAGATATTCGGGTTTGACGCTCTGCGCAAAGCGCGCGCCGATCTGCGCGCCCGTCACGCTGCCGAGCAGCAGCAGGCCGGCGAGCACGATGTCGACCGCGCCGGTGGTCAGCGCATGGACCATCGTCGTTGCGATCGTCACGAACAATATCTGGAACAGCGAGGTGCCGACGACGACCTGCGTGCCCATGCCGAGCAGAAAGAGCATCGCGGGCACCATGATGAACCCGCCACCGACGCCGAGCAGCATCGTCAATATGCCCACCACCATCCCGAGGATCAGCGGCGCGAGCGGCGAGATATAGAGGCCCGAACGATAGAAGCGCCAGCGCAGCGGCAGATTGGCAACCATCGGATGATGCCGGCGCTTGCGCGCAGGCGCGGGAAGCCCGGCGCGCATATTCTGCAAGGCGGCCCACGCCTCGCGCGCCATGATGCTGCCGACCGAGCCGAGCAGCGCGACATAGAGCATGTTGATCACCGTATCGATCTGCCCCCAGGCGGTGAGCAGTTCGAACAGGCCCGCGCCGATCAGCGACCCCAGAAGGCCGCCGACGACGAGCACCGCACCCATGCGCAGGTCGACCCCGCCGCGTTCGAGATGCGCGAGCGCACCCGAAACGCTGGCGCCGGTCACCTGCGTCGCCGCCGATGCCGCTGCGACGGTCGGCGGAATGCCATAGAAGATGAGCAGCGGCGTCGTCAGAAAACCCCCGCCGACGCCGAACATGCCCGACAGGAACCCAACGCCGCCGCCGAGCAGAATGATGACCAATGCATTGACCGACAGGTTGGCGACTGGAAGGTAAAGATCCACGAAGGCCCCGAAACATGCGTCCGCAGCGCAAAACTGCACCGAGTCCGGTGACCCTAGAGCATTTTTTCGCGCCGGGGAATCGGCTGCGGTGGCTATTTTTCCAGGCGGTCAGAAGTCGGCGGCGAGCGTCAGTGCAAGGCCGCTTGCGGGCCGTGCGTCGCCCGCGATGCGTTGCCGCCAATCGAGCGCGATCCGACTGCCCTGCCCTGCTTCGGGCAGGCGCAGCGTCAATCGCGGACCGACATCGACCCGCGCCGCGCCGGGCTGCACCGCGCCTGCGGCCAGCACGCCGAGACGCAAGGATGCGTCGCCGCGCCCCAGCCCGCGGTCGATCACCACCGCACCATCGGCGAAACCATCGCGGCGGCGCGCGCCGACAATACCGGCTTGCCCATAGACATCCAGCCGGAAGCCCGCCGGAAGCCCGACCTCGGAAACCCCGCCGCTGGCCATCGCCGCGAGCGCGGTTCGGCCGTCGCGCCCGGCGGCGACGCGCTGTTCGATCGCCACATCGACCGGCATATCGGCGATCGGCGCGAAGGCCAGGCCGAAAGCCCCCTCGCGCTGGCCCGGCCGCTCGAAAGCCATCGTCGCCCGCGCATAGGCGCGCAACCGCCCCGTCGGACCAAAGCCATAGGCCAGCCGCACGCCGCCCTGGCTGCCGCCGAGCGAACTCGATACGCCGATTCGGCGCGGCGCCTCGTCCGATCCGTCGCGAAAATAGAGCCAGGTCGACGCCGACCATCCCGCCATCTGGCGTCCCGTCCAGACGGGCTCGGCCTGTGCGGCGGCGGTGTGGCGGGCGGCGACGGGCCGCCGTGGTTCGTCACGGCCGGTCGTCATCACATTGCTTCCCGGCGCCGGAACAAGCGAAACGGCCGGTCCCGCGGCGGCGCCATCGCGGCGATGGGGCATCCCCGTCCCGCGACCGGCCAGAGCCATCGCGGCGGACGCCCGGCGCAGCGGAAGAATGCCGACCTTCGTATATGCGGCATCGCGTCGTCGCCCGGCGGGCCGTGGCGGCGTCTCGGCACCGCGCATGGCAGACGAAAGCCCGGCATCCCGAACGGGGGAGAACGGCGCGGCCAACGGTGCATAAACGGTTGTCGGCGGTGGCACCGGGTTCCAGAGCATCATGATGCGCAGCAGAATCCATCCGCCGACGCATCCGAACAAGAAACGCAGCGCGGGCGCGTCGCGCCGCGCACCGGCCCGGCGCTTCATCACCGCATCGCCACGCGCACCGGCGCATCCGCGACCGCGAGGCCGGTTTCGCTGTGGTCGGTCTTGTCCCACACCACTTCGCCCGAGCGCAATATCCGCCAGTAAAGCAGCACGGAACGCCGTGCCGCGAGCATGGCGATGATGTTCGCCACAAAGGCACGCGGTACGGCAAACGACGCTTCGCGCCAGCCATGAAGGCGCGCGGTGAAATGGATACGCAGCGCCATGCGCCAGCCGAGAAGCAGCGCGTTTACGACGAGCAGCCATTGCAATGTCGGCCCCGGTTCGATCGCATTCCAGCCCAGCAGCAATTGTCCCGCCACCCCCGCTGCGACGAGAATGAGCCCCGCATAGGCGGCCAGCAGGATGAGCGCCGCGAGCGGCGCGCGACGGTCGCGCCAGAGCATCCAGCGCGCGAGCAGGTCGCGTCCCGTCGATCGTTGCTTGTGACCCAGGCGACAGCCGGGCCAACCCAGATGATCCCAGCCCGCCATTGCGATGCCGGCGATCCAGCGCGACTTTTGCCGAACCGCGGCGTCGATGCGGCCCGGAAACGCGCCCCGCGACACAATCCGGTCGCCTGCGGGATCGGCCGCATCGACGAAGCGCGCGCCGAGGCCATAGGCGCCGATCACCATCCCGATCTCATAATCCTCCGTCAGGCTGTCGCTCGAAAAGGGACACCCCCCTCGCTCCATCGCGAGCAGGGCCAACGCGCTGCGGGTCAAGGCGCAGCCGACGCCGGCCGAGGGCAGCGGCAGGCCAAGGCGCGAGCGCACCGGCATATCCTTGCCGTGCGCCTCGGCAAACTCATCCGCATAATGGCCGCCGATCCAGCGCGCACGCCGGTCGATTATCGGCACGACGGGAATCTGCACCATCGCATTATGAGCCAAATGCTGCCGATAGAGCGCAAGTTCGTGCCGATGGACATGATCTTCGGCATCGTGAAGCACGATCGCGGCAAAGCGCCGGGCCTCCACCCGTTCGTCGGCACAAAGCGCGGCCCAGAGCCTGTTCAGATTGTCGCCCTTGGTCGTCGGGCCTTCGCTCTCGCCGATCACCAGCCGCAGCCGCGCGTCGCGCGCGACCAATTGCGAGACGGCATAGATCGTCGCCGTGTCATTGGGATAGCATCCGACATAGAGCCGGAAATCCTCGCCGTCCCACGCGGCAAGGGTCCGGCAAAGCATCGCGGGCAGCGCCGCGGCCTCGTCCCACGCCGGCACGAAAATGGCGATACGCCCCTCAATCGGCGGCGCTCTCGCGGTTTCGCCTCGGCGCTGCCCGCGCGTCGCCAGCCACAGCGCGTCGAGCAACAGATCGTCGAGCCCGATCAGCAATATGCCGACCGATGCGAACAGCATCAGTTCGCGGCCCGCCCCCAGCACCAGCCATTCCAGCCACCCGGTCGATAGCTCCACTTGCCAGCCCCGCCCCACCGATGGCATGGCGCCATCCTAGGCAAGAGTGCTAATCAAGCGCCTCCGTTTGTAAAGCAGCGCATGCGCCGTTAAGCAATTGTCACAATAGTTGACGAACGAAGGAAATAGTCGACCCATGGCCCGCAGTTTTCCGCCCCCTTCCGCCTTACGCGATTTCCTCGAAAGCGAGAGCGCAGGCGGGATCCTGCTTATTTTCGCAGCCATTTTGGCAATGATTGTTGCCAATTCACCGCTGGCGACGCTGTATCACGACCTGATCCATGCCGTGACGGGACCGGTTCTGACCGACAAGCTCGGCCCGATGACGGTGCATCTTTGGATCAACGACGGGCTGATGGCGGTGTTTTTCCTGCTCGTCGGGCTGGAGATCAAGCGCGAGTTCGTCGATGGACGGCTGGCGAGCTGGGATCGCCGACGCCTGCCCTTCATCGCCGCCGCCGCCGGCATGGCGGTGCCCGCCGCGCTTTATATGTTTTTCGTCGGCGACGAGCCCGGTCTGGCGCAGGGCTGGGCGATTCCCGCAGCGACCGACATCGCCTTTGCGATGGGCGTGCTCGCGCTGCTCGGCAGGCGCGCGCCGACCTCGCTCAAGCTATTCCTCGTCACTGTCGCGATCGTCGATGACATGGGCGCGGTCGCGATCATCGCGCTTTTCTATACCGCCAAGATCAACCTGCTCGCGCTCGGCGCCGCGGCGGCGATCCTTGGCATCATGTTCGCGTGCAACCGTGGCGGCGTGAAGAACCTGCTCGTCTATATGGCGCTCTTCCTGCTGCTCTGGTATGCGATGCTGCTGTCGGGCGTCCATGCGACGATCGCCGGCGTGCTCGCAGCAATGGCCATCCCTTTCGAGCGCACGCCGGGCGCGCCCGACAGTCAGACCTCGCCGCTGCACCGGCTCGAACATGCGCTGCACCCGACGGTTGCCTTTGCCATCGTGCCGCTGTTCGGCTTCGCCAATGCGGGCGTCGATGTGCGTGCGCTGGGGCTCGACCAGCTCTTTGCGCCCCTGCCGCTCGGCATCGCCGCGGGATTGTTCCTCGGCAAGCAGATCGGCATTTTCGGCAGCGTCTGGCTGGCGGTCAAACTCGGCATCGCGGGGAGACTGCGCGGCGCGACCTGGCTCCAGGTCTATGCCGTCTCCATGCTGTGCGGGATCGGTTTCACGATGAGCCTGTTCATCGGCAGCCTCGCCTTTCCCGGCAACGCGCTGCTGATCGAGGAGGCGAAGATCGGTATCCTGATGGGATCGCTCGCATCGGCGCTCGTCGGCTTTGCCGTGCTGCGCCTCGCCCCGCTCCATCCCGAACATAATGCCGTCGAATCGGCATCGAAAGGCGAAATTGCCGTCGACGGCGACGTGCGCGACACGTCCGAAGCGGCCCGCTAGGCAAGCGATATGACAAAACTGCTCCCGCTTTCGCTGGTCGCGGCCACGATACTCGCCGGATGTGCCGCCGGTCCCGCCAAAGCGCCTTCGGGCGAGCCGGGGGTCGCGGCGCTCGACGTCCGCCGCACGGCCGCGGATGCCGCAGCGCTCGACGCGATCGCCGCCACCTACCTTCGCCTGTCGCTTGAAATCGGCACGCACGAGCCGGGCTATATCGACGCCTATTACGGCCCGGCCGAACTGAAGGCCGCGGCCGAAGCCAACCCGCGCGAAAAGGCGGCGCTGCTCGCCGCGACGCGCGCGCTGCTGGCGGAAACCGATCGCACCGCGCGGCGCCTGAGCAACCCGCTCGCCAGGCGGCGCGCGGCATTCCTCAGCGCGCAGCTTCGCGCCGCCGAAACGCGGCTGATGATGATGGACGGCACGCGCTTCGCTTTCGTCGACGAGGCCGAGCGGCTGTTCGGCGTGCGTCCGCAACTGAAACCGCTCGCAAGCTATGACACCGAGCTGGCGAAGATCGAAGCGCTCGTCCCGGGCAAGGGACCGCTCGCCGATCGGGTCGAGGCTTATCTCGACGCCTTCACCATTCCCAAGGACCGGCTGCGACCGACATTCGAGGCGGCCATCGCGCACTGCCGCAGACGCAGCCTCGCGCATATTCCGATGCCCGCGGAGGAGAGCTTTCGCCTCGAGTTCGTCACCGACAAGAGCTGGAGCGGCTATAATTATTACCAGGGCGGTTATCACAGCCTGATCCAGGTCAATACCGACCTGCCGATCCGCCTGTCGCGCGCACTCGATCTTGGCTGCCACGAAGGCTATCCGGGCCATCACCTCCTCAACATGAAGCTTGAGGAGAAACTGGTGAAGGAGCGCGGCTGGGCCGAGTTCAGCGTCTATCCGCTCTACAGCCCGCAGAGCCTGATTGCCGAGGGCAGCGCCAATTACGGCATTGATCTGTCCTTTCCGGGCGAAGCCAAGGCCGCGACCGAACGGGACATACTGATGCCGATCGCCGGGATCGCAGTGCCCGCCGACGACCGTTACTGGCAGCTGCTCGCAGCGATCAAGCGCGCGTCGGGGGCGCGGTTGACGATCGCGCAGCAATATCTCGACGGCGAAATCGACCGGTCAACGGCGGTGGCGCTCACCCAGAAATATCTGCTCGTCTCGCAGCCGCGCGCCGAACAGTCGGTGCGCTTTACCGAGCAGTATCGCAGCTATGTCATCAACTATGGCCTCGGCGAAGCGATGGTGCGCGCCTATGTCGAACGCGGGCGGCCGAGCCGCGACGAAATGTGGCGCCGCATGGAGCGGATCGTCAGCGAGCCGACGCTGCCGTCGGATTTGATGGAACGATAGCCGCGATATCCGTTGGAGCGGCGAACTGTTATAGCGGTGCGATACACCAGAGGAGTCGATGCCATGATCCGTTCGCTGACCCTTGCCCTGCTGCTCGCCGCGGGCCCGCTCGCCGCGGCGCAGACGGCCGCTCCCGACTATGCCGCGGCGCTCGCCGATCCCGCGCGTCCCGCCGCCGACCGGGCCCGCGACGCCGAGCGCAAGCCGGCCGAGCTGCTCGCGTTCGCCGAAATCGCGCCGGGCGAGAAGGTCGGCGATTTCGTCATGGGGAGCGGCTATGTCACGCGCCTGCTCGCCGCCGCGGTCGGCCCGGCGGGCAAGGTTTATGCCTTCCAGCCCGCCGAGTTCATCGCCTTCCGCAAACAATATGGCGACGACCAGGCAGCGGTCGATGCCGCCTATGACAATGTCGATGCGGTCGGCGGACCGTTCGCGGCGCCCGCCTTTCCCGAACCGCTCGACACGATCGTCACCGTCCAGAACTTCCACGATCTCTACCTCAAACCCTTTCCCGAAGGCACGGGCGCCAGGGGGAGCGCGGCGCTGTTCGCCGCGCTGAAACCGGGCGGCACGCTGGTCGTCGTCGATCATAGCGCGCCGGGCGGCAGCGGCACGGCGCTGTCCGACAGCCTGCACCGGATCGACAAGGCGGCGGTGGTCGCGGCGCTGACCGGCGCCGGCTTCACGCTCGAGGCCGAAAGCGACCTCTATGCCCGCGTCGACGATCCGCGCACCGCCAATGTTTTCGACGCGGCGATTCGCGGCAAGACCGACCAGTTCACGCTGCGTTTCCGCAAGCCGGGGTGACGAGCCGAAAGCTCGGGTCGGACGCGGGGGTCGACCGGCGTGCTTGGGCGCGAACGGCTGTCGCTGAAATGTCACAACGGCGCCATCGTTGCCCCGGCAATGGCTCCGGCCATTGCGCCGCCTCCGCCAGCCGCTTAAATCGGCGTATGATGGCCGGTCGCCACGGGGTGGCCGCGGCACAGGAGAGGAGCATGGGGCGTCCGCCCTCGGGCAAGCCGACCAGCTTCGACATCGCCTATCTGGCGGGCGTGTCGCAGCCCACTGTGTCGCGCGCGCTGCGCGGCAGCAAGTCGGTGAGCGCGGCGACGCGCGCCAATATCGAACGCATCGCGCGCGAGCTTAATTACACTGTCGACAAGAACGCCTCCAGCCTGCGGTCGCAACGCACCCACACGCTCGCTTTGCTCTTTTTCGAGGATCCGACCCCCGACGACTCGATGATCAACCCCTTCTTCCTGTCGATGCTGGGGTCGATCACGCGGCAGTGTGCGCTGCGCGGCTATGACCTGCTCATCAGCTTCCAGCAGATGCACAATGACTGGCACGTCGATTATCAGGACAGCCACCGGTCCGACGGCATCATCCTCCTGGGCTATGGCGACTATCAGCTTTACCGCGAGAAGCTCGAACATCTGGTCGCGATGGACACCAAGTTCGTGCGCTGGGGATCGGTGTCGGAGGATGACATCGGGCTGACCGTCGGATCGGACAATATCGGCGCGGGCGAGCAGGCGGGCGCACATCTGATCGAGATCGGGCGGCGGCGCATCGCTTTCCTCGGCGACGCATCGGATCATGCGCCCGAGTTCCACGACCGCTATCGCGGGCTGTGCCGCGCGATGCGCGCTGCGGGGATTGAGCCCGACCCGGCGCTGCAACGCAACGCCGTCTCGTCGGAAGCGTCGGGCCATGCCGCCGCCAAAACCCTGCTGGACAGCGGCGCGTGTTTCGACGCGATCTTTGCCGCGAGCGACCTGATCGCGATCGGCGCGATGCGTGCGCTGACCGAAGCGGGGCTGACGATGCCGCAGGACGTCGCGATCATCGGCTTCGACGACATTCCCGCCGCCAACCTGACTTCGCCGACGCTGACGACGGTGATGCAGGACATGAAGGGCGCGGGCGAGCTGCTCGTCGACGCGCTGCTCCGCCGGATCGACGGCGCGGAAGCCGAGCGGCGGGTGCTGCCCACGCGGCTGGTGAAACGGCAGAGCACGGCGGTTTGAAGGGGGCGGCGTTTTTTGGCGCCGCGGTCGATAATCCTCCCCATCGACTTGCGATGGGGAGGATCGGGCAGGCGCGCAGCGGCTCGGCCCGCCGCCACGTATTCGTATACGCAAGCCGCCAAGCCGCTTGCCCTGCCCGCCGCACGCTGCAACACCGGACACCATGAGAGCCGCGCGCGCGGCCCGTCGGGGAGAGACGCATGGACAAGCCGCGGCAGGGCTTTGCCGGCCTGTGGAATATCAGCTTCGGCTTTTTCGGCATCCAGATCGGCTTTGCGCTGCAAAATGCGAATATGAGCCGCATCTTCCAGTCGCTCGGCGAGGATATCGAGCGGCTGCCCGGTCTGTGGGTCGCCGCGCCGCTGACCGGGCTGCTCGTCCAGCCGATCGTCGGGCATCTGAGCGACAGGACCTGGCTCGGCCGCCTCGGTCGGCGCCGGCCCTATTTCCTGGCGGGGGCGATCCTCGCCGCGATCGCGCTGTTCGCGATGCCCGAAAGCCCGGCCATCTGGTTCGCGGCGGCGATGCTGTGGCTGCTCGACGCCTCGCTCAACATTTCGATGGAGCCGTTCCGCGCCTTTGTCGGCGACATGTTGAGGAAGGACCAGCATAGCGCGGGCTATGCGGTGCAGACCGCCTTCATCGGGGCGGGCGCGGTCGTCGGATCGCTGTTTCCCGCGGCGATGGAGGCGATGGGGGTCGCCAATGTCGCGCCGCCGGGACAGATTCCCGATACGGTCAAATATGCCTTCTGGTTCGGCGGCGCGGCGCTGTTCCTGTCGGTGCTGTGGACGATCGTGACGACGCACGAATATGACCCGGCAACCATGGCCGCCTTTGCGGCATCAAGCCCCGTGGCGGCCGCGCTACCCGCGCAGGACCTGGCCGCACGCAGCTATGGCACCGGCCTGGTCTGGATCGCCGCGGGCATTGCGGTCGCCGCGATCCAGCAGCATTTCGCGCTGCTGCGCGAGGTGCTGCTGCTCGGCGCGCTGCTCATCGCCTATGGGCTGGCGAGCATCGCCGCGATCGCGATGGCGCGGCGCGGACACAGCACCAATATGCTGGCGAGCATCATCGGCGATTTCGCCGGGATGCCGCTGCTGATGAAGCGGCTCGCGCTCGTACAATTCTTCAGCTGGTCGGCGCTGTTCATCATGTGGATCAACACGACGCCGATCGTCGCCCAATATCATTATGGCGCGCTCGACGCCGCGAGCGCCGACTATCAGGCGGCGGCGAACTGGGTCGGCCAGCTGTTCGCCATCTATAACGGCGTCGCGGCGGTGGCGGCGCTGACCCTGCTGCCGTGGCTGTCGCGGCGGCTGGGGCAGGCGCCAACGCACATGATCGGCCTTGGCTGCGGGGCGATTGGCTTTGCCAGCTTCTTCATGCTGCGCGATCCGGCGCTGCTGATCGTCAGCGAGATTTTCATCGGCATCTTCTGGGCCTCGGTGCTCGCCATGCCTTATGCGATCCTCGCGTCGAGCCTGCCGCAGGCAAAGCTCGGCATCTATATGGGATTGTTCAACGTCTTCATCGTGATCCCGCAGCTGCTCGTCGCGGCGCTGATGGGATCGGTGATGAAGGCGTTCTTCCCCGGCGAGCCCATCCATACGATGGCGTTCGCCGCGATCACGCTGCTCGTCGCGATCGCCGCCATGGCGCGCATCGTACCGATGCTCGCCAGGCAGCGGGGCTGATACAGCACCGAAACGCCCGGCCCGACTCAACCGTCGATCAGCATGATCGCATCCGCCATCAGCGCGGCCGCCTCGTCCGGGCTGCAGGAACCGGCCAGCGCGCGCCAGCAGGAAAAATCGAGCGCGACCCCCAGCAGGGCAGTCGCCCGCCTCCCCAAATCCTCGCCCATCACGCTGGCGGCGGCGGCGAACACCGGAGCCATCCGGAGGGCGACAATATGGCGCGTCGGATCATGATATTCGGCGTCGCGCAACACACAGCCCGCCTGCCCTTCGTTGCGCGCAAACCAGTCGTAGAATTGCGAAAGCCCCTCGCGGAGTCGCGTCGGACCCTTCGGCAGCGCGCCAAGCCGTGCGGGATCGGGCAGCGGGTCGCGTCCGAGCGCGGTCCCCGAACAGGCAAGCAGCAAATCCCACTCGTCCGGAAAATGCGCATAATAGGTGTGGCGCTGCACACCCGCCCTTTCGGCAATCTGCGCAACGGTCGTCCGCGCCGGACCGACGCTGCTGTGCAATTCGATCGCGGCATCGACGATCCGCTGCCGCGTGAGGTCGCGGGATTTTGCACGCCTTCCCAATCGGTAGGATCGTTTGGGCCGGTCATTTTGCTCAGGGGGATTTGACATGCTCCGTTTTTAGTTGCACATATGTGTGCAGTCAATTCCCAGATGGAGCGCCTATATGTCTGCCCAGACCACCGAGATCGCCGACGGCATTTTCCGGCTGTCGGTTTTCGTCCCCGACATCGAACCGCCGGCGGGCTTCACCTTCAACAGCTTCCTGATCCTCGATGACGAGCCGCTGCTTTTTCACGCCGGTCAGCGAAGCATGTTTCCGCTTTTTTCGGCGGCCGTCGAAGCGTTGATGCCACTCGACCGGCTGCGCTGGCTGAGTTTCGGCCATGTCGAGGCCGACGAATGTGGCGCGATGAATCTGTGGTTGCAGGCGGCGCCGCATGCGCAGGTCGTGCACGGCGAAACCGCCTGCTCGATCTCGCTCAACGATCTTGCGGATCGGGCGCCGCGCGTGGTGCAGGACGGCGAACTGATCACGGCGGGCCGACGCCGCATCCGCTATTTCGACACCCCGCACGTCCCGCATGCGTGGGAGTCGGGCGTGATTTTCGAAGAAACGTCGGCAACGCTGTTCTGCGGCGACCTGTTCACGCAGTTCGGATCCCGGGAGATGACGCGCGACGATATTGTCGCCGCTGCGATCGCCGCCGAAGACGCTTTTCATGCGACCAGCCTCGGGCTGGCCACGGCGCCCACCATCCGTCGCCTCGCCGATCTGCAACCGCGCACGCTCGCGTTGATGCACGGGCCGACATTTCAGGGCGATGGGGCGCACGCGCTGCGGCGACTGGCGGACTATTTCGAGGAAATGCTGCGTCAGCCGGCATGACCCTTTCGGCATGACCGGGACGGATGCCGACGCAGGCATTGGCATCGCAACGATGGGGCGACACGAACCCGCTGCGCTGAGTATGGCGCGCCCGGCAGGATTCGAACCTGCGGCCACCCGCTTAGAAGGCGGGTGCTCTATCCAGCTGAGCTACGGGCGCGCAGAGCCGGGTAACGACGCTCGCGCGAATAGCGTGGTTTGCGCGGGCTGCAAAGCAGGTTAAGCAGCGCGTCGATGACCGACACGCCCGCCTCGCCGACACCGCCCGTTCATGTGAACGCCGCGAGCGTCCGCCATTTTCGCTATTACGACCTGTTGATGGCGGCTTTTGTCGCCATCCTGCTCTTGTCGAACATCATCGGCGCGTCGAAACCGAGCTATGTCGTGTTGCCGGACGGCAGCGAATGGGCTTTCGGTGCGGGGGTGCTGTTCTTTCCGATCAGTTACATCATCGGCGACGTGCTGACCGAAGTTTACGGCTATGCCCGCGCGCGGCGGGTGATCTGGACGGGCTTTGCCGCGCTGGCCTTCATGGCGTTCATGGCGTGGGCGGTCGTGTCGCTGCCGCCCGCCGACGGCTGGCCGGGGCAGGCGGCCTATGAGTTCGTGTTCGGGAACAGCTGGCGCATCGTGCTCGCGTCGATGACCGCCTTCTGGGTCGGCGAGTTCGCCAACTCCTATGTGCTCGCGCGCATGAAGCTGTGGACGCGCGGGCGCTTTCTGTGGATGCGCACCATTGGGTCCACTGTGGTCGGTCAGGGACTGGACAGCCTGATTTTCTATCCGCTCGCCTTCTATGGGCTTGCCGGCTGGCCGCCCGAACAGCTGTATCAGGTCGTGCTGTCGCAATGGCTGATCAAAACTTTGTGGGAAGCGGCGCTGACGCCGGTAACCTATGTCGTGGTTGGTGCGTTGAAGCGGCGCGAAGGTGTCGACGTGTTCGACGAAGGCACCGATTTCACGCCCTTTGCCGCCAAGGTCTGACCCATGACGCTGATCGAAATTGCCGCCCTGTTCGTCGAACGCAAGAGCTGGATCGTCGCGGCGAGCGACCTCAGCAAGGATGCGCTGCACATCTATTTCGGGCTGGCGTTGTTCCTTGTCGTGCGCCTCGCGTGGCGCGGACGCGGCGGGTGGATTGCCGCATGGCTCGCGGTGCTGGCGATGGCGGGCGGCGGCGAGGCGCTCGACCTCATAGTCGAATATGGTGGATCGACGGTTCAGCCCGACACCGCGCACTGGCATGACATCTGGAATACGATGTTCTGGCCAACGGTGCTGGCACTCGTCGGACGCTGGCTGCCAGGGACCGATGCGGCGTCAGGCGAGGACGCCGAGCGCCGCCTCGAACAGGCGTAGCCCGTCGGTGCCGCCGTGCGCGCGGTCGATCGCGCGCTCGGGGTGCGGCATCATGCCGAGCACATTGCCCGCATCGTTGAGGACGCCCGCAATGTCACGCGCCGAACCGTTGACGCCGTCCAGATAGCGAAAGGCGACGCGCCCCTCACCCTCGATCCGGTCGAGCGTATCGGCGTCGGCGAAATAATTGCCGTCGTGATGCGCCACCGGAATCGCGATTTCCTCGCCCGCGCCATAGGCTGCGGTGAACAGCGACTGGCTGTTCTCGACCTTGAGCGGCACGGTGCGGCAGACGAAGTTGAGCCCCGCGTTGCGCATCAGCGCGCCGGGAAGCAGCCCCGCCTCGGTCAGCACCTGAAAACCGTTGCAGACGCCAAGCACCGGAACGCCGCGACCCGCGGCCTCGGCGACTGCGCGCAGGATCGGCGAACGCGCCGCCATCGCCCCCGAGCGGAGATAATCACCATAGGAAAAGCCCCCCGGCAGCGCGATGAAATCGGTGCCCTCAGGCAGCCCGGTCTCGCGGTGCCATACCATCGCGGGCGCCTTGCCCGTGACGGTCTCGAGCGCGACGGCCATGTCGCGGTCGCAGTTGGAGCCGGGAAAGACGATGACGGCGGTCTTCATGGGGCAGGCTCCTTGGCTTGGATCAGCTTGGCTCGGCTCAGGCGCGTTCGATGCGGTAGTTTTCGATCACCGTGTTGGCGAGCAACCTGGCGCACATGGCGTCGAGGTCGACGTCGCTCGTGTCGTCAGCGACGTCGAGTTCGATGAAGCGGCCTGCGCGCACGTCGGCAACACCCGTGAAGCCCAGTCCCTCGAGCGCATGGTGGATCGCCTTGCCCTGCGGATCGAGCACTCCCGGCTTGAGCGTCACATAGACATTGACTTTCATGGGGCGGACCTTTGCTTGGGAGGGCGTGACGATGCGCGCGCCTATGCCCGCGAATCACCTTTCGGGCAAGGGCCGTACCTGCGAAAAATATGCTTCTTCGGACTGCGAACCAGTCGCATCTTTCTTGTTGCGAATCTGTCGCACTATCTCTACATCGGGATTGTTGAGAAGGATTCGCACATGGTCGTCTGTGTCTGCAACGCAATAAGGGAGAGCCAGCTGCGCGATGTTGCGCGGAGCGGCCAATTGCGGTGCGCCAAGGCGGCCTATGCGCAATTGGGTCGCAAACCCAAGTGCGGCCAATGCCTGTCATTCGCTCGCAATATCATCAGCGAGGCGACCGCAGCCGCCTGATTTTTCGCAGATTTCTGCCATTTTCACCCTTGGCCTGGCGGGGTCCGGGGCGGTATGATGCCGCCGTTCCCACACAACAGAAAATGACAGGACTGACATCATGAAGGGCGACGAAAAGGTCATCGACTTCCTCAACGAGGCGCTGAAGAACGAGCTGACCGCGATCAACCAGTATTGGCTGCATTACCGGATGCTCGACAATTGGGGCGTCGCGCGCCTTGCGCATTTCGAGCGCGAAGAGTCGATCGACGAGATGAAGCACGCCGACAAGCTGGCGGACCGCATCCTCTTCCTCGGCGGCCTTCCCAATTTCCAGCTGCTCGGCCGCCTGCGCGTCGGCGAGACGGTCGAGGAAATATTGAAGGCCGACCTTGCGCTGGAAGAAGAGGCGATCCCGCTGCTCAAGGACGCGATCGCGCATTCGGAAAGCGTGCGCGACTATGTGAGCCGCGACCTGTTCGCCGACATCCTCGAAAGCGAGGAGCATCATGTCGACGAGCTGGAAAAGCAGTTCGAGATGATCGAGCGCATGGGCATCGAAAATTATATCCAGCTCCAGTCGAAGCCGGCCGGGGACGATTGACGCAATCTTTGCCCTCCCCTTCAGGGGAGGGCAGCGAGACTTGGCAGCTTGCTGCCTAGTCGCAGCGGGTGGGGGCCCGGCAAGAGCCGGGCCAAGTCTCACTGCCCCTCCCCTTAAGGGGAGGGGATTTGGATGGTTTTTCAGGGGCGCTTTCGGGCGCCTCTTTTTTCGCTTGTAATTGCGATTAATTCTCAATAGCACAATTGGGCAGTCCCCTCCTGCCGGCCGCTGCATCTTCAAGCTGCGACAAGGCGGCCGGCATCTTTTTCCGCTGCGATGCAGCGGACCGGCGGACTGCACCGGGCCGGGAGAGAGAATGTCATGCAAAGCCGCACATTGATCCGCCAGCTGACCGAGCAGCCGCTGGTGCGCGACCTCTCGGTCGATGCGGCGCAGGCGGTGCTCGCCTTGCGCTATTCGATCCTCTGTCGGCGCAGCGGCCGCGACCCGATGCCCGAACTCGAGCGGCGCTGGGGCAATATGCTGGCAGCGCGGCGCTTCCGGCTGGTGGTCGAGGCGATCGCCCATATCTGGCCAGACCCCTTTGCCGTCGCGCCGCCCTGCTGCCCGCGGCTCAGTTTCGACGAGGCGCTGCTCGCCGCGATGGTCGGAGCCGCGGCGCGCTGCGACCGCGTCGATTTCGACTGGCGAACCGCCGAAATGCTGGGCAGCGACGCGCGCGAAATGCTGTTCGCCGCGCTGGAGAATTTCATTCGGGCAAAGGCACCGGGGCGGGTTTAGGCGGCCTCAGACATCGAGATGCATTGGCGGATATAGTTGGCCTGATTTGTGGTGAGAGCCTGCGGCGATGAAACGGTGACGCGTCGCCTTGCCACATCATCGTCAATTGCAACCGCGATCCCGTTATATGTTTTGAATACGCGCCGCGCGGAATCCTCTTCGTGAGAGAAGAAACGTGGAAACGCGGCTTCATGATTTTGGCTGATACAGGTCGCAAGCGCGTCGATCGATGCACTGGACTCGAAGTGAGAGCTCATTGCGCCAGCCTCAGGACGAGCGCACGCCGAAATCGCCAGTGACGTGACGAGTAGAAGACTACCGATCCGCATGCTCCCAAGTCTAACGATGCTGACCATGTCTGCAACCGGTCGGGCACTAGGCTCGCTTATTTCCCCACCTTGTCGCTCACCGCCTTGATCACCAGCGCCTTGTCGTCGGTCAGATAGCGCTGCGCGAGCGCCTGCAACTCCTCAGGGGTCGCGGCCTCGACCTCGGCGATGCCGTTGCGGCTGCGGTCGAGCCGGTCGGCCTGGCTGGTCGCTTCGGCGACATAGTTCAGCCAATAGGCGTTTTCGCGCCGCGCCTTGGTCATCGCCTCGACCAGCGGGCGCCGCGCGCGGTCGACCAGGTCCGGGTCGGCGGGCGCATCGCGCAGTTCCTTTGCGATGGCAAAGATCGCCGCGCGCGTCGTCGCCAGATCCTTGTAATCGACATTGCTCGCGGCAAAGAGGTGGCCATAGCCCGGAAACTCGTCCGACAGGCTGGCGGCGGCACCGGGGCTGTAGCTTTCGCCCAGCCGCTCGCGCAGTTCCTCGGTCAGTTTGAGCTGCATCACGCGCGCCAGCAGGTTGAGCCGCATCGCCTCGGCCAGATCGCTGTCGTCGCGCGCGGGCCAATAGACGCGCAATTCGGCCTGCTCGGCTGGCCCCTTGTGGATCAGCGTGCGTTCGCTGCGGTCGGCGGCATAGTCGCGGACACGCGCCTCGCTACGCGGGTCGAAGGCGGCGCGGCGCGGCGGCAGCGCGCCAAAGGTCGCCGCAATGGTATCGATCGCCGCCTGCTCGCTTATGTCGCCGACGACGCCGATCTCGATCGCGCCGTGCGCGAGGCTGTCGGCGATCACGGGTTTGAGCTGCGCCCAGTCGAGCGCCATCACCTTTTCGAGCGGCGGGGTCTGCGCGCGCGGATCGTCGTTCGCGAGGATGCCGCCGACATCGCGCGCGATCACCGCCGCCGGGGTGGCGTCGTTCGCGGCATATTGTTGCGGCAGCACGCGGCGGATGAGCGCGAGCCCGTCGGCGCGGTAGCCGGGGTGCGTCAGATAGGCGGCGAGCAGCTTGGCCTGGAGCGCGAAATCCTCGGGCGAGGTCGTCGCCGTGCCGCCGAAGGCGTCGATCGCGGCGCCGAAGGCGGGGCTGACCGTCCTGCCCGCAAAGATGGTACGCAGATCATCGACGCTATGCGCCTCCAGCCCGCCGAGCATGAACGAGCTGGCGAGCGACACGCGCGTCGGATCGTCGCGCGTCGCGAGCAATGTTCCGCCGTCGACGCGCAGCGACAACAGCACGCGATCCTTCTGAAAATCGGTCGTCTTGACATTGAGCATGACATTATTGGCAAAGCGGATGCGGCGGATGCCCAGATCCTCGATCCGGTCGTCGGCGACGATCGTGCCCGGCGTGCCGAAATTGTCGTAGGCGAAGGCCGCGCTCGCGGCTTCGGCGGGCGGCGCGACCGCCACCTGCGTCGATGCACGCAGGCTGGCGAGGATCGCGTCGACGCCGCCGTCGATCGGCGCCTTCGCCGTCACGCGCACGAGCGGCGCGCTCAGCCCCTCCGTCCGCTTGCGGAACGCGGTGGTGATCGCGGCGGCGTCGAGCGACGGGGCCACCGACTCGAACAGCGCGAGGGCGGTTTCGGGACGGGTGAAGACCGCTTCGCCCCTGGCCGCGACGACCAGCGCGTCGGCAAGCGCCTCGCTGCGCCGCGTCGCCGCACCCGCCACGGCATTGCGCAGCGCGGTGCGCTGGTTGGCAATCTGTTCGGCGACCTCGGCCTCGGTAAAGCCATGCTCGAGCGCGCGCCGCCGCTCCTGCTCGACGATCGCCAGCGCCTCCCGCCACGCGCCCTCCCTGGCCACCGCGCCGATCGTCACCTGATCGAAGACCTTCCAGCCGTTCGCGTCCGACAGCGAGCCGGCGAGGATCGGCGAGTCTTCATCGAGCGCGATCTTGGCAAGGCGGCGACTGACGATCGCCTCGCCGATATTTTCGGCGATCAGGCGCGCGCGCTTCGCCCTGGTGTCGGGCTCGTCGACCCATGGGCGGAAGGCGGCGAGCGTCACCGAATCCTGGATCGCGGGATCGACGAAATCGTCGGCGGCCGCGGGACGGGCATAGTCGATGGCGCCGATGTCGGGATCGACCCCCGCCGGCCCCTTCCCGGTCCAGTCCGCAAAACGCGCCTTGATCTTCGCCTCGACCGCCGCGGGGTCGAAGTCGCCGACCATCACCAGCGTCGCGCGTTCGGGACGGTAATAGCGCTCGTAAAGGTCGCGCAGACGCGACGCGGGGGCGGTGCGGATCACCGCCTCGGTGCCGATGGGCAGACGGTCGGCGACAATCATGCCCTGCATCTGGAAATCGAGCTGGTCGACGATGTTGCGGAGTTGATAGGTGTCGCGCGCGCGCCGTTCGGAGAGGATGATGCCGCGTTCGCGGTCGATCGCGGCGGAATCGAGCGTCAGTTCGCTCGCCGTCTCGCGCATCAGCATCAGCCCGGTGTCGATCAAATCGTCGGAAGCGTTCGGCAGGTCGAGCTTGTAGATGGTCTCGTCGAACCCGGTCGAGGCGTTGGTGTCGGCGCCGAACGCCAGCCCCTTGCGTTCGAGCAGCTTGATCATCTCGCCCTCGGGCACGTTGGTCGATCCGTTGAATGCCATATGTTCGAGGAAATGGGCGAGGCCGCGCTGGTCGTCGGCCTCGGCAAAGCTGCCGACATCGAGGCGCATCCGGATGACGACGCTATCCCTGGGCGTGCTGTTTTTCAGCAGCGCATATTTCATGCCATTCGGAAGCACGCCAAAAATCGTTCCGGGATCGACCGGCACGTCGCTCGCGGCGAAGTTCCATGCCCTTGCGGCGTCGCCTTGCGGATTGACCGCGGCGGTCGCCGCGGGCCGTTCGACCTCCTTGGCAAGCAGCGGCGGCGAGCAGACGGCGAGAAGCGCGAAGGGTAAGAGCGCGGTGGCGGCGCGCCGGAGAATAAGGCTGGTCATGGCGCCGTTCTGGCGATCATTGCGTCCGCGTCAAGGCGGAGGCCTTGGCAACGATGGTGAACATACTCCTATCGTCATCCCGGCGAAGGCCGGGATGACGGATAAGGCGGACTCAACCCTTTTTCTTGCGGTGGCTTTCGAGGTCGAGCACGGCATTGTCGCCGCCTTCGGGCAGCAGGCCGAGGCGGCGCGCGACTTCCTGATAGGCTTCGACCTCGCCGCCGAGGTCGCGGCGGAAACGGTCCTTGTCGAGCTTTTCGTTCGTCGTCATGTCCCACAGGCGACAACCATCCGGGCTGATCTCGTCGGCGAGGATGATGCGGCTGAAATCGCCCTCGTACAGCCGCCCGAACTCCAGCTTGAAGTCGACGAGGCGGATGCCGACCGCGGCGAACATGCCCGACATGAAATCATTGATACGGATCGCCATGTCCTGAATGTCGTGAAGCTCGTCCTGGCTGCACCAGTTGAAGCAGGCGATATGCTCCTCGGCGACGAGCGGATCGCCGAGCGCGTCGTCCTTGTAGCAATATTCGATGAGGGTGCGGGGAAGCTGCGTCCCCTCCTCGATCCCCAGCCGCTTCGACAGCGTGCCCGCCGCGACGTTGCGCACGATCACCTCGATCGGCACGATCTCGACCTGACGGATGAGCTGCTCGCGCATGTTGAGGCGGCGGATGAAATGCGTCGGCACCCCGATATTGCCGAGCAGGGTGAACACATGCTCCGAAATCCGGTTGTTGAGCACGCCCTTGCCATTGATCGTCCCGCGCTTCTGCGCGTTGAACGCGGTCGCGTCGTCCTTGAAATACTGGATCAGCGTGCCCGGTTCGGGGCCTTCATACAGGATTTTGGCTTTGCCTTCGTAGATCTGGCGGCGACGGGCCATGGCGGTCAACTTTCTGTCGGAAGCAAATGAATGGCCCCGGCGGTGGCGACTCACGGGGGAGGCGCGGCGCCGGGGCGGTTGCGGCGCCTATAGCGGCAAAGACCCGGCGCGTCATCCCTCGCTTCTCTCCATCCTTCTCCCATCGGGCGAAGGTTGGGGAGCGATCACGCCTTACGTTTACGTAAAGTGCTTGCGTTCAGCGGCCGAGCTTGCAACCCTGCCGGCGACCGAAGGAGAGAGATGGATGAGCTTCGACCAGATTCGCCTCGACCGCCACGAGGGCATCGCGCTGCTGACCTTGCACCGCCCCGACCGGATGAACGCCTTTACCACCCAAATGATGCTGGAGATCGTCGCCGCGCTCGACGAATGCGACGCCGACGACGGGGTGCGCGCGGTGATCTTCACCGGGTCGGGCGAAAAGGCCTATTGCGCCGGCGCCGATCTGGGCCAGGGCGCGGCGACCTTCGATTATGACAAGCGAACCGACAAGGCGGCGATCCTGCCCGACGGCTTCCCCGCCAGCCCGGTGGCCGAAGACGGCACGATCGACTGGTCGCACCCGCTGATCCGCGATTCGGGCGGGCGCGTGTCGATGCGCATCTTCGACGCCAAAAAGCCCGTGCTTGGCGCGATCAACGGCGCCGCGGTCGGCATCGGGGCGACGATGACCCTGTCGATGGACGCGCGCCTCGCGAGCGACACCGCGCGTTACGGCTTTGTCTTTGCGCGGCGCGGCATCGTCCCCGAAGCGGCGTCGAGCTGGTTCCTGCCCCGCCTCGTCGGCATCCAGACTGCGGTCGACTGGTGCTTTTCGGGGCGGCTGATCCCGGCAGCGGAAGCGCGTGAAAAGGGCCTTGTCCAGTCGATCCACGCCCCCGGCGAGCTGGTCGACGCCGCGATCGCCAGGGCGCGCGAGCTGACCGAGCATAGCGCCCCGGTGTCGGTCGCGCTGACGCGCCACATGCTCTGGCGGATGCTTGGCGCGCCGCATCCGATGAGCGCGCACCGCTGGGACAGCCGCGCGATCTTTGCCCGCGGCCGCAGCCCCGACGCCGCCGAGGGGGTGTCGAGCTTCCTCGAAAAGCGTCCCGCCAATTTCACGGCGAGCGTTGCGAACGACTATCCCTGGTTCGCCGAGTTCGAAGAGGCGCCGCCCTATAGCTAGGATCAGGACATCCGTTTGCCGCGCGGCGCCGGGAAGCCCGGCGCCGCGAGTCCTGCCGTCCCAAACCGGATCAGCGGGCGCCGGTCGATCGCTCTCCAGGCCGCGTGCGTCGCCATCCTCCTCCTTGCCGGGAATCGCCCCTGCCGCGTCTGTGTCCGCCGATCGTTACGGGCCTTGTTAGCCGCTGATGCCGAGCGCGAGCAGCAACAGCATGAACCAGATAAGCGTGAACAGGCTGAAAAAGAGCAGCAGGTTGGCGCGCACAAAGGCACCGAAGCGCGACGAGCGATAGGCGCCGCGCAGCTGACGATACATGTGGAAGGGCACATAGAGCATCGCAAGAAAGGTCGCTACCTCGCCGAAAATCGTCACGTTCAAAAGCCGCACGACAACGAAGAGCAGCAGCATGAACGAAATCGAATAGGTGACGAAAACGAAATGGTCGTAAGCGTGGAAGCGCCGACTGAAGGGGTAGAGCAGCCACAGGAAGGGCAGCGACAGCGGGATCAGCGCCCAGGCGAACTTATAGGCGTTCGCCTGAAGTTTGTAGAGAACCAGCGCCGGGTTTGCGAACGCCTTTTTGAGGCCATTGTCGATGAAGGGCACCCCGGTATCGATCTTGTTGCGCGAGATGAAATCGGCGCTCGTCGCCACCTGGTCGCGCGGATCGTCGAGCACCGGCGGTCCTGCGGCGCGATCGGCCCTTCGCTCGCTCTGGCTGCGCGCGCGCGCAACGCCCAGATAGGTGGCGCTTTGCTGGAGGATATTGCGCTCGGCTTCGAGCGCGCGGCGCCGGTCGTCCGCCAGCCCCGCTTTCGCAAGCTCGCCGTCGATGCGGTCGACCTCCATCTGGATGCTGTCCTTGACCGCGGTGGTGCGCGTCTGCTCGTCGGCCGCCTTGCTCAGCGCGGCGCCGAATTCGCCACCGCTACCGATCATCGCGAGCACGGCATAGGTCAGGAACACCGCGAAGAGGAACAGCGCCAGCGGCGAGATGAAGCGCGCACGCTCGCCGTGGATATAGCGGCGGGTCAGGTCGCCCGGCCGCCATGCAAGCAGCGGCAGCGTGTTCCAGATCTTGCCTTCGAAATGGAAGATGGCATGGACCAGATCGTGCCCGATCGCGCCGAAGCTGCGATGCACCTCGGCCCGCTGCCCGCAACGATGGCAATGCGACCCGGCGAGGCTGGTCCCGCAATTGAGACAGCGCAGCGGCGCATTGGCGCGCTCGGCGCCGCCATGCGCCGATTCGACCGCGCGCGCCGCCAGCCCCGCGGTCACCGCCGCCCCGATCCCTTCGATGTCCCCGTTCATGCGCCCCTGACTAGTGGCCCGAAGGGTACCACGCAACGGGGCTTTCGGCAGGTCGGCGAAACATGATAGAGGCGGTTCGATGATCACCGAAACGCTCACCGCTTCTTCCGCGCGGCCCGGCGAGGCCGCGGCGCTGATCGCCGAGATGGGCGCGCGCGCGCGCACCGCCGCGAAACGGCTTGCACAGACACCGACCGCCGAAAAGGCGGCAGCGCTGAAAGCCGCGGCAGGCGCGATCCGCGCGCGATCGGCGGCGATACTGGCGGCCAATGCCGAGGATATGGCGGCGGGGCAAACCAACGGCCTGTCGGGCGCGATGCTCGACCGGCTGCGGCTCGACGAGGGGCGCCTTGCGGCGATCGCCGACGCGATCGAGGCGGTCGCGGCGCTGCCCGATCCGGTCGGCCGCGAGATCGACCGCTTCACGCGGCCCAACGGACTGGAATTGAGCCGCGTGCGCGTCCCGCTCGGCGTGATCGGCATTATCTATGAAAGCCGCCCCAATGTCACCGCCGACGCCGCGGCGCTCGGGCTGATGGCGGGCAATGCCGTGATCCTGCGCGGCGGCAGCGAAGCGGTGCATTCGAACCGCGCGCTTCACGCCGCCTTCGCGGCGGGACTCGTCGAGGCGGGCCTGCCCGCCGATGCCGTGCAGCTGGTCCCGACGCAGGACCGCGCCGCGGTCGGGGCGATGCTGCGCGCACAGGGGCTGATCGACATCATCATTCCGCGCGGCGGCAAGGGGCTGGTCGCGCGCGTGCAGGATGAGGCACGCGTGCCCGTTCTCGCGCACCTCGACGGCATCAACCATCTCTACATCGACGGAGCCGCCAACCCCGCGAAGGCGGTCGAGCTGGCGGTGAATGCCAAGATGCGCCGCACCGGCATCTGCGGCGCGACCGAGACGATCCTGATCGACCGCGCCTACCCTGCCCCGCTGGGCATTGTCGACGCGCTAATCGCCGCGGGCTGCGAAGTGCGCGGTGACAGGGATGTCGCGGCGCTCAGCCCGCATGTCGAGTCCGCGAGCGCCGGCGACTGGGATACCGAATATCTCGATGCGATCGTCTCGATCGCCATGGTCGACGGCCTCGACGGCGCGCTCGCGCACATCGACGCGCATTCGAGCCGCCACACCGACGCGATCGTCACCGAGGATGCCGCGACCGCCGAGCGTTTCCTGACGGGCGTCGACAGCGCGATCGTCATGCACAACGCCTCGACGCAATTTGCGGATGGAGGAGAGTTCGGGCTGGGTGCCGAAATTGGCATCGCAACCGGACGCCTCCACGCGCGCGGGCCGGTCGCGCTGGAAGGGCTGACGACGTACAAGTGGCTGGTGCGCGGGAGCGGACAGTTGCGGCCTTGAGTCGTTTGTATACAAATGATATGTGCACAGCATGGATGCTACGACGCCGATCACGACGCGGCTTGACGCCGTAACCCTGGAAACGCTCGACAGATTGGCGGAACGCTATGATCGCTCGCGCTCGTGGCTCGTTGCGCAGGCGGTTCGACAGTTTGTCGAACGCGAAGCCGAGATGCTCGCAATCATCGAGGAAGGCGAGCGATCTGCCCGCGAGGAGCCGCTGATCTCGCACGAAGAGATGAAAAAGCTGATCGCCGCGAAGCGCGCCGAACTCCGTTCAAAGCACGATAAAGCGACAGCGTGATCAATGTCCAATGGTCGCAGGCAGCGACCGAAGACCTCTTGAACAATGCCGACGGCCTCTATCTGGTCGATTTCGATCTCGCGGACGCGTTGCTGTCCGAAGCCGAGCGCGCGAGCGACTTTCTGGCGCTTACACCGCGCGCCGGTTCGCTGGTCGATGCACATGGTCTGCGAAAATGGCGTTTGGGCCAGCTTCCATTTGCCCTACTGTATGATGTGAATGCGGAACGGCTCCTCGTCCTTCGTGTCGTCCATTTGCGCAGCGACTGGCAAACCCTCCTGTGATCCCCACCGGTCTCCTGGGCGGCAGCTTCAACCCTGCGCATGGCGGGCATCGCGCGATCAGTTTGAACGCGATCGATTCGCTGCACCTCGACGAACTCTGGTGGCTCGTCTCGCCGGGCAATCCCTTGAAGCCGAAAGCAGGCATGGCGCCCCTCCCCGCGCGGCTCGCCTCGGCGCGGCGCATGGCGCGGCGCGCGCCGATCCGCGCGACGGGAATCGAGGCCGAGCTTGGCACCCGCTACACGATCGACACGCTCAAAAAGCTCGTCCGCCGCTATCCTGACCGCCAGTTTATCTGGATCATGGGCGCCGACAATCTGGTCCAACTGCCCCGATGGCGCGACTGGCGGGGCATTGCGCGTTTGATGCCGATTGCGGTTATCGCGCGTCCGGGCTATAATGACCGTGCCCATGCAAGACGTGCGATGGGATGGCTTCGGCGCTTTGTCCGGCCCGCAGACCAGAAAAGCCATTGGACAGACTGGAGACCGCCCGCCCTCGTGTTCCTGCGATTTTCGCCCGATGTGCGATCCGCGACTGCGATGCGGCAGGCCAACCCCCGCTGGTTCGAACGCTATGAAGGCCGCGCGCTGCGCGATCCGGTCACACGTTCGCGGCTGGTGGAACCGACCAAGAAAGGACGCATTTGATCTCCGCCACCCAGGGGGCCGCGCCGGGCGCCGCTCCTGCCAATGACAGCGTGGACGCGCTCCACGCGCTGATCCTCCACCAGCTGGACGAGGACCAGGCCCAGGAAACCATCTCGATCCCGCTTGCCGGCAAGAGCAGCATCGCCGACCATATGGTGATCGCGAGCGGCCGTTCGACGCGCCACGTCTCGGCGATTGCCGAAAAACTGGCGCAGCGGATCAAGCAGGAAGCGGGCCGTCCGGTTCGCGTCGAAGGGCTGCCCAACGCCGATTGGGTGCTGCTCGATGCGGGCGACGTCATCGTCCACCTGTTCCGTCCCGAGGTTCGCAGCTTCTATAACCTCGAACGCATGTGGTCGTTCGGCGACGCGCCGCCGGTCGCAGCCGCGAATTGACGTTTTTGATCTGTTCGGCCTAAAGCCCGACAGAAGCGGCACCAGCCCGCTCCCCCTCCCGGCCTCCCCAACGATAATAGCCTATGGGAGGCCGGGAGGGGGAGCGGGCTGGTGCCGCTTTCACCGAAGGTGAACAAAAACCATGTTGCTGCACATCATCGCGCGCGGGCGCATCGGGCGCGGCCCGGAGGCCGAGCTGGTCGAGCGCTATATGAAGCGCGTGACCTGGGCGCAGAAGATTTCGGAACTCCCCGACACCGGCGGGCGCGTTCCCGCCGCGGCAGCGGGCAGCCGCACCATATTGCTCGACGAGGGCGGCGAACAGATGTCCTCGCTCGAATTTGCAAATTTACTCGAAAACTGGCGCGATGGCGGAGTGCGCGAGGCGCGCTTCTGCATTGGCGCCGCCGACGGTTTCACGCCCGACGAACGCAAGGGCGCCGACAAGGTCATCGCCTTTGGCCGCGCGACCTGGCCGCATTTGATGGCGCGCGCGATGCTCGCCGAACAATTGTGGCGCGCCACCAGCATCATCGCAGGACATCCCTATCACCGCGAGGGGCGCCAGTGAGGCGCGGGCCCGCCGCGCTGGCGATCGTCGCCGCCTTCGCGGGCGGAACCTTCGCGCTGGCACAGGGCGACTTCTTCGACCCACAGGCCATCGCCACGCGCGAACGGATGCAGCTCGTTGACGCCAGGCAGCAGTCGGCGGCGGCGATGGCGCGCAGCGCCGCGCTGGAAAAACAGGCCGCCGCCGCGAACAGCGAGGCCGACCGGCTGAAAAAGCGCAGCGCCGCGCTCGCCGCGCGCATCCAGGCGGCCGAAGCCGACATCAGCGCCGGCGAGGCGCGCGTCGCGCTCGTCGCGCGCCGCCTGTCGGCGCAGCGCGCGCGGCTGGCCGAGCAGCAGCAGCCCCTGCTCGAACTCGCCGCGTCGCTCCAGCAACTCAGCCGCCAGCCACCCGTCAGCGTGCTCGCGCAGCCGGGATCGCTCCGCGAGATGGTCCACGCCCGCGCGGTGATCGACGCCGCGATGCCGGTGATCGCGCGGCGCACCGCCGGGGTCCGCCGCGAACTCACTCTGCTCGACACCGCGCGGCGGCAACAGGCGATCGCGCTCGACGCGCTGGCGGCAAGCAGGGCGCGGCTCGCCGCGCGCCGCGCCGCGCTGACGCGCCTCGAGAACGAGGGGCGGTTGCGCTCGCGCGACCTGATGAGCAGCGCGCGGCTCGAGGCCGACCGCGCGCTGGGGCTTGGCGAAAAGGCGCGCGACATCGTCGAATTGATGGATGCGCTCGAAGCCGACGGGCTGGTGCGTGCCGAACTGGCGGCGCTGGCAGGGCCGCTGCCGCGTCCGCGCGATCCCGAGGCGGGGAGCGTCGACCCTCTCGCCCCGCCCGCCACGCGCGAGGTCGGCCTCACCGCCACCGCCTATCGCCTGCCGGTCGTCGGGCGCATCGTCACCGGGCTGGGCGAGGTCAACGAAAGCGGGGTGCGGTCGCGCGGCATCACCGTCGCGGCGCGACCGGGGGGGCAGGTCGTCGCCCCCGCGCCCGGTCGCGTGAGCTTTGCGGGCGATTATCGGGGCTATGGCAAGATCGTCATCATCGACCATGGCGGCGGCTGGATCTCGCTGCTCGCCGGGATGATCGCGCTGTCGGTGGGGGTTGGCGATACGGTCGAGGCCGGGGCGCCGGTCGGGCGCGCCGGATCGGACGACAGCCGCATCACCGTCGAACTGCGCCGTGCAGGCCGCCCGGTCGATATCGTCGCGATGATCGGATAGCTCATCGCTCTTTCGCATTTCCGAGTGCAGAGGTGACGCGCGTTCGAGCGAAGCGGGAAGGCGCGGCGTCGATGGCGCTCGGGGACGTGGTGCCGGGAAGGGGATTAGGGTCAGGACCCATTAATTCCCCGTTCGATGGTTGCCCCGGATCGAGACCCCCGCTTGACCCACGCAGATTTGCATAGGATGATGGAGCACCGGGGTTTATAGCGCGGCATGGCTCTCGCCCGAGTGAAAGACTGATATGACCGACACGACCAAAACCACCGCGTCCCCGAAACGCCGCTTCGCGCTGTGGCAGGGCGCCGCCGCGCTTTCGACGCTGGCGCTGGTTCCGCTCGCGACCGGCGCAATGGCCACCGTCGATTCGAAGACGCAGGAAGAAATCGCGCGCTTCATGGACGTCTATCTGGAAGTGAAGTCCAACTATGTCGAACCGGTCGAGGATGCCAAGCTGATCGAGGGCGCGATCAACGGGATGCTCGCCAGCCTCGACCCGCATTCGGGCTATCTCGACGCACGCGGATTTTCGAACCTGCGCACCCAGACCGATGGCGAATATGGCGGGCTGGGCCTGTCGGTGACGATGGAAGACGGCGTGGTCAAGGTGATCGCGCCGACCGCCGACACGCCCGCCGCGCGCGCCGGGATCAAGGCGGGCGATTTCATCACTCACATCAACGACGAGCTGATCTTCGGGCTGACGCTCGACGAGGCGGTCGAACAGATGCGCGGACGGCCGGGGACGCCGATCGACATCACGATCGTGCGCGAAGGCCAGGACAAGCCGATCGAGATGACGCTGACGCGCGAGATCATCGACCTCAAACCCGTGAAATGGGAGGTCAGGGGCGATGTCGGCGTGCTCACCGTCACCAGCTTCTCGGCCGACGCGACCACCGACCTCAAGGCCGCGATGATGGCGGTCGAAAAATCGCTCGGCAAAAAACCGCGCGGCTGGGTGCTCGACCTCCGCTCGAACCCCGGCGGGCTGCTCGACGAAGCTGTCGGGATCAGCGACCTGTTCCTCGAACGCGGCGAGATCGTGTCGCAGCGCGGACGCCGCAAGGGCGACATCGAACGCTATTTCGCCGAACCGGGCGATCTGGCCGCCGGCGCGCCGGTGATCGTGCTGATCGACGCCGGCTCGGCCTCGGCATCCGAAATCGTTGCCGGCGCGCTGCAGGACCAGCATCGCGCGGTCGTCATGGGCGAACGCAGCTTCGGCAAGGGGTCGGTGCAGACGGTGCTCCCGCTCAGCGACACCACCGCGCTGCGGCTGACCACCGCGCGCTATTACACGCCGTCGGGGCGCAGCGTGCAGGAAGGCGGGATCGAACCCGACATCAAGGTGCCGCAGCTCAGCGACCCCGATTATGCGTCGCGCCCCAAGTTCCGCGAAAGCGACCTGCGCCGTCACCTGATCAACGAGAAAAAGGTCGACAACGGCCTCATTGAAAAGGATGAAACGCCCGACCCGCGCTTCACCGCGACCGCTGACGAGCTGAAGGCCAAGGGGATCGAGGATTTCCAGTTGCACTATGCGTTGCAGACGATAGGCCGGATCGGCCCTGGAACGCCGCGCATGGCCGCGGCGGCCAAGCCGGCCGCGAAGCCGGCGCGCCGCAACTGACGCCATGCTTCCCGCCCCGTCATCCCGGCGCAGGCCGGGATCTCGACCTTGCAACCTGACGCACCGGCGGGATTCCGAGGTTCCACCATGCTGACATCGCGCCTGGCCGCTCCCCTCGTCGCGCTGGCGGCGCCGTTGTTCCTCTATGGCGGCGCGCTGGTGTCGCAATTCGGCTTTGGCCTTCACCCTTGCGAAATGTGTTATTGGCAGCGCTGGCCGCATCAGGCGGCGATCCTGCTCGCGCTGCTCGCGCTGCTGCTGCACCGCAATGCCGGGGCCATGCGCGCGCTCACCCTGCTCGCCGCCGCCGCCATTGCCGTCAGCGGCACGATCGGGGTGTTCCACGCCGGGGTGGAATATGGCTTCTGGGAAGGCATCACCACCTGCGCGACCGGCACCGGCGGGCCGGTGACGCTCGAATCGATCATGGACGCGCCGCTCGTCCGCTGCGACGCGGTGCAATGGTCCTTGTTCGGCATCTCGCTGGCGGGCTTTAACGCGATCTTCTCGTTCGGCGCCGCCACGCTCGTCTTGACCTTGCTGCGCGCCGGGCGCACATCGGCGGCATGACCGATAAGCGCACCGCATCGATGATCCGCGTCGACCAGGCGGGCGAATTTGGCGCGACGCGCATCTATGCCGGCCAGCTCGCCGTGATGGGCGACCGGCATCCGATGGCGCGCGAAATCGCCCATATGGCCGAACAGGAAGAGCGCCACCGCACATTTTTCGACGCAATGATCGCGCGGCGCGGCGTGCGCCCGACCGCGCTCCAGCCCTTCTGGAACGTTGCGGGCTTTGCGCTGGGGGCGGCCACTGCCGCGATGGGACCGCGCGCCGCCATGGCCTGTACCGCCGCGGTCGAGACCGAGATCGACCGCCATTACCGGCAACAACTCGACGAACTGGGCGACAGCGATCCCGAGCTCAGCGCGGCGGTCGCGGATTTCCGCGCCGAGGAGCTGGAGCATAGGGACGCCGCGCTCAAGGCCGGGGCGGAGCGCGCGCCCGGCTATCCGCTGCTCAGCCTCGCGATCCGCGCCGGGTGCCGCGCGGCGATCGCGCTGTCGAAGCGTATTTAGGGTCCTGACCCTACGGCCGATGTGAACGAAGAAAGATGTTCATTGTCGGTGCAGCCAGCCCATGGCATCACGCCCGAAACGACAAAGGATGATCCGATGACCCGCCTCCCTCTCTTCGCGCTGATCCTCGCCGGCAGCGCCGCCGCCCTGCCCGCCGCCGCGCAGGAATCCGCGGTCGAAGGCGAAAAGATCAACCAGGTCATCGTTTACGGCGAGGACAAATGCGAAGCGTCGAGCGCCGACGAGATCGTCGTGTGCAACCGCCTGCCGGAGAGCGAGCGCTATCGCGTTCCGCCGATTCTGCGCGGCAATCCGCTCGACCCGCGCAACGAAGCCTGGGCGAACAAGGTCGTCGCGCTTGAGCGTGTCGGGCGTTTCGGCACCGACAGCTGCTCACCGACCGGGCTTGGCGGCTTTACCGGCTGCACGCAGGCCCTCGTCGCGGGCGCCCGCGCCGAACGGCGCGCCGCCGACAAGACGGACTGGCAGGCGATGATCGCCGACGAGCGCGCGAGGCGCCTCGCCGGCATCGACGCCGCCGCCGCCGAGGTCGAAGCCGCGGTCGTCGCGGAAGAACGCGCGCTGGAGGAGCGGCAGAAAGCCGCCGCCGAACTCGAACGCCAGGCAAGCGGCGAAGCACCGGCGCCCGCCTCGCCGGACAGCGAGGCGGACGCAAGCGAGCTACCCGTCCCGCCGCAGCCATAGCGCAGGGTCGCGGCCTCGAACACCTTCGCTTTCCGCCGCCCGCCGGGGCGCCACTGCCGCTGATCGGCCAGATCGGTGCGCCTTGGCGCGATGCCGTCGCGTTTTTGCGGTGAATCGAGTGAAAAAATTAACGAATCGCTGCCAACCTGTCTTGACTTGGGATTTTTTGGGGCAAATCGTGGCGGTTCTGGGAATCGCCGGCCGGGGAGGCTGAAACATGGCATCGACGTTCGGACCGCGCCTCTGGCGCCGCTCGACTGCAAGCGTTCCGCCCGCGCGGAGCCTTGGTCGCCGGATGACCTGGCACGCCGCCGCCGCTCTTCTGGCTTTCGCCGCGCTCCAGATCTGGCTTGTCACCAGCGCCATCGCTGCGGGTGCTCCGTCCGCCTATATCGTCGTCGCGCTCGTGATCCTGCTCGCGCTCGCGCTTCCCGTCGCGCGCTCGACCGAACGCCGCTGGTATCACCTCAGCCGTCAGGCGCTTGCCAGCTGGGGCCTTCACGCGCGGTTTCGCCGCGACGTCCGCCGCCTGTGGATCGCCGCGCTGACGCTGCCCTTTCTGTGGATCAGCGGCGCGATGGCCGCGACCGAGGCGATCGCCGCCATCGCGGGCTGAGTTTCCCGCCATCTTTTGATTTTTGTTCGCGCGCCGTATAGGGCGCGGCGATGCTCTCCGTTTCCCAAGCCCTCGACCGCGCGCAGATGCTGTGCGACGCCGCAACCAAGGCGGGCGCCGACGCCGCCGACGCGCTTTATTATTGCAACGCCGCAACATCGGTGACGATGCGCCTGGGCGCGCTCGAAGATGTCGAGCGATCCGAGGGGCAGGATATTTCGCTGCGCGTCTTTGTCGGGCAGCGCAGCGCCAGCGTCTCGACCGCCGACATGGATGCGGGCGAGCTGGCCAGGCTCGTCGAACGCTGCGTTGCAATGGCGCGCGAAGCACCCGAAGACCCCTATGCAGGCCTCGCGCCCGCCGACCTGCTGTTCAGGGGCGCGGTGCCCGACCTCGACCTCGACGACGGCAGCGAGGCCGATCCTGCGGCGCTGCGCGAAGCCGCGCTGGCGGTCGAAGACGCCGCGCGTGCGGTCGCGGGCGTGACCAACAGCGAAGGCGGCAGCGCGAGCCACAGCCGCACGCGCTTCGCCCTCGCGACGAGCCACGGCTTTGCGGGCGGCTATGGATCGAGCGGCCACAGCCTGTCGGCGAGCGTGATCGCGGGCGAAGGCGCCGCGATGCAGCGCGACTATGCCTGGCACAGCGCGCACCACCTGACCGACCTCGAAAGCGCCGCCGACATCGGCGCGCGCGCGGGGGCCCGCGCCGTCGCGCGGCTGGAACCGGGCAAGGCGCCGAACGGCAAGCTGCCGGTCTTTTTCGACCCGCGCGTCAGCGGCGGGATCGTCGGCCATCTGCTCGCCGCGATCGCCGGCCCCGCAATCGCCCGCGGGACGAGCTTCCTGATCGGCAAGGAAAAGGACATGCTGTTCGACAGCAGCATTATCATCCGCGACGAACCGCGCCGGCCACGCGGCCTGCGCAGCCGCCCCTTCGACGGCGAAGGCCTGCCGACCGCGGCGCGCGACATCGTGGCGGACGGCAGGATCACCGGCTGGCTGCTCGACAGCGCATCGGCACGCCAGCTCGGCCTGACGCCGACGGGCCATGCGAGCCGCGGCGGTGGCGCGTCGGGGGTCGCGGCGAGCAATCTTCATCTGGCGGCCGGGGCGCAAAGCCCCGCCGAACTGATGGCGGGCGTCGCCGAGGGCATCTATGTCACCGAACTGATCGGGCATGGCGTCAATCCGGTGACGGGTGACTATAGCCGCGGTGCGTCGGGCTTCATGATCCGCGGCGGCGCGATTGCCGAACCGATCGCCGAGTTCACCGTCGCGGGCAATCTGGTCGACATGTTTGCGGCGCTGATCCCCGCCGACGACCTTATATTCCGCCATGCCACCAACGCCCCGACGCTGCGCATCGACGGCATGACCGTCGCGTCGAGCTGAGACCGTCGTGCCCGGCCGCAACCTCGAAGCGGTGATCGCCGCGACGCGCGAGGTCGGCGACATGGCGATGGCGCGCTGGCGCGGCGAAGGCAAGGCGGTCGATGTCTGGCACAAGTCGCACGACAATCCGGTCAGTGACGTCGACCTCGCGGTCGATGCCCGGCTGAAGGCCGTGCTCGGCGCGATGGTGCCCGAGGCCGGCTGGTTGTCCGAAGAAACCGCCGACAATGAGGATCGCCTCGCATGCCGCGCCATGTGGTGCGTCGATCCGATCGACGGCACGCGCGATTTCATCCGCGGCCGCCCCGGCTGGTGCGTTTCGGTCGCGCTGATCGTCGACGGCCAGCCCGAACTGGGCGTGCTCTATGCCCCCGCGCTCGACGAATTATGGGTCGCGCAAAGCGGCAAGGGCGCGACACTGAACGGCGAAACGCTGCGCGCCAGCCGCCGCATGATCTTCGACGGCGCGCGCGTGCCCGCCGACAGCCTGCCGCGGATCGACCGCGACCTCATCATGGTGACGAAGCCGAACAGCATCGCGCTGCGCATGGCGCTCGTCGCCGACGACCGCGCCGACCTGGTCGCGACGCTGCGCTGGGGCTTTGAATGGGACGTCGCCGCCGCCGCCCTGATCGCGACCGAGGCAGGCGCGGCGGTGAGCGACGCCTTTGGAAAACCCCTCGTCTTCAACACCCCACGCGCACAGGCGTTCGGCGTCATCGCCTGCGCGCCCGGCATCCACCGCGCCGTCGTCGCGCGCCTGCACGACCGCGCGGTCGCGCTGACAGCCGAAGGCTGACCGGACCGGCACCGGAAACGGATGAAAAAGAGCGCCCCGGCCGCCAAGCCGCCGCGCTTTGCTTGACAATCGGTGCGACTCAGCCTAGTTGCCCTTCCATTCCGACAGCCTGACCGGACGGCGAAGCGCAGCGGCGCGTTCGTGGTCCGTTTTTTGCGTTGGAAATCAGACGCTTTGAGATGGGGCCGTTTGCCAGCGCGCCCTGTGGAGCAGGAGAAAGTTACCAATGGCACGTATCGCGGGCGTCAACCTGCCCACCAACAAACGCGTGATCATCGCGCTCACCTATATCCACGGCATCGGCCGCAAGACCGCCGTTGACATCGCCGACAAGCTGGGCATCGACCACGGTCGCCGCGTGCAGGACCTGTCGGACGCCGAAGTCCTGCAGATCCGCGAAACGATCGACGCCGACCACACGGTCGAGGGCGACCTTCGCCGCAACACGGCGATGAACATCAAGCGCCTGATGGACCTCGCCTGCTATCGCGGCCTGCGCCATCGCAAGGGCCTCCCCGTTCGCGGCCAGCGCACGCACACCAATGCGCGCACCCGCAAGGGCAAGGCCAAGCCGATCGCCGGCAAGAAGAAGTAAGCCGGTTTTCCGAGCCGGTGGCCGCCCTCTGCGGCTGCGCCCCGGCCCGCTTTACGGATTTAGGTTAGGATTTCATCATGGCTCGTGAACCGCAGCGCCTTCGTCGGCGCGAACGCAAGAATATCTCGTCGGGTGTGGCCCACGTCAACGCGACCTTCAACAATACGATGATCACCATCACCGACGCACAGGGCAATGCGATTGCCTGGTCGAGCGCCGGCATGATGGGCTTCAAGGGCAGCCGCAAATCGACTCCCTATGCGGCGCAGGTCTGCGCCGAAGACGCGGGCAAGAAGGCCGCCGAACATGGCGTCCGCACGCTGGAAGTCGAAGTCAAGGGCCCCGGCGCCGGCCGTGAATCGGCGCTGCGTGCGCTGCAGGCCGTCGGTTTTCACATCACGTCGATCCGCGACGTGACACCGATCCCGCACAATGGCGTCCGCCCGGCCAAACGTCGCCGCGTCTGACGTGCTTTCGGGCGCGCTCCAACACCGGAGCGCCGCCCGACCAGACCTCCTCGCTGGACCGATGGCCGACCCCCATCCGTCCCGCCACTAGCAAAGGGAAATCCATGACTGTCAACATCCGGAACTGGCAGGAATTGAAGAAGCCCAGCAACCTGGAAATCAAGACCGGCGGCGACGGCAAGCGCAAGGCGACCTTCGTTGCCGAACCGCTCGAGCGCGGTTTCGGCCTGACGCTGGGTAACGCGCTGCGCCGCGTGCTGCTCTCGTCGCTCCAGGGCGCGGCGATCACCTCGATCAAGATCGAAAATGTGCTGCACGAGTTTTCGAGCCTTGCCGGTGTGCGCGAAGACGTCACCGACATCGTCCTGAACGTCAAGCAGATCGCGCTCAAGATGGAGGGCGAAGGGCCGAAGCGGCTCCAGCTTTCGGCGACGGGCCCGGCGACGGTCAAGGCGGGCGACATCATGGTGTCGGGCGACATCAAGGTGATGAACCCGAACCATGTCATCTGCCATCTCGACGAAGGCGCGACGCTCAACATGGAGCTCGTCGCCGACACCGGCAAAGGCTATGTCCCCGCGACCGCCAACCGCCCGGCCGATGCGCCGATCGGCCTGATCCCGGTCGACTCGCTCTATTCGCCGGTGCGCCAGGTCGCCTACAAGGTCGACAATGCCCGCATCGGGCAGGAACTGGACTATGACAAGCTGAACCTGACCGTCGAAACCGACGGCACGGTGACGCCCGAAGATGCTGTCGCTTACGCCGCACGCATCCTGCAGGATCAGCTCCAGGTCTTCGTCCACTTCGAAGAAGCGATGAGCGACAGCGGCCTGATCGGCATGGCGGCCCCCTCGGCCGCCAGCGACGAGTCCGACGTCAACCAGCTCAACCGCTTCCTGCTCAAGAAGGTCGACGAGCTTGAACTGTCGGTCCGCTCGGCCAACTGCCTGAAGAACGACAACATCATCTATATCGGTGACCTCGTTCAAAAGACCGAAGCCGAAATGCTCCGCACGCCGAACTTCGGCCGCAAGTCCTTGAACGAAATCAAGGAAGTGCTGTCGTCGATGGGCCTGCGTCTGGGCATGGACATCCCCGGCTGGCCACCCGAGAATATCGAGGAAATGGCCAAGAAGCTGGAGCAGGAGCTGCTGGGTTAAAAACCAAACCTTCTCCCGTCGGGAGAAGGATACGCAGCCTTGCCGACTGGTCGGCTAGGCGAAGTTGGATGAGGGGTTCCGCGTTCTCGCGACAGGGCCGATCCCCTCACCCAGCTGCGACCAGGCGGACAAGCCGCCAAGTCTTCGCAACCCTCTCCCGACGGGAGAGGGAAGTCAACGGGAATGGGTCGACCCGCAATCGACCTGGCTTGGGGTACCTCACACGGCCCCTCTGACAAACGAAGGAATGGATTATGCGTCATAAATCGGGTGGCCGGAAGCTGCAGCGCACCAGCGCGCACCGCACGGCGATGTTCCGCAACATGTCGGCCTCGCTCATCAAGCATGAGCAGATCACGACGACCGTCGCCAAGGCGAAGGAACTGCGTCCCTATGTCGAAAAACTCGTCACGCTGGCGAAGCGCGGGGGCCTCGCCAACCGCCGCCTCGCGATGAGCCGCCTGATGGACGAAGCGCAGCTTGCCAAGCTTTTCGACGTGCTTGCGGCGCGCTACAAGGACCGTAACGGCGGCTATACACGCATCATCAAGGCGGGCATCCGCGCGTCAGACGCCGCGCCGATCGCGATCATCGAATTCGTCGACCGCGACATGGGCGCCAAGGGTCAGGATTCGGGCCCGGTGACGACCGACGAGGAACTGGAAGACGCGTAAGACGCGCTTTCGGACACACAGGATCAAGGGCGGCGTCCGGCAGGACGGCCGCCCTTTTTTCGTTGCCAGGCGGCGGTTTTGGGGTGGTGAGTGGACTGAAGCGCTCCTCCCCGGCACGGGGAGGGGGACCATCGAAGGCATGGTGGAGGGGTATGCGGTGCCGAGCGCTGCGTACAACCTCCTGTACCCCTCCACCACCCTGCGGCCTCGCGGGAAGCAACGCGCCCCGCGCGTTCCTTTCCCGCTCGCTCCCCCTCCCCCTTGGGGGAGGATCGCTTCAGGCCGCGATCGGTCGTTAGAGCGCGATGACATGATATTGGCTCAAAAGGAAAACCGGCGCGGATTGCTCCGCGCCGGCTTCCCTCGGTTAACTTGTGTGCGGTGCGCGCGGCGTCAGGCTACGCGGCGCACCTCATTGCCTTCGTCGTCGATGTCGCGAAGGACATAACCGCGGCCCCAGACCGTCTCGATATAATTGTCGCCGCCGCACGCCAGTGCGAGCTTCTTGCGCAGCTTGCAGATGAAGACGTCGATGATCTTCAGCTCGGGCTCGTCCATGCCGCCGTACAGGTGGTTCAGGAACATTTCCTTGGTAAGCGTGGTGCCCTTGCGCAGGCTGAGCAGCTCCAGCATCTGATATTCCTTGCCGGTCAGATGCACCCGGATGCTGTCGACTTCGACCGTCTTGGTATCCAGATTGACCGCGAGCTTGCCCGTCTTGATAACGCTCTGGCTGTGGCCTTTCGACCGGCGGACGACCGCGTGAATGCGGGCGACCAGTTCGTCGCGGTGGAAGGGTTTGGTGACATAATCGTCGGCGCCGAAGCCGAACGAACGCACCTTGCTGTCCATTTCCGAAATGCCCGACAGGATCAGCACCGGCGTCTGCACCTTGGCGGTGCGGAGCTTCTTGAGCACGTCATAGCCGTGCATGTCGGGCAGATTCAGGTCGAGCAGGATGATGTCGTAATCATAGAGCTTACCCAGATCGAGGCCCTCTTCGCCCAGATCGGTGGTGTAGACGTTGAAGCCCTCGGTCGTGAGCATCGTGTCGATCGCTTTCGCGGTCGTCGGCTCGTCCTCGATCAGCAGTACGCGCATTGGGCACCCCTTGACTGTTTCCCACGATGATCCCGCGAACCGATCGCATGATCATCAAGGATGTCACCGACCAACCCCCGTTGCAGGACTGCCGGAACATTAACCATGAAAGCAATGAAGGGAAAAGGTTAATTTTGATTTAACCCGCAGGAATCCACGAGTCGCGCCCTATTTGCAACAGTCGCGGCGCAGACCTTCACCCCTTTCGGAGCGCCGCATAGCGCTCGTTGGCGCCACGGCACGAGCCTTTCAGCGTATCGACGAGATGATCCGAAAAGGCGCGCACCCGCGCCGGACGCAGCCGCGAGGGCGGCGAGAGAAGGTGCAGATACGACTGCGGCAGCGACCAGTCGGTGAGGATCGGAACCACGGTGCCCGCGGCGAGTTCCTCCGCCGCGATGAAATCGGGCAGCACCGCAATGCCGCTCCCCGCGACGATCATCGGCACCATCACATCGCCATTGTTCGCGAACAGCGGCCCGGTCGGCAGCACCGTCGCTTCTTCGCCTTCGCGCGAGAAATGGAGCGGCATCGCGCGCTGGCGATGACCGTAGCCGATGAGGCGATGGCGCGCGAGGTCGAGCGGATGCCGGGGTGTGCCGTGCTTTTCGAGATAGGCGGGGCTGGCGATCAGCGACGCCGCGACGGGCGCGATCGTGCGCGCCAGCAGGCTGGAATCGGCGAGCGGCGCGATGCGCAGCGTGAGGTCGATGCCCTCGGCGATCGGGTCGTTGCGCGCGTCGCTGAGCAACAGGTCGATCTCGACTGCGGGATGGCGGTCGAGAAAGGCGGCGAGCACCGGGCCAAGCACCTTGATCCCGAAGCTCATCGGCGCGGCAAGGCGGATCGGGCCGGCGAGGTCGAGCCGGTCGCCGCGCGCCGCCTCGGTGGCCGCGGTCGCCGCGGCGACCATCGCGCGCGCTTCGTCGAGCAGCCCCGCCCCCGCCGTCGACACCGCGACAACGCGCGAACTTCGGTGCAACAAGGTGATGCCAAGCGACGTCTCGAGCCGCGTCACCGCCTTCGACACGGTCGCCTTCGACAGACCGAGCGCGGCAGCCGCCGCGGTGAAGCTGCCGCCGTCGGCGACCGCAACGAAACAGGCCCAGCCTTCATAATCGGGAAGCGCCATCAACTATCTCCTACCCACCTGTTCGTCATTGCGAGGAGCCGCAGGCGACGCGGCAATCTCCAGCTTTCGTCCTTGCCCAAGACCGATAGCTGGAGATTGCTTCGCTTCGCTCGCAATGACGATCAATATGGAAACGATGATTTTCCGTCTATGCTATTTCAGAAACGATCCCAATCCCTATTTTGTCCTCAACCGATGAACGCCGCCGGGCACCCCGGCCCGGCGGCGGCAGAGAAAGGACACGGCCATGATCGACATTCGCAAGTTCGACACGCTGGGCCACGCCGACCATGGCTGGCTCGACGCCCGCCATCATTTTTCCTTCGCCAACTATCACGACCCCGACCGCATGGGCTGGGGCGCGCTGCGCGTGTGGAACGACGATCGCATCGCGGCGCAGGCGGGTTTCCCCCCGCATCCGCACCGCGACATGGAAATCATCACCTATGTCCGCACCGGCGCGATCAGCCATCGCGACTCCATGGGCAACGTCGGCCGCACCGCAGCGGGAGACGTCCAGGTGATGAGCGCGGGCACGGGCGTCACCCACAGCGAGTTCAACCTCGAGGATGAGGAGACGACGCTGTTCCAGATCTGGATCATCCCCGATCAGGCGGGCGGCAACCCCTGCTGGGGCGCACGCCAGTTTCCCAAGGCCGATAGGTCGGGCCAGTTCGTGACGCTGGCGAGCGGAATCGAAGGCGATGGCGACGCGCTGCCGATCCGCGCCAACGCCCGCGTCGCCGCAGCGGCGGTGAACGCCGGTGAGAGCGTCTCCTATGACCTCGAAGCCGGACGCCACGCCTATCTGGTCGCCGCCAAGGGTCGCATCCGCGTCAACGGCCACGACGCCGATCCCCGCGACGGCATCGCGCTGCGCGATGTCGGGATGATCGAGGTCGAAGCGATCGACGACGCCGAACTGGTCCTCGTCGACAGCCTGTAACGCCCCCCCCCGGGCCGCCGACGTCCCTCCCTGACGGTGGCCCACCCGGTGCCGCGAGTTGCCCCCCGGCTCGCGGCACCCCCCTCTCCCCGCTTGAACCCAAGGAGTAAGATGATGTCCAATATCCTTCGTATCGACGCCAGCGCCCGCACCAGCGGATCGACCACGCGCCAGCTGACCGACCAGCTCGTCGCCCGCCTTGTCGAACAGGGCTATGGTGCGGCGGTGACCACCCGCGACCTTGCGCTCACCCCGCCCGCGCTGCTGACCGAAAGCTGGGTCGGCGCCAATTTCACCGACGAGGCCGAGCGCAACGACGAGCAGAAGGCCGCGCTCGCCAGCTCCGACGAGCTGATCGCCGAACTCGAAGCCGCCGACACGATCGTCATCGGCGTGCCCGTCTATAATTTCGCGATCCCCGCGGCGCTGAAGGCGTGGGTCGACCTGATCGCCCGCGCCCGCCGCACCTTCCGCTATACCGAAGCCGGTCCCGAAGGGCTGCTGAAGGGCAAGAAGGCCTGGCTGGTCGTCGCGTCGGGCGGTGTGCCCGTCGGCAGCGACCATGATTTTGCGACCGGATACCTGCGCCATGTGCTCGGCTTTGTCGGCATCACCGATGTCACGATCATCGCCGCCGACCAGCAGATGATGGACGGCGGGGCAATCGCGCGCGCAACGTCTGCGATCGAGGCGCTGCAACAGGCGGCCTGATCCATCGGCTCCACGCACAGAAAAGGGCGGCATGATGGCCGCCCTTTTCTTGTTTTCAGGTCCGGGGCGCGCCGGGTGCTATTTGATCTTGCCGCGATTGGCGTAGAGCAGCGCCGCGATCACCGCCGCCGAGCCAATACCGAGCCCCGCCGCCGCCGCGGTTTTCCAGCCGCGTCTGGACTTGCCCGCCTCCTTGTCAGCGGCCTCGGCGGCTTCGGCCGCCTCGCGCTGCTGTTGCAGCTCGCGCGCGGCGCGCAGCACTTCATTTTCCTGGGCTTCGTCGTCGGCGGGCGGCGGGGCTTGGTCGGTCATCTGGCTTCATGGTCCTTGTCGTCAGTCGAGTGCCTGTTCGACAGGCACATAATCGGTTCCGATCGCTTCCGCTACGGCTTCGAACGTCACCTTACCATTCCATACGTTCAAACCCTGCAAAAGATGCGGATCGCGGCGCAATGCCTCTTTCCAGCCCAGGTCGGCGATGCGCAGCGCGTGCGGCAGGGTGACGTTGTTGAGCGCATAGGTGCTGGTGCGCGCGACCGCGCCCGGCATGTTCGCGACCGCATAATGGACGATGCCGTCGATCACATAGGTCGGGTCGGCATGGGTGGTCGCATGGCTGGTTTCGAAACAGCCGCCCTGATCGATCGCGACGTCGACGAGCACCGAGCCGGGGCGCATCGTGCCGAGCATCTCGCGGTTGACGAGCTTGGGCGCCTCGGCGCCGGGGATCAGCACGGCGCCGATCACCAGATCGGCCTCGGCGACGCATTCGGCAAGGTTCGCGCGATTCGAGAAGCGCGTCTTCGCCCGCGCTTCGAAAAAGGTGCCGACGCGCTCGAGCACTTCGGGATCGCGGTCGAGGATGGTGACGTCGGCGCCGAGCCCCGCCGCCATCTGCGCGGCGTTGAAGCCGACGACCCCGCCGCCGATCACGCACACCTTGCCCGGCGCGACGCCGGGGACGCCGCCCAATAGTACGCCGCGGCCACCGTGCGCCTTTTCAAGCGCGGTCGCCCCCGCCTGGATCGACATGCGCCCCGCAACCTGGCTCATCGGCTTCAGGAGCGGCAGGCCGCCGTGCGGGCTCGTGACCGTTTCATAAGCGATGCACACCGCGCCCGACTTCATCAGGTCGCGCGTCTGGTCGGGGTCGGGGGCAAGGTGAAGATAGGTATAGAGGATCTGTCCCTCGCGCAGCATCGCGCGCTCGACCGGCTGCGGCTCCTTGACCTTCACGACCATGTCGGCGCCCGCAAAAATATCATCGGCGCTCTGGACGATCTCGGCGCCCGCTTCGACATAGTAGCGGTCGTGTGCGCCAATCCCCTCACCCGCGCCGGTTTCGACCAGCACGCGGTGTCCGTGGACGACGAGCTCGCGCGCGCTTTCGGGGGTCAGCCCGACGCGATATTCGTGATTCTTGATTTCCTTGGGGGTGCCGATGATCATCTTGCTCTCCAATATCCTCGCCCGCAGCGCGCCCGGCCGGCACGCGGAGCGATCAGACGAGAATAGCAGCAAAGCGCCGCGAGGTGCTTGCATATGATCCTTCGGTCCGGCACAAATGTGCAAGATTTTGCCGCCATATCGGGGTTTCGCGCACAATGATTGATCGGATCGATGCAAAGCTGCTCCATCTGCTTCAGCGCGAGGGACCAAAACCTGCCGCCGAACTCGGCGAGATCGTCGGGCTGTCGCCGTCGGCCTGCCATCGCCGCATCCGCGCACTCGAAGCCCAGGGGATCATCACCGGCTATGCGGCGCGCCTGTCGCCCGAACGCATCGGGCTGGGGCTCGACGTGTTCGTCGATATCAGCCTCACCTCGCAGAGCGAGGAGGCGCTGACCGCGTTCGAGAGCGCGGTCAAAAGTTTCGACGAGATTTTGGAATGCCAGCTCTTGTCGGGCGCCTCCGACTACCGGCTGCGCGTCGCGGCGCGCAGCGTCGCCGATTTCGACCGGCTGCACCGCCATTGCCTGTCGCGCCTGCCCGGTGTCGCCGCGATGCACAGCGCCTTTGCGCTGCGCACGATCAAGGCGTTCGAGGGTTATCCGGTGTCCGCCGCCGGTTAACGGTCAATTTACCAGTCTTGCCGCATATCCCGTTCACCAGTTTCGTGGGACGCAAGGGGGCGAAGACCCGCGCGGCTTTGGATCGACCAGGGATGGGATCATGGTGAAGGACAATCCGATTCACAAGCAACAGATCGATCCGATTTTGATGTCGGAACGCTTTCCTTATTATGATCTCGACGGACGGCTGGCGGCCAACGCCGCGGAAATCCACGCGATCATCGCGGGCCGCGAAGAGGCCGTCGCGCGCGCCTATTGGGATGCCTTCAACGCGCTGCCGAACATGGATCGCCGCGTCGAAGGCGAGCTTTACGACAGCTATGTCCGCGGCAGTGCGCGCCACGCGTCGGTCAAATATGCCGACGCCGCCGGACAGGAAGCCGCGACGATCGCCTGCCAGAACACGCATATGGCGCGGCGCGTCAAAATGCCGCTCGCATCGGTCATGTCGTGCATCGCCGAAAGCCAGCGGCTGACAATCGAATATGTCGTCGAAGCATGTATCGGCGATGCGGAGCGGCTGGCACGGCTGACGAGCGCGATCAACCGGCTCGCGCTGCTCGAGTTCGACATCATGCAGCGCTATGCGAGCAAGCTCGATCGCGCGGTGATTTCCAGCGAACGACAGACGCTGGCACGCGATTTCGACCGCTCGATCGCATCGCTGGTGCAGGATACCGAGGGCGTACGCGAGCGGCTTGCCAGGCAGGCCGCCTCGGCCGACCAGGCCGCGAAAGGCATGATCGCCAAGACCAGCGAAGTCGCCGCGGCGTCCGAACAATCGGCGATGGCGATGCGCGAAGCCGCCTCCACCGCCGCGGGCCTGATCCGCGCGATCGAGGATGCGCGCAGCGAAGTCGAAGCTTCGGCCAGCGTGGCGACGCGCGCGTCCGAACAGGCGGGCGAAGCGGTCGCCATGTCGGAAGCCTTGTCGCATCACGCCGAATCGATCGAATCGATCCTGGGCCTGATCCGCGAAATTGCGGGACAGACCAACCTGCTCGCGCTCAACGCCACGATCGAGGCGGCGCGCGCGGGCGAATCGGGCCGCGGCTTTGCCGTCGTCGCGCAGGAGGTGAAGAGCCTGGCCAACGAAACCGCGCGCGCCACCGACGACATCGCCGGCAAGATCGCCGCGATCCAGCAGGCCACGCGCGGATCGGTGAGCGCGAATCAATCGATCCAGCAAACGATCGTCGACGTCCAGCGTTCGGCGCAGCGCATCCGCGAGGCGATGGATGCGCAGGCGCAGACGGTCACGTCGATCACCGCCGCTGTCGACGAAACGGCACTCGCCGCCGACTCGATGTCGTCGACGATCGCGAGCATCCGTAACGACTCGGGGATGGTCGCGACCGAGATCAGCGTGCTGAGCCAGGAGTTCGCCAAGATGGGCGGACGACTCCAGCAACTGGAACAGGCCGCGAGCGAGTTCAGCAGCCGGGTGGCGTAAGCTCACTTATTTCATCGTCATCCCGGCGAAGGCCGGGATCTCACCCTCGCCCTCTCACGCACCGGCGAGATCCCGGCCTTCGCCGGGATGACGAGTTTGCGGATGCGCCCGCTTGGCAAGCCCAGCCCCGCTGCCTAAAGCCGCGTCATGCCAACCCATATCCTGATCACCGGCGCGAGCCGCGGCATCGGCGCGGCGATCGCCGAAGCGCTGACCTCCACCGCAACGAAGATCGTCGCCCTGTCGAGCGCCGACGGCGACCTCGGCGACCCGGCAACCCCCGACCGGCTGTGGCACACGAGCCTCGACCAACTGGATGGCCGTATCGACATACTCGTCAACAACGCCGGGGTGTTCGAGGCGAACCCCCTCGACGCGACCGATGCCGAATGGCTCGCGAACTGGAACCGCACGATGCAGATAAATCTGACCGCGAGCGCGCAGCTGTGCCGCCGCGCGGTGTTGCACTGGCAGGCGCGCCAATCGGGCGGCCGCATCGTCAATATCGCGAGCCGCGCCGCCTATCGCGGCGACAGCCCCGTGCACTGGCATTATGCGGCGTCGAAAGCGGGCATGGTCGCGATGACCAAGACGATCGCGCGCGCTTATGCCAGGGATGGTATCCTCGCCTTTGCCATCTGCCCCGGCTTCACGATGACGGGCATGGCCGACGAATATCTGGAAAGCCGCGGCGGCGAGAAATTGCTCGCCGACATTCCGCTGGGCCGTGTCGCGATGCCGGACGAGGTCGGCGAAATGGCGCGCTGGTGCGCGATGCAGGCGCCCGCGTCGATGACCGGCGCGATACTCGACATCAACGGCGCCAGCTATGTCCGCTGAATGAGCTGGATCGTCTCCTTTCCCTGTACGCGCGCCGAGGCCGAGGCGCTGTCGGGCGAGATTCCCGCGCTTGATGCGCTGGACGCGCCCCCGGTGGTGGTGACGCGCGAGATCGACGAGGATACGGGGCTGTGGCAGCTCGACGCCTATCTGGATGACAAACCCGACGCGGCCCTGCTGGACCTGCTCCGCTCGCTCGTCCCGAGCGCCAGGGACGAAATGCCGATCGTCGAGCGGCTGCCCGACGAGGATTGGGTAACGCTCAGTCAGCAGGGACTCGAACCCGTCCGGGCGGGCCGTTTCTTTGTTCATACCAGCAGCTATTCGGGCCGCTTGCCGCCCGGCACCACACCCTTCCTGATCGACGCGAGCCAGGCTTTCGGGACTGGCGGGCACGACACAACGGCGGGCTGTCTTGCCATGCTCGACCGGCTCGCCCGGCGCGGTGGAACTCCACGCAACATAGCGGACATCGGCACCGGCACCGGCCTGCTCGCCTTTGCGGCGATGGCGCTGTGGCCGAGGGCGCGGGTAATCGCGTCGGACATCGACCCCGCGAGCATCTTTGTCACCCGCGACAATGCCGCGGTCAACGGCGTGCCGCTGGGGCGCGGCGGTGGGCGGTTGGCCTTGGCGGTCGCGCCGGGGACCGACCATCCGGCGATCCGCCGCCGTGCGCCCTATGATCTGGTCATCGCCAACATTCTTGCGGGGCCGCTCATCACCCTTGCTCCCGACATCGCCGCCGCAACGGCGCCCGGCGGCCATGCGATCCTGGCCGGACTGATCGCGCGGCAGATGGAGCCGGTGCTGGCTGCCTATCGTGCGCAGGGGTTCCGTCTGGCAGGACGCGGCGGCAGCGCGGACTGGCCGTGCCTGCTATTGGTGAAGCGGCGGCGCTATGGCTGGCGCCGCAAGGAGCGCGCCTTTCACCGTTCGGACCCGGCGGACGCGAGTTTCGGGAACTGGTGACAAAGCGTCATTGCGAGGAGCGAAGCGAGCAAGCAATCTCCCGCTATCGACGGCCTCTCCGACAGCTGGCGATTGCTTCGCTACGCTCGCAATGACGTTTCGGTATCAGGCCTTCGCAGCGGCATATTCCTGGGTGCCGCGCGTGATCACCTTGTCGTCCGGCAATATGTCGGCAATGGGGATCGGCGGCAGTGCGGCGTTCGCGGCATAGAGCGGCGCGAAATCGGTATTCACGGTTATGTCGAGCAACTGTTCCAGACTGTCGATGACAAAATAATTCTGCTGGAAATCGTCGATCCGGTAATCGGTGCGCATGACGCGCGCGAGGTCGAAGCCGAGGCGGTTCGGGCTCTCGCTGTCGAGCGCGAAGACGCTTTCTGCATAGGAGGAAACGATCCCGGCGCCATAGATGCGCAGGCCGCCGGCTTCGCGGATCAGCCCGAATTCGACCGTATACCAATAGAGCCGCGCCAGCTGTTTGAGCGCATCAAACTTCAGGCTGCGCAGTCCGCCCTCGCCATAGGCGACCATATAATCGGCGAAAACCGGGTCGGCGAGCATCGGGACATGGCCGAAGACGTCGTGAAAGACGTCGGGTTCCTGGAGGTAATCGAGCTGGTCGGGTGTGCGGATGAAATTGCCCGCGGGAAAGCGCCGGTTTGCCAGATGATCGAAAAACACGTCGTCGGGAACCAGTCCCGGCACCGCGACAACCTGCCACCCCGTCGCCGCCATCAGCCGCGCGTTGAGCTCGCGGTAATCGGGAATGCCCGGCTTTTCCAGCTTGAGCACGTCGATGCCGCGCATAAATGCGTCGGCCGCGCGGCCGGGCAACATCGCCGACTGGCGCGCGAACAGCCGGTCCCACATCGCATGTTCGTCGGCGGTGAAGGCGTCCCAATTCTGCGAAATCGTCCAGTCGGCCGCGGCGCCCGGCGGCGGGGTTTCGTGGACGTGGGTAAACCGGCTTTCCATGGACAGACTTCTATCACAAATATGGTTTCATGTGAAACTTATTCGCCGATCGCGACGACCGATGTTGCGAGCCGGTCGACCTCGGCGTGATCGTGGCTGACGTAGAGAATGGGGAGCCGAAGCTCGTCGCGAATCCGCTCGATCACCGCCATGATGTCGCCGCGCCGCGCCGCGTCGAGTGACGAGAGCGGTTCGTCCATCAGCAATATGTCGGGACCGGCGAGCAGCGCGCGACCGATCGCGACGCGCTGCGCCTCCCCGCCCGACAGGCTTTGCGGCCAGCGGTCGAAAAGATGGCCGATGCCGAGGAAGCCGGCCGCCTCTTCGAGCGTCATCCAGCGGTTCGCCTGCGGCGCAAGCGCGTGGCCGTAGAGAAGATTCGCGCGCACCCGCCTGTGCGGGAACAGTCGCCCGTCCTGAAAGACATAACCGATGCGGCGCGCTTCGGGCGGCAGATCGGTCTCGGCATCGAATAAAATACGGTCGCCGATGCGGATATGCCCGCGATCAGGGCGCAGCAGCCCGGCGACCATGTCGAATATGCTCGTCTTGCCCACACCCGACGGGCCGAACAGCGCGGTCAGCCCCGGCCCCGCTGAGAAGCGCGCGGCGATGACGCGGTCGCCACGTCGTTTTTCGACGTCGATCTCAATCGTCATGCGCGCGCCGTCCGACATGGCTGCGCCGCACCAGCCATTCGGAGGCGAGCAGCGCACCGAGCGACAGGGCAACCGACAAAAGCGCGAGCCGCGTCACCGTCGCTTCGCCGTCCGGCACCTGCAACGCCGAATAGATGGCGAGCGGCAGCGTGCGCGTTTCGCCCGGAATGTTCGAGACAAAGGTGATCGTCGCGCCAAACTCGCCGATCGAGCGCGCGAAGCCGAGCACCAGCGCGGCGAGGATGCCCGGAAGCGCGAGCGGCAGGCTGATCGTGCGAAAGGCGTGCCAGCGCCCAGCCCCGAGCGTCCGCGCCGCGCCCTCCAGCCGCCGGTCGATCCCCTCGATAGACAGCCGCATCGCGCGCACCATCAGCGGCAGCGCCATGATCGCCGCCGCGAGCGCCGCGCCGGTCCAGCGGAACATCAGGGCAAGGCCAAACCAGCGTTCGAGCCAGCCACCGACCGGCCCCAGCGGCCCGAAAGCGATGAGCAGCAGCCAGCCGGTGACGACCGGCGGCAACACCAGCGGCAGATGGACGAGCGCATCGACGAGCATCCGGCCGGGGAAACGATAGCGCGCGAGCGTCCACGCGACAACGAAGGCAAGCGGCAGCGTCGCGAGCACCGCGAGCCCGCCGACCTTGAGCGACAATGCGACGATCCCCCATTCCTCGGCGGTCAGCATCACGGCGCCGAAAAACCGTGGCGCGCAAATATCGCGCGGCCTTGGCTGGACAAGAGGAAGGCACGAAAGGCCGCGGCGTCGCGGTGCCGCGATGTTTTCAGCACCGCCAGCGGATAGCGGATCGGCGGGTGGCTCGCGGCGGGAAAGCTGCCGACGATCCGCACCGCTTTCGACGCGTGCGCGTCGGTCGCATAGACGATGCCGAGCGGCGCGGCACCGCGCTCGACGAGTGCCAGCGTGGCGCGGACATTTTCGGCGGGCGCGAGCCTGCCCGCGACGCTGCCCCACACGCCGAGATGCGCCAGCGCTGCCCTCGCATAGCGGCCCGCAGGCACCGCATCGGGGTCGGCGATGGCGAGACGGCCGGAACCGAGCGCTCGGGCGAGTGGAAAGCCGTGCGCCGGGGTCAGCCGGACCTTGCTCGCGGCGGGTGCGATCAGCACGAGGCGATTGCCGACCAACCTGACTCGCGTCCCCGCGCGGAGCCTGCCCGCCTTCGCGACCGCATCCATCCACGGTTCGTCGGCCGAGAGGAAGATGTCGGCGGGCGCCCCGGCAATGACCTGCCGCGCGAGCGCCGACGAGGCGGCGAAGGACAGCAGGGGTTTCGGATGCCCCCGCGCCGCCCAGACGTTCGCCGCTTCGGTGAGCGATTCCTGCAGGCTCGCCGCCGCGAGCACGACCGGCCCCCGCGCCGCCGCCGCACCGGCAGGCGTCAGCAACAGCCCGGCGAGCGCGAGAAGCAGGCGAAGGACAAAAGCCATGCTGTCGACTATAGGCGCGCCGGGCCTCTTGCCGCAACGCTCAGCCGGCACGCCGCGCAGAGCGGCGTGTGCCGGCTATTTTGTCATGGAAATATCCTCACCGGAAAACTGGCATCGAGCCGCGCAGACTCGGCCATGCCGTGGGTCCGCAGCGCTGTCGTGTACGCCGACCCTCTCAATCGGAATCCTCCTCGTCGCGGCGGGGTTGGCAGGGTCCGAACAGATGCGCACCGTGATCGACCTCGATGCGTCGCTTTCGATCATCCAGCCCGGCGCCACGAGCATCCGCGCCGCGAGCGCCGGCTGCGCCGGCAACAGGAGCAGCACGCCGCGCTCTAGGTGTTTAGCCCGCCGCCGCGACGATCGCCGCCCATTCGGCTTCGTCGATGACGCGGATGCCGAGCGATGCAGCCTGTTTGAGTTTCGACCCCGCGCCGGGGCCGGCGACGACCAGGTCGGTCTTGGCGCTGACGCTGCCCGCGGCTTTCGCGCCGAGCGCTTCGGCCTGCGCCTTCGCCTCGTCGCGGCTCATCGTTTCGAGCTTGCCTGTGAATACGACGGTCTTGCCCGACACTTCGCTGTCGCGCGTTTCGACGACATAGGGCGGCGGCGACACCTCGCTAAGCAAATCGTCCCACAGTACGCGATTGTGCGGTTCGTGGAAAAAATCGCCCAGAGCCTCTGCAACCGCGGGGCCGATGCCGTCGGCACGCACGTCGAGGATCGCCTTGATCGCTTCCAGTCGCCGCGCCGCATATTTGCCTTCGGATTCGCCCTCGATGCGCGGATTGGCTTCGACCCATGCCCTGAGTTCAGCGGCTTTTCCGGGCAGCCGCGCGATGTCGCCAATGCCCTTCAGCAGGTCGCGGGCGGTCACCGCGCCGACATGGCGGATGCCAAGCCCGAAAAGCAGGCGCGCCGCGTCGGGTTGCCGCTTCGCCTCGATCGCGGCAAGCAGATTGTCGACCGACCTTTCCTTCCACCCCTCGCGCGCGAGCAGCTCTTCGCGGTGGCTTTTCAGGCGAAAAATGTCGGCCGGCCCCTTTTCGAGCCAGCCAAGCTCCAGAAACTCGGCGATACTCTTTTCGCCCAGCCCCTCGATGTCGAGCGCGCCGCGGCTGACGAAATGGCGAAGCCGCTCGAACTTCTGCGCGTTGCAAATCAGCCCGCCGGTGCAGCGCACATCGACCTCGCCATCTTCGGCGACCGCCTCGCTGCCGCACACCGGGCAATGATCGGGAAAGACATATGGCTCGCGCGGCTCGTCGCGGGTCAGATTTTCGACCACTTGCGGGATCACGTCGCCCGCGCGCTGGACAATGATGCGATCGCCCGGACGCACGCCGAGGCGCGCGATCTCGTCGCGGTTGTGGAGCGTCACGTTCGACACGACGACGCCGCCGACGGTGACGGGGGTGAGCCGCCCCACCGGCGTCAGCTTCCCCGTGCGTCCGACCTGGATGTCGATGGCCTCCAGCGTCGTCTGCGCGCGTTCGGCCGGAAACTTATGCGCAATCGCCCAGCGCGGCGCCCTGGCGACGAAGCCCAGCCGCGCCTGCCAGTCGAGCCGGTCGACCTTGTAGACGACGCCGTCGATGTCATAGGGCAGTTCGGCCCGCTCGGCCTCGATCATCCGGTAATGGTCCAGCAGGTCGGCAACCCCGTCGCAGCGCTTCAGCAGCGGCGACACCGGCACCCCCCAGCTTTCGATCGCCTTCATCACCGCATATTGGGTGTCGGCAGGCAGCGCGCTGACCTCACCCCAGCCATGCGCGAGGAAACGCAGCGGGCGCGACGCGGTGACGCTTGCGTCTTTCTGGCGCAGCGACCCCGCGGCGGCGTTGCGCGGATTGGCGAACTGGCGCGCCTTGTCGGGATCGTCGGCTTCGGCGAGCAGCCGCGCGTTGAGCGCCGCAAAATCGGCCTTCGCCATATAGACTTCGCCGCGAATCTCGAAGATGTCGGGAATGTCGCCTTTCAGATTCTGCGGAATGTCGGCAATCGTCCGCACGTTCGGCGTGACATCCTCGCCCACCGTCCCGTCGCCGCGCGTCGCAGCCTGCACCAGCACGCCCTTTTCATACCGCAGCGAACAGGACAGGCCGTCGATCTTGTCCTCCGCGGTGAACGCGAGCGGCTCGCCTTCGTCCAGATTGAGAAAGCGCCGCACGCGCGCTGCGAACTCCTCGACATCCTCGGCGGCAAAGGCGTTGTCGAGGCTCATCATCCGCTGCGCGTGTGTCACCTTCGCCAGCGGCGACGCCTCGACCGCGGCGCCGACCAGCCGGTTGGGGCTATCGGCACGGATCAGATGCGGAAAAGCCTCCTCGATCGCCGTATTGCGGCGGACCAGCGCGTCATAGTCGGCGTCCGAAATCTCCGGGCTGTCCTCGGCATGATAGAGCTTGTTGTGATGCGCGATCTGTTTCGCCAGCCGCATCAACTCGTTCGCGGCCTCGGCTTCGGTCAGCGATCCGACGTCCTTCATCTTAAAGCCCCTCCCCTTCAGGGGAGCGGTTGGGGTGGGGCCATCGATCCGCACGGCGGTCGAGTTCGATCAACAAATATCGCAGCACGCCATCCATATTCGTCAGCACATCCTCGTTCCTGATCCCAACGACCTCGATACCTTGGTTTCGCAGCGCTTCATCTCTTGTAGCATCGGTCTCAAGAATATGCGTATCGCCATCCACCTCCACCGCCAGCCCTTTCTGAGGGCAACAGAAATCGGCGATACAGGGGCCAAGGATTGCCTGTCGGCGAAATTTATGCCCGCCCAATCTGGCATCGAAAGATGGCGCCACAGCCGCTTTTCCGCCTCCGCGGGTTGGCGGCGCATCTTGTGAGCGTAGCTCAACATGACATGGCTACGTTTCGTACGACGCATAACCCCACCCCAACCCCTCCCCTGAAGGGGAGGGACTTCAAGACGTAATCACCGCGCGATCACCAGCACATGCACTTCGCGTCGAATCCGAAAGCCCAGGGATTCATACAGCGCAATCGCGCCCGCATTGTCGGCATAGCTGTGCAGGAACGGCGTTTCGCCGCGCGCCACCATCGCGCGCATGACATGGCCGATCAGCGCGCGCGCCAGCCCGCGGCCGCGACAATCGGCCCAGGTCGCGACGCCACTGACCTCGGCCATCCCGGGCATCAACATCCTTTGCCCCGCCATCGCGAGCAGGCGGCCATCCTCGCGAACGCCGAAAAAGGGACCGTAGCGGTGCGTCGCCGGTCCCCACGGCCCGGGTTTCGCATGGTCGGCAAGCGCCGCCATTTCGGGTGCATCCGAATCGTGCAAAGCGACGATCGGCGGTTCGCCGTCGCGCGGCGCGGGCGGCGGTCCGTCGGCAACCATCTGCGCCAGCACCGCGCGCCTCACCTCGCGCACGCCCGGCGGTACGGGCCAGGGATCGCCCTCGACGATCCAGAGCTCGCCGTCATCGGGCACCAGCGCGGCCAGCGCCGCCTGCGCCGCAGCGCCGGTGTCGGCGGCCACCCCGAACACGCCATAACCGCGATCGATCCTGAGCGCCCGCGCGTCGCCCTCCGCCAGATGCGCCTGCCGCCCGGTGAGCATCGACCAGATGGGGCGGTCGAGGGGATGAAGGACGGTCACGCCGCCACCTCCAACAGCCGCTCGGCCTGTGCCCTTGCTTCCTCGGTCACTTCGGCACCCGACAGCATCCGGGCGATTTCTTCGCGGCGGCCGGCGTCGTCGAGGGTGTGGACGCTGGTGCGCGTGACGGTCCCCTCGCTCGACTTGGCGATGACGAAATGGAAGGCGCCCTTGGCCGCGACCTGCGGACTGTGCGTCACCGCCAGCAATTGCTTGCCCGCACCGGCGAGTCTTGCCAGCCGCTCGCCGATCGCGCTTGCGACGGCGCCGCCGACGCCGCGGTCGATTTCGTCGAAGATGATCGTGTCGGCGCCGCCCTCTTCGGCGAGCGCGACCTTGAGCGCAAGGATGAAGCGCGACAATTCGCCGCCGCTCGCAATCTTCGCCAGCGGGGCAAAAGGCGCGCCGGGATTTGTCGCGATCAGGAACTCGACGCGGTCGATGCCCCCTGGCCCCCAGCGGTCGGCGGGAAGCCGCTCGACAAGCGTCCGGAAGCGCGCGGCGTCGAGTTTCAAGGGCGCCAACTCGTCCGCCACCGCCGCGTCGAGCCGCGCCGCCGCCTTCGCGCGCTGATCGGACAGCACAGTCGCGGCGCGGGTATAGGCGGCGGCACTTTCGGCAACCGCGGCCTCGAGCCGCGCGAGTCCCGCGCTGCCGCCCTCGATCGCGTCGAGCCGCGCGGCGAGCGTGCCCGTGAGGTCGGCAAGCTCGTCGGGCTGGCAGGCGTGCTTGCGCGCCATCGCGCGCAGTTCGAACAGGCGCGTCTCGGTCGCGTCGAGCCGTTCGGGGTCATATTCCATCGCGCGGGCGGCTTCGTGCAGCTTCGTCTCCGCCTCGTCGGCCTCGATGATCGCGCGGTCGAGCGCCGCGAGCGCCTCGGCGAGCAGCGCATGATCGCCCGCGAGCCGGTCGAGCCGCCGCGCCGCGCCGCGCAGCAGCGCGGGGCCGCCGTCGCTGCCGTCGAAGACCTCAAGGATCGCGCCCAGATCGCCCGCAAGCCGCTCGCCCTTTTGCATCGCGGCGCGCGCTTCGGCGAGTTCGGCCTCTTCGCCGGGCTGAGGCGCGAGCGCCTGGAGTTCGGCGACGCAATGTTCGAGCCACTCGCGGTCGCGCTCGGCTTCGGCGATGGCGGCGCGCGCGGCAGCGAGCTTCGCCTCGGCGGCGCGCCATGCCGCGTGGGCCGCGGCGACCGCGGCGGTGTCGGCGCGCGCATAGGCGTCGAGCAGCGCGCGGTGCCCCGCGGGCGCGAGCAGCCCGCGGTCGTCGTGCTGGCCGTGGATTTCAACGAGATGTCCGCCGACCTCGCGCAGCAGCGCCGCCGAGCAGGGCTGGTCGTTCAAAAAGGCACGACTACCACCATCGGCCTTCAATGTGCGGCGAATGATCAACGGCTCGCCGACGCCCTGCGTGATGTCATTGTCGGCAAGCAGCGTCGCAAGCGGACTGCCCGCGGCGGGCGGCGCAAAGCTGGCGGTGACCTGCGCCCGGTCGGTGCCCTGCCGCACCAGCGCGCTGTCGGCACGCGCGCCGAGCGCAAGGCCCAGTGCGTCGAGCAGGATCGACTTGCCGGCCCCCGTCTCGCCGGTCAACACGCCCAGCCCGGCCTCGAAATCGAGGTCGAGCCGCTCGATCAGAACGATGTTGGCGATGGACAATGCGGTCAGCACGCGCCGTCCTTACCGCAGAACAAAGGCAGAATCTATGCGCTCGGTGCGTGCTTCTGCATCAGTTTGTACGCACGCTCATACCATTCATTGCCGGGATAGTTGGCGCCGAGCACCGCCGCGGACTTTTTGGCTTCTTCCGGAATACCGAGCGCGAGATAGGATTCGGTCAGGCGGTACAGCGCCTCGGGCGCGTGGCTGGTGGTCTGATATTTGTCGACCACCTCGCGGAAACGGATCGACGCGGCGAGCCAGTTCGAGCTGCGCTGATAAAAGCGCCCGATCTCCATCTCCTTGCCCGCCAGATGGTCCTGTACCAGGTCGAGTTTGAGCCGCGCGTCGGCGGCATAGCGGCTGTCGGGATAGCGGCGCACGATTTCGCCAAGCGCGGCCTGCGCCTGCTGCGTGATCCGCTGGTCGCGCGTCACGTCGCTGATCTGCTCATAATAGCTGAGCGCGATCAGATAATAGGCATAGGGTGCGTCCTTGTTGCCCGGATGGATCGCGAGGAAGCGCTGCGCGGCCTCGATCGCCGGCGTATATTCGCGGTCCATATAATAGCTGAACGAGCTCATCAGCTGTGCGCGGCGCGCCCAGGGCGAATAGGGATGCTGACGCTCGACCTCGTCGAACAGCGCGGCGGCAATGCCGTATTGCCCGCGGTCGAGCCGTTCCTGCGCGGCGCGGTAGAGCGTGTTGACGTCGCGCGCGACATAGCGCGTATCCTGCTTGACCCCGCCGCCACCGGCGCAGGCCGCCAGCATGGGCGTGATCACGAATGCGGCGGCGAGCAGGCGCACAGCGGCGCGCGAGGGTGCAAAACGAGTCATGCGCGCGGTATAGCCACAGCGCGGATGAACGCAAAATAAATGATGGCACGCCCGGTCGGGTTTCGGCCTTGCCTTGCAAGAGAAAGCTATTGTGCCTTGACCACGCAGCCCTTGGGCGCATCGGCAGGCGCGGGGACGCGGCGCGCGGTGCGGATTGTCACCTGCGGGTCGAGGATCTGTCCCACCATCACCCCCTCGCCCGCGGTCGGCGAGATCGGCGCGTTGAAAATCGCCGCGGCGACGTCCGCGCCCGCGACGACCTCCCCGAACACTGCAAAACCCACACCGTCGCCGCCCGGCGCATCGGCGTCGAAACCCTTGATGTCCGAGAGCAGCAGGAAAAAGTCGGTCGTCGCATCGCCGGGACTCAGCCGCGCCATCGACAGCGCCCCCTTGCAATGGGTGAGGCCCGTGGCGGTCGTCGGTTCGTGCGCGATCGGCGGATAATTGCGCCGCGCATCGCCGCGATTGCCGGCCTGGATGAGCTGGTTCGCCGGGCCCCAGCTTCGGGTCGAACGATAGAATTGGAACCCGTCCATCCGCTTCGTGTCGACATAGCGAAGGAAATTGGCGGCTGTCACCGGCGCGCGCTTGTCCTCGATCCGCACGGTGATTGTCCCCAGATCGGTGGTGAGCGCGACAAAGGGGCGCGTATCGGCCTCGACCACCGGCGTAACCGGCGCCGGGACCGGCGGCACGGGCGGCGGCAATTGCGTCGCCTGCGGCGGGACGGCGGCGGGCTGGATGGCGAGGATCAGGGCGGCGGCAAGCGTCAGCATGGTGCCGACCATAACCGCAACCGCGCCGTCGATGCGAGTGCTTTCACATCATGTCCGGCTATGCCGCCGGGCGGCAACCGGACCCGGCCGCGCGCAACCCGTGCAGACCCGGCTGTTCGGCTGACCGCTACACCGAAAGGCGCGGCGCAAGCGGCTCCTTCGTTGCGCCTCGAGTCGGCGAAGTAGGCCGCCGCTCCCGCGAAGGCGGTTATTGTCGAAAAACCGCTATTCCGTCCCAGTAAAAAGGGGCCGCCTCTCGGCAGCCCCTTCGCGGTTCGCTAATCGAAAGACTTAGTCCTTCAGGAAGTCGGGCACATGGCCCTGATCTTCGGGGCCGTCCTCGCTGCGTTCGCGGCGGGGGCCGCGGTCGCCGCCGCCGTCGCGGCGCGGGCCGCGTTCGCGGCCGCCGCGATTACGGTCGCCGCCGTCGCGGCGGGGACCGCGATCACCACGGTCGCCGCGGTCGCCACGCTCGCGCGGTTCGCGCGCCGGGCGGGTGTCTTCGAGTTCCGCGCCGGTTTCCTGATCGACGACGCGCATCGACAGGCGGACCTTGCCGCGCGGATCGATCTCGAGCACCTTGACCTTGACGTCCTGCCCTTCGGACAGGACGTCGGCGACCTTTTCGACACGCTCGTTCCTGATTTCTGACACGTGAACGAGGCCGTCCTTGCCGCCCATGAAGTTCACGAACGCCCCGAAATCGACGAGGTTGACGACCTTGCCGTCATAGATTTTGCCGACTTCGGCTTCCTCGACAATGCCCGCGATCCACTTGCGCGCGGCTTCGATCTGATCGAGATCCGACGAGCTGATCTTGATCAGGCCCTCGTCGTCGATGTCGACCTTGGCGCCGGTGGTCGCGACGATCTCACGGATCACCTTGCCGCCGGTGCCGATGACGTCGCGAATCTTCGCCTTGTCGATCTGCATCGTCTCGATGCGCGGCGCATGCGCCGAGAGTTCGGTGCGGACTTCGCCGAGCGCCTTGTTCATTTCGCCAAGGATGTGCGCGCGGCCTTCCTTGGCCTGCGCCAGCGCGGCTTCGAAGATTTCGCGCGTGATGCCCGCGATCTTGATGTCCATCTGCATCGTGGTGATGCCTTCGGACGTGCCCGCGACCTTGAAATCCATGTCGCCGAGATGATCCTCGTCGCCGAGGATGTCCGACAGGATCGCATAATCCTTGCCTTCGAGGATCAGGCCCATCGCGATGCCCGACACCGGGCGCTTGATCGGCACGCCGGCGTCCATCATCGCAAGGCTGCCGCCGCACACCGACGCCATCGACGACGAACCGTTCGATTCGGTGATGTCGCTGGTCAGGCGGATCGTATAGGGGAACTCGTCCTTGGACGGCAGCACAGGGTGCAGCGCCCGCCAGGCGAGCTTGCCGTGGCCGACTTCGCGGCGCCCCGGCGCGCCGAAGCGACCGACTTCGCCGACCGAATAGGGCGGGAAGTTATAGTGCAGCATGAAATGCTGGTACGACAGGCCGTTGAGGCCGTCGATCATCTGTTCGGCATCCTTGGTGCCAAGCGTGCAGGTCGCGATCGTCTGCGTCTCGCCGCGGGTGAACAGCGCCGAGCCGTGCGCGCGCGGCAGGAAGTGCGTTTCGGCGACGATCGGGCGGATCTGCGTCGTCGTGCGGCCGTCGATGCGCTTGCCTTCCTTCAGGATCGCGGTGCGGACGATCTCGGCCTCGAGCTTCTTGACGATCTTGATGCCCGCCATCACCGCCTGCGGGTCGAGGCCGTCGGCGATAAAGCTTTCCTTCGCCTTCGCGCGCGCTTCGTTGAGCGCGTTCGAGCGCGCCGACTTGTCGGTCAGCTTGTAGGCGGCGGCAATGTCCTTGCCGATCAGCTTCCTGAGCTTGTCCTTGAGCGCGGCATCGTCGTCCGACGAAGCGATCTCCCAAGGTTCCTTCGCGGCCTGTTCGGCGAGCTTGATGATCGCCTTGACGACCTCCTTGCACGCGTCGTGCGCGAACAGGACCGCGCCGAGCATGACCTCTTCCGACAGTTCGTTCGCTTCGGATTCGACCATCATCACCGCGTCGTGCGTTGCCGCGACGACGAGGTCGAGGTCACCTTCGGCGACCTGTTCGTCGGTCGGGTTGAGGATATATTCGCCGTTCAGATAACCGACGCGCGCGGCGCCGATCGGGCCCATGAAGGGCACGCCCGAAATGGTGAGCGCGGCCGACGCGGCGACCATAGCGAGGATGTCGGGCTCATTGTGGCCGTCATAGCTCAGCACCTGGGCGATTGCGTTGATTTCATTATAGAAACCTTCGGGGAACAGCGGGCGGATCGGACGGTCGATCAGACGGCTGACCAAGGTTTCCTTTTCGGTCGCGCCGCGTTCGCGCTTGAAAAAGCCGCCGGGGATGCGGCCCGCGGCCGAGTATTTTTCCTGATAATGGACGGTCAGCGGGAAAAAGTCCTGCCCGTCCTTCACCGACTTCGCGGCGGTCACGGCGCACAGGACGACCGTTTCGCCCAGCGTCGCGATCACGGCGCCATCGGCCTGGCGGGCAACCTTGCCCGTTTCGAGCGTCAGCGTTTCGCCGCCCCACTCGATCGATACTTTTTTCACGTCAAACATGTGGTTTCCTTCGCCCGCCGGGCCCTATGCCGGGCGGGGCCTCTCATGTCCGGGCAATCCGGCCCGGGGCGGTTCAGGGCGTCTGTCTGCCCCATGGCGGTCCCGCCGGATGCGGGAGCGGCCCTGTGGTCCAGCGCCTTGCGCGGGACCAATATGAAAGCGGCCCCGGAACCCGGAGCCGCCCTCGAAGTCTTACTTGCGAAGGCCCAGCTTCGCGATCAGCGCCTGATAGCGGCCCTCGTCCTTCTTGCGAAGATAGTCGAGGAGGCTGCGGCGCTTGTTGACCATCATCAACAGGCCGCGACGGCTGTGATTGTCCTTGCGGTGCGTCTTGAAATGTTCGGTCAGCGTGTTGATGCGGTCGGTGAGGATCGCCACCTGAACCTCCGGCGAACCGGTATCGCCCTTGTCGCGGGCATTGTCCTTGATGACTTCGGCTTTGCGCTCGGCGGTAATCGACATATTTCTTTTCCTCGAACATCGTGACTTACAGGTTGAAGCCCCGCACTACCTTCAGCGTTCCCGCCAAAGCCTCGATCAAGGCAACGGGCCGGTTCTCGGCGTCGCGTCCCCAATAGAGCCCGTCGTGCGTGCTAACCCCGGTCCAGACGCGACCCTGGCGGATCGCCCCTGCCGCTTCCGGGGAAAGGTCAAGAGCCGGGATGTCGACCAGCCCTGCCTCGAGCGGCAGAATAATCTCTGATTGCGCGGCGCCTTGGCCGAAAGCGTTCAATTTGTCCAGCGAAATCGCGCGTTCGAGCGTGAACGGCCCGGCTTTCGTACGGCGGAGCATGGTGACATGGCCGACGCTGCCGACCGCGCGCGCGATGTCGCGGGCGAGCGAGCGGATATATGTGCCCTTGGAAACATGGGCGGTAAGTGTGATGGATTCAAGCCGATCCTCCCCGCCCTCGTCACCCCGGACTTGATCCGGGGTCCATTCGGCGCCCGCGGCGATAGATGCCGGATCAAGTCCGGCATGACGAAGGGAATAGACGGTCACCCCCCGCGCCTTCATCTCAACCGCCTCACCCTTGCGCGCGCGATCATACGCCCGCTCGCCATCGATCTTTATTGCGGAGTAAGCCGGCGGCACCTGCTCGATCGGTCCGGTAAAGCGCGGCAACACCGCATCAATCTCCGCCAGCGTCGGCCGCACGTCGCTCGTCGCCACCACCTCACCCTCGGCATCGAGCCCCGCGGTTTCCATCCCAAACCGCACTGTAAAATCATAGGTCTTGCTGGCATCGAGCATCCGCCCGCAGAGCTTTGTCGCCTCGCCGAGCGCGATCGGCAGAACGCCCGACGCCAGCGGGTCGAGCGTCCCGCCGTGGCCGACCTTGGCCTTGCCCAGCCCCGCCTCGCGGCACACGCGCTTGACCGCGCCGACCGCCTGCGTCGAGCCCAGCCCCACGGGTTTGTCGAGGATGATCCAGCCGTTCATCGCCGCGGCGCTAGGCGCGCCGGGCGGCGCTTGTCAATTTGCCGCCGGGTTTTCGCCCATGATGTCCTCCGACTTGTCCCGCTTCGACGGTGGCGGCGCGGAGGTCACGAAGGAGGCGAGAGGGCAGCGCTCACCGCGCACGATGATCGCCGAAAAGCGGTCGAGCCGCGCCGCGCCGCGCGTTTCGACACCGATCGTGTGCGCAAAGTCGATGTCGCGGCAATAGCCCGCAAAGGCGCCATAATACCAGTCGCCGCGGCGGTCCTGGATCCAGACGCCGCGGCCATCGTCAGCGCGCCAGTTGCGGATCGAACTGTCGCTGGGGAACACAATGCTCGATTCGACGCCGAGCGCGCGCGCTTCCCTGACGGGCTCGTCGGCCGCCGCGACCGAAAGGGGAAGGAGCGCAGCGGCCAGGGAGAGTGCGAGGTTCTTCATGGCGCCTTCCATAGCCGGGTGAGTCTGAACTAAGGCTGACCCTCTGCCATTCGTCATTGCGAGCGCAGCGAAGCAATGACGAAGCCTGTTATCCCGTCCACTCCTCCGCCAGGATCGACCACAGCCCGGTGTCGCGCACATGCCCGGTCCAGGTGATGCGCTCGGCGCGCAACACGCCCTCCTTCGTGCAGCCGAGCTTGGCGACCGCTGCCTGCGACCGGCCGTTCCGCTCGTCGATGCGGAACTCGACGCGGCGAAAACCGACGGAAAAGGCGTGATCGAGCATCAACCGCTTGACCCGGCCGTTGAGCCCGGTGCCGCGCGCGCCGGGGTGAATATAGCTGTTACCCAGCTCGACCGTCTGCGCCGACACATCGGGACGCAGCCACGCGGTCATGCCGACCAGCGCCTCGCCTTCGATGACCGCATAAGGCATCCGGCTTTCATGGCCGATGAGCGCGGTGAAACTCGCGTCGAAATGGTCGGGATCGTAACTCGACGAATAGATCGGCCAGACGTCGCCATCGGCGGCGCAAGCGGCGCGCAGCGCCTCGCGGTGTGCTTCGGCGAGCTTGACGAGCCGAAGGTCGCCCTCGGTCAGCTCGACATAGAGCCGGTCAAGCATCCGCGGCCGCCTCGCGTCGCTTTTCCATGAAATGCCGCCGACACATCGCGACATAGCGGTCGTTGCCGCCGATCTCGGTCTGCGCGCCTTCGACCACCGCGCGGCCGTTTTCATCGACGCGCAGGTTCATCGTCGCCTTGCGCCCGCATTCGCACACGGCTTTGAGTTCGACGAGCGCGTCGGCAAGGCCGAGCAGCGCCGCCGAGCCGGGAAACAGGTTCGCGGCGAAATCGGTGCGCAGGCCGTAACAGAGCACCGGGATATTCACCTCATCGGCGAGCCGCGCCAGTTGCAACACCTGCTCACGCGACAGGAATTGCGCCTCGTCGACAAGCACGCAGGCCAGCGGCCGTTCCGCATTTTCGGCGCTCACCGCGGCGAACAGATCGCTTTCGGGATCAAACTTGTGTGCCGCCGCCATCAAGCCGATCCGGCTCGTCACCTGCCCCGTGCCGTAGCGGTCGTCGAGCGCCGCGGTCCACAGCATTGTTTCCATGCCGCGCTCGCGATAGTTGAAATCCGCCTGCAGCAGCGTCGTCGATTTGCCGGCGTTCATGCTGGCATAATAAAAGTAGAGCTTGGCCATGGCCCGGCTATAGTCGGCGCCACGCGAACGACAAGACGATCAAAAAAGGGAACAGGGATGACCGACAGCAGTGCCGCCGCCACGCCGCCGCAAAAGGGCGTCCTGGGATGGATCGAACGGGTGGGCAACCGCCTGCCTGATCCCGTGGTGCTGTTCCTGTGGCTCGTCGGCATTCTGGTCGTCATCTCGGTGATTGCATCGGCGGCGGGCTGGTCGGCGCTCCATCCCACCGAGGTCGATCCCGAAACCGGACGGCAGAAAGTGATCGCCGCGACCAGCCTGCTCAGTGCCGACAATATCGCGCGGCTGTGGGTCGAAATGCCCGCGACCTTCACCCATTTCCATCCGCTCGGCTATGTGCTCGTCGTCATGCTCGGCGCGGGCGTCGCCGAACGCAGCGGCCTGTTCGGCACCGCGATGCACGCGAGCGTGCGCGGCGCGCCGCAATGGCTGCTCACCCCGCTCGTCGCCTTTGTCGCGATGATGGGCAATCTCGCCGCCGACGCCGCCTATGTCGTCCTGATCCCGCTGGCGGCGGTGATCTATCACGCCGCCGGGCGCCATCCGGTTGCAGGGATCGCCGCGGCGTTCGCGGGCGTATCGGGCGGCTTTTCGGCCAATCTGCTGCCCGGCCAGCTCGACGCCCTGCTGTTCGGCATCACCGAGGCGGCGGTCGAAACCGTGTTCGGCGACTGGCAGGCGAATATCGCCGGCAACTGGTATTTCATCGCCGTGATGCTGTTCCTCTTCCTGCCGGTCATCTGGTACGTCACCGACCGCATCATCGAACCGCGCCTTGGCAGCTATGTCCCAGCCGGGCTCGCGGCGAAGGGCGACATCGGCGAACAGGACCGCCCGCTGAACGACGGCGAGCGCAAGGGGCTGCGCCACGCAGGGCTGGCGATCCTGTTCGTGATCGGGTTGTGGCTGCTCTTCACGCTCGGCCCCGGCACGCCGCTGGTCGCCGAGGATGGCCCGCCGGAGGGCCGCTTCACCCCCTTTTACCAATCGCTCGTCGCGGGCTTTTTCCTGCTCTTCCTGCTCGCCGGCTGGGCCTATGGCCGCGCCACGGGGGTGGTCGGCAACCACCGCGACCTGGTGAAAATGATGAGCGAGTCGATGGGCGACATGGCCTATTATCTCGTGCTCGCCTTTGCCGCGGCGCATTTTGTGGCGATGTTCGCCTGGTCGAACCTCGGGCTGATCCTCGCCGTTCACGGCGCCGACGGGCTGAAGGCGATGGATCTGCCCGCGCCCGTACTGCTCGCGGCGATCGTGCTGCTCACCGCGGCGCTCAATCTGTTCGTCGGGTCGGCGAGCGCCAAATGGGCGCTGCTTGCCCCGGTGCTCGTGCCGATGCTGATGCTGCTCGGCATCAGCGCCGAAATGACGACCGCGGCCTATCGCGTCGGCGACGGGTCGACCAACATCATCACCCCGCTGATGGTCTATTTCCCGCTGATCCTGATTTTCTGCCAGCGCTGGCAGCCGAGCTTCGGCCTGGGCAGCCTCGCCGCGACGATGCTGCCCTATTCGATCGGGCTGCTCGTCACCGGCACGGCGCTGGTGATCGGCTGGGTCGCGCTCGACCTGCCGCTCGGGCCCGGCGCGAGCGTGCACATCCCGGTGCCGACCACCGCGCCCTGACCGGGCGCCACCTGCCGCCTCACTCGGCGCCGAGCAGCGCGCGGAACCGCGCCGGCTGCGGCAGCAGGTCGGCGAGCGTATAGCGGTCGAGGTGCGCGAGGAAGGCGGCGAGTGCGCCGCCGAGCGCCCCTTGCAACCCGCATCCGCCGCGCACCGGACAGGTTGAGGTTGCCGGGTCCATACATTCGACCAGCCCGCCCAGATTTTCGAACTCGCGCACGACCGTTCCCGCGATCACCTCGGACGGCGCGCGCGCGAGCGTCAGCCCCCCGCCGCGGCCGCGCTGCGCGCTGACATAGCCCAGCGCCTGCAGCCGCTGCGCGACCTTGGCCAGATGGTTGCGCGAAATGCCGTAGTGGCTGGCGATCTCATCGACCGACATCTGCTCGCCGGTCGCCGCCAGCGCCATCAGGATCCGCAGGGCATAGTCGCTGTGAAGGCTCAGTCGCATAAATTAAGTATATTATATATTGCTTTTTAGCTCAACCGCGATAATAAGAGGTATCTTATATACCATTATTGAGTCGAACCCATGCAACCGATCCGCGCGCACGCTCCCGCCCATCCCCACGCCGCCGCCGCGCGCGCGGCGCGCCGCGCCGATGCAAAGGTCATCGGCATCGACGAAGCCTTTATCGCGGCATTCGTCGACGATTTTTACGCCGCGATCCGCGCCGATGCGCTGCTCGGCCCGGTCTTTGCCGCTCGCATCGACGATTGGCCCGCGCATCTCGCCCAGATGAACCGCTTCTGGCAGTCGATCCTGCTGGCCGCGGGCAGTTTTTCGGGCAATCCGATGGTCAAGCATCTCGCGATCCCCGGCCTCGACGACGCGCATTTCGCGCACTGGCTCGACCTTTTCTACGCCACGCTGCACCGCCTCGCGCCGACGCCCGAAGCGGCGAAACTGGTCGGGGAGAAGGCGCGAATGATCGCCGAAAGCCTGCTCACCGGCATCCGCCTGCATCGCGACCGCGACGCCGATCTGTTCAGCAAAGTGGAGCTTCCCCATGTCTGACCTTCCCGCCGTTCAGCCCGCCCGCCTGTCCAACGATCCATATGAAACCAGCGGGGTTCAGGCGGGATTTCAGCTGCCGCGCTGGATGTGGCGCGCGATGTTCGCCTGTTATGCCATCTTCTTTGTCGGCATTGGCGCGGCGACCGGCCGCGACACGGCGACGATTTTCGCGCTCGTCATCTCCTTGCTTTACATGCTGATGTATTTCGTGACCGCCGGGCTGCTCCATGCGCAAAAGGGCCCCGAACATGACTCGCCGCTCGATCGCGTCGGCGGGACGCTCGATACCTGGACCGGCCCGATGGACCGCGGCACCGTCGCCGCGCAGTTGCTCGCCGTGCCGGCGGGCTTTGCCTTCCTGGGCCTGACTTTCTTCGCCATCCGCGCCGCGAGCTTCTGACGATGGACAAAACACTTATCGCCGATCGCAAACCGCCGCTGCCGCCGGGCGCTACCGCCTACCGTCAAATAGGCCCCTTTGCTGCGGCCGATATTCCGGCCGGATTCCTGCGCGAGCATCGGCTGAAACCCGGCGCCTGGGGGCTTCTGCATGTCGTGGCGGGCGCAATCCGATTCCGCTGGGACGATGACAGGGGCGGCGCACGACGCATCGCGGCTGGCGATACGATGCTGATCCCGCCCGGCGTCCCGCACCATCTGGAACCGGAAGGCCCGGTCACGATCACGATCGAGTTTTGGGCGTTGAACGCCGCCGCCTGACGAGCCTCCCTCCGCCCCCGGCCTTGACTCACCCACCTCCGCTGCCATGCTGCACGGCCAAGGCGCAGCATAGGGGGAGAGCTGCCATGCGGTTGATGCCGGTGACCGATGCGATGTTCCTGTGGGGGGAAAGTCGCGAGATGCCGATGCACATCGGCGGCATCAACCTCTACACGCTGCCCGACGGGGTCGACGAGACCGAGTGGCTGAACGAACAGCTCACGCTGCTCCGCCAGTCGGAGGGGTTGCGGCGCCCGTTCAGCGAGGTGCTCAAGCTCACCCCCTTCGGTCAATATGGCCCGATCCGCCTTGTGCCCGACCGCGACATCGACATGCACTATCATGTCCGCGCCGCCGCGCTGCCCAAGCCGGGGCGCTACCGCGAGATGTTCGAACTCGCCTCGCGGCTCCATTCGGGCCTTCTCGACCGCACCCGCCCCTTGTGGGAAATCACGCTCATCTCCGGGCTGCCCAACCGGCAGATCGCGACATTCAAGAAGGTCCATCACGCGCTTATGGATGGCGCAGCGAGCATCCATTTCTATAATTCGATGCTCTCGCCCGATCCCGACGAACGGCGCACCGCCTCGCCGCTGTCGGTCGAGGCCTATGAGGCGTACAAGCGCAGCTTCCCCGCCCCCAAAAAACCGCCGCGCCCCGACCTCACCGACATCAAGGCGATCGGCGATTTCCTGAAGGAACAGTGGGGCAACAGCGTCGGGGTGACGAAGGCGATGAACCAGTATCTCGCGGCGATGTTCGGCATCGGCGGCGACGGGCTGGCCACGCCCTTTGCGGGCGTGCCGCGCACCAGCTTCAACCGCAACATCACCGGCGCGCGGCGCTTCGTCGCGCAAAGCTGGTCGCTGGAACGGGTCAGGGCGATGGGCAAGGCTTATGACGGGACGATCAACGACGCGGTGCTCGGCATGTGCGCGGGCGCGATGCGCAAATATCTGCAATCGCTGAACGAACTGCCCGACAAGCCCTTGAAAGCCATGGCGCCGGTGTCGATCCGGCCCAAGGACGACATCGATTCGGGCAATTCGGTCGCGTCGGTGACCGCGAACCTTGCGACGCATATCGACGATCCGGCGACGCGCATGGCGATGATCCAGGAATCGATGAACTCGGCGAAGGCGCAGCTTCGCGCGATGACCGCGCAGCAAATACGGCTCTATACCGCGATCACCAGCTTCCCGATGATGCTCACCGCGCTCACGCGCACCGCCGACAAGTTTCCGGCCTATTCGGTGACCATTTCCAACGTCCCCGGCCCGCGCGAGCAGATGTACTGGAACGGCGCGCGACTCGACGGCATGTATCCCGCAAGCATCCCGGTCGACGGCATGGCGATGAACATCACGCAGGTGTCGAACTTCAGGAATATCGACTTCGGCATCACCGCCTGCCGCCGCAGCGTCCCGCACGCGCAGCGGATGATCGACTATCTGGAAGACTCTCTGGTCGAACTCGAAACGGCAGCAGGCATCAAGAAGGCGAAATAGCCCCGCCAACCCGCATCAGAAATCCACCTGCGTCCGAAGGCCGAAGGTGTCCGCCGTATAATCGCGGTCCCCCGTCGCCGTTGCCACACGTGCATCGCCCACCCACAATTTCCCATAGTTGGCGTTGATGCGAATATAGTCGACCGGCGCCCAGACGAGGCTGATCAGCGCCGCCTGCTGGCGCCCGCCGACGATCCCGCCGTCGTTCAGATCAAGATGATCGTAGCGGGCGTTCACTTCGAACGCGCCGACGCCGCCGGCAGTGATCGGCTTCGTGGGTTTCAGCCGGTCGAAACCGCCATCCTTGTAACCGCGGCGGTCGCCCGGCGTCAGCACCATCCCGACCTCGGCATAGCCGCCGAAGAAGGTCGGGTCGGCCGGTCCGGTGCGATTGACGCGGTGCCAATAGCCCTCGCCCGCCGCGTGGAACGGCCCGGCGATCACCGCGCCCTCCAGCCCGATACCGCGTTCGCTCGCGACGTCGATCAGCCCCGTATCGACCAGCCGCACGTCGGTCGTGTGCGCGAAGGGACGCGCACGGTAGCGCCCGAGCGCGGCGGGATCATTGGGATCGCGCCAGTGGCCCGACGCGGCGAGGTGCAGCTGCGTGTCGCCGAGCTTGGGCATCCACACCACTCGCCCATCGAGGCTGACCGCATTGTTGCTGTCGTCGAGCAGGTCGCCCGCATTGTCGCCGAACACCCCCGCCTGAAGCAGCAGGTCGCCCCTCCTATATTGCGCCGACAGGCCGACGCGCCGCTCGAAGCCAAAAGCCTGGGCAAAGGCCGCGCGCTCCATGAAGCTGGTGAAAAGGTCGCTGGTCATTTCGTCGAGCGACCAGAAGGGCTTGATCTGGCCGGCCGTAACCGACAAGGGCCCGGTGCCATAGGTCAGGTAAACGTCGGTAAGCTCCACCGAATTGTTCGCCACATCGGCCTCGACGCGATAGGCGAAACCGCCGGGAATCTTGCCGTCGACGCCCAGATAGATTCGGCGAAACTCGGTTTTCAGCCCGCCACGCGCGTCGGTCGCCCCGACGGGTGTATCGACCGCGGCGAGGTCGACCTGCATCCGTCCGCGCGGCTTGAAGCTCCAGCCGTCGGCGGTTCTGATCTCGGGCGCGCCCTTCCAGCCGATCTCGCTCGCGGGTTTGGCGGCCACCGACGGCGACTTGGGCTGGGCAGCGGGAGCGGGCTGCCCGGTCGCCGCGTCGAGACGCGATTCGAGCGTCGCGACCTGTGCCTTCAGCGCCGCGAGTTCCGCGCGGAGCGCGGCGGCTTCCTCGGCGGTCATCGTCTGTGCGCGCGCCGTCGACGGCAGGCAGAGGATCGAGGTCGCCAGCAGGGCGGCGGTCAGCGAATGGCGCATGGAAGGGAAAGCTCCGTGACGAAAGGGTTACAAACTGGCGGCGCTGTTATGGCGTATTAGTGACCGTTGCGCGTCAATTGCATGACATTTTTGTTGCATCGCTCTTTTTCCTGACCCCTTGCCAGCGGGGCGCGACGGGCTAAGGACGTTCCAGTTTTTTCGGGCAACCTTTTCAGAGGGCCCTTTGCGGGAGACCATCATGACGATCAATTTTGACGGCCGCGTTGCCATTGTCACCGGCGCGGGCGGCGGGCTTGGCCGCGCCTATGCGCTCGAACTCGCGCGGCGCGGCGCCAAGGTCGTGGTCAACGATCTCGGCGGTGCGCGCGACGGCACCGGCCATTCGGACGCGGCGCTTGCGGTGGTCGAGGAAATCCGCGCCGCGGGCGGCACCGCCATGCCCGACGGCGGCAGCGTCACCGAATATGAACAGATGGTCGAAATGGTCGCCAAGGCGAAGGAGGAATGGGGCGGCGTCCACATCCTGATCAACAACGCCGGCATCCTGCGCGACAAGAGCTTTGCCAAGATGGACCCCGCCGATTTCGACCTGGTGGTCAAGGTCCACCTGCTCGGCAGCGCCTATGTCACCAAGGCGTGCTGGGACATCATGCGCGACCAGGCCTATGGCCGCATCCTGATGACCGCCTCCTCGACCGGCCTTTACGGCAATTTTGGGCAGGCGAACTATGGCGCGGCGAAGCTGGGCCTCGCGGGGCTCACCAAGACGCTCCACCTCGAAGGCGCGAAATATAATATCCGCTGCAACACGATCGCCCCCGTTGCGGGCACCCGGATGACCGAGGATATTTTCCCCGCCGAACTGTTCGAAAAGTTCACTCCCGCAAATGTCGTGCCGGCCGCGCTCTATCTCGTCAGCGAGGATGCGCCGACCAACATGATCATCGGCGCGGGCGCGGGCGCCTATCACGCCGCCTATGTCACCATGACCCCCGGCGTGGCGCTGCCCGAGGGCGAGCGCACCCCCGAAGGCGTCGCCGCGGCGTGGGACAAGATCATCGACCGCACCGGCGACACCGTCCCGCAATCGGGCAGCGAACAGTCGATGAATGTGATGAGGGCACTGATGGCGCTGGGGTGATAACGACCACGCTCCCCCTTGTTGGGGGAGGCAGCGAGACTTGGCGGCTTGCCGCCTAGTCGCAGCGGTGGGGGTGCGGTCTCAGCCTGACACTAACCATCAGGACGCACCATCACCCTCATCCAACTACGCCTAGCCCGCTGTCGCGGGCAAGGCCCCGTATCCTTCCCCCATCAAGGGGGAAGGATAAGCGCCATACCGTATTGACACAGCAACACAGTTCTGCGATAGTCGCCGCGGGGCAAGGGGATCGGTCTAAGAAGGACGACCCCGATGTATAGTGAAAGCGACCTGCAAGCCGCGGTCGATGCGAAGATATTGACGCCGGAGGCCGCCGCGGCCTTTCGTGGCCATATCGCATCGGTGCGCGCCGCCCCCGGAGCGGATGAAGAATCCTTCCGCCTCATCACCGGCTTCAACGATATTTTCGTGAGCATCGCGGCGGTAATCCTGCTCGTCGCGGTGGCGTGGATCGGCGAATCGATTCACTCCGCGCTCGCCGGCGCCTTCGTCGCCGGCTCGGCGTGGTTGCTGGCGGAGTATTTTACGCGCCGCCGGCGCATGGCGCTGCCCAGCATCATCCTCGTGCTCGCCTTTGCCGGCGGCGTCTTTGCGACGATGGCGGGTTTCCTCGTCGAACATGGCGAGGCGATTTTCGGCCGCAGCCCCGGCGATACCGTCGGCGCGTTGCTGGTCGGTTCGATCGCCGCAGTCACTGCGGGCGCAACCTGGCTGCACTGGAAGCGCTTCATGGTGCCGATCACCGTCGCGGCGGGCACCGCCGCAATCGCGGCGACCGCGATCGCGCTGATCCTGTCGCTGACCGGCGTTCCCGATCATAACCCGACGCTGGTGATGGCGCTGGTCCTCGTCGCGGGGCTTGGGGTGTTCACGCTCGCCATGTGGTGGGACAAGAGCGACCGGGCGCGCCAGACGCGGCGCAGCGACGTCGCCTTCTGGCTGCATTTGCTCGCCGCACCGATGATCGCGCATCCGATCTTTCACCTGCTCGGCGTGACCGAGGGCGACAATATCGGCAGCGGCGCCGCCGTCATGGTCGTCGCCATCTATGTGCTGTTCGGGCTGATCGCGCTTGCGATCGACCGCCGCGCGCTGCTCGTTTCGGCGCTCGCCTATGTGCTCTTCGCGCTGACGCAGCTGTTCAACCAGTTCGGCGCGGTCGAACTCAACGTCGCGCTTACCGCCTTCGTGATCGGCTCGGCGCTTCTGCTGCTGTCGGCCTTCTGGCAGAATGCGCGGGCGGTGGTCGTGGGGATCCTGCCAACGACTATCGCCAATCAGTTGCCGGTCGCGGTCAGTCCGCAACCAGCTTCATAAGTTTGCGCTCGACGGGGGCGAGCACATTGGACAGCTCGTCCCCGCGCTTCAGGATCGCCCCGGCTTCGGAGACCAAGGCCCACATGCCCTGACGGTTCCGGAGCGCGGGGCGTTTTTCGATGCGGTATTCGGGGCGCTCTGCGGCGCGACGAAAGGCGGAGAAGATCGCGGCGTCGCGGTGGAAATCCATCGCATAGTCGCGCCAATGCCCTGCGGCGACCATGCGGCCGTAAAGGTCGAGGATGCGCAAAAGTTCGGGGCGTTCGAAACCGGTCTGAAGCGGCGCCGTCCGGCCTGCGAACGGCAGGGGGGTGACCGTTCCCATCAGGCGCTCTTACGCCCTCCCTTGCGCCGCGGCGCCTCTTCGTCAGCTTCCGCCACGTCGCGCTGGGCGATCAGCGCCGCGAGCTGTTTCTGCATCTGTTCGAGCTGGCATTGCAGCAGTTCGACCTTTTGCGTCGCGGGATCGAAAATCTCGCTGCACGGCGTGCCATAAGGCACGAACTCGCGCGCATATTCGGCGGCATCGACCAGGGTCGAACGCGCCGGGATGCCCACCATCACCGCACCTTCGGGCACGTCCTTGGTCACCACCGCATTGGCGCCGACGCGCGCGCGCGCGTTGACCGTGATCGGCCCCAATATCTGCGCGCCCGATCCGACGATGACATCGTCGGCCAGTGTCGGATGACGTTTGCCCGCAATGCCGTTGGCGGGATCGGTGCCGCCCAGCGTCACGCATTGGTAAATGGTCACATTGTCGCCGATCTCGGCGGTTTCGCCGATGACGGTGAAGCCGTGGTCGATGAAGAGGTGACGGCCGATCTTCGCGCCGGGATGGATGTCGATCGCCGTCAGGAAGCGCGACAGGTGATTGACGAAGCGCGCGAGGAAAAACAGACGCGCCTCGAACAGCCAGTGGGCGATGCGGTGCAATCCGACCGCGAGCAGCCCCGGATAGAGCAGGATTTCCCAGCGCGACCGCGGCGCGGGGTCGCGCGCCTTGATCGAATCGAGATAGGCGATCAGCCCGTTGAACATAAGCGTCCCCTGCGACCCTATTTCTGTACCGGGCAAGATAGATGTTCGCAGGCGGTATTTCCACCCCCGACGGCATTTATTCGATCAGCGGCCGAACAGCCCGATGCGCAAAAGCAGCAATCCTTCGCTTCGCAAGTGTCGTTCGCCATCGCGTGCTGCAATCGCCGCGGCCCAGCGGTCGAGCATCAGCAGAGCGCGCTTTCCGGCGTAATCGCGGCGTGAGGGCACGCCGGATATTTTGGCGTCCTGCAAAAGCTGTCGCGCTTCGGCCTCCGCCCCGACGACGCCCGCACCCCAAACAAGACCCCAGCGTTGACCGCCGCGCTCCGTGCCGCCCGACAGCGCGAAGAGGTGCGCGCCGAAGCGCACGGATGCCACCCGTCGCCCGGTATCGCCCTCTGCCAGCAGCATCGTTTCGGCCGCATCGACGAGCGCGTCGAGCCCGCCCTGCCCGGCCCAGCTCGCCGCGAGGTCGGCGAGCAGCGGTTCGCCCTTGGGGAGTGCAGCAGGATCGGCCGCCAGCATCGCCATCATGTCGCGCCACCAGGCAAGCTTGATCTGTCCGATCAGCGGCTCGCGCGCGTCGAGCAGCAATCTGGTCAACCGCGCGGCGAGCCCCCACAACGCCGCCATCGCCGCGCGCCGCGCCCGCGGCACCGCGACCATGACGCGCGGATCGCGCATATCGGGGTAGGCGCTGGGTTCAGCCGTCGCCCCCGCGAAGGCGGGGGCCGGTGTCGGTTTACTCGGCATGGAAGGGCAAGGCCGATGACGGCCCCCGCCTTCGCGGGGGCGACGGATTAACGATTGAGAACCGCCTTCACCGCCGTCACCACGCGCGGCGTGTCGATCAGCGCGGCCTTCTCCAGGTTGTTCGCATAGGGCAGCGGCACATCCTCGTTGCACACGCGCATCACGGGCGCGTCGAGGTCGTCGAAGCCCTGCTCCATCGCGACCATCGCGATTTCGCTGGCGATCGAGCAGACCGGCCAGCCCTCCTCGACGACGACAAGGCGGTTCGTCTTCTTGAGGCTGGCGAGCACCGTCGCGGTGTCGAGCGGGCGCAGCGTACGCAGGTCGATCACCTCGGCGTCGATCCCCTCGCCCGCAAGGCTGTCGGCCGCCTCGAGCGCCAGGCCGACGCCGATCGAATAGCTGACGACGGTGACATCGCGCCCTTCGCGCATCACGCGCGCCTTGCCGATCGGCAGCACGAAATCATCGACATCGGGAACCTCGAAGCTGCGGCCATAGAGCAGCTCGTTTTCGAGGAAGACGACCGGGTCTTCGGTGCGGATCGCCGCCTTCAGCAGCCCCTTGGCGTCGGCGGCGTCATAGGGCGCGATGACGATCAGGCCGGGAACGCTGGCATACCAGGGCCCGTAATTCTGGCTGTGCTGCGCGCCGACGCGCGCCGCCGCACCGTTGGGGCCGCGGAAAACGATCGGGCAGCGCATCTGCCCGCCCGACATATAGTTGGTCTTCGCCGCCGAATTGATGATGTGGTCGATCGCCTGCATCGCAAAGTTGAAGGTCATGAACTCGATGACGGGCCTGAGGCCGCCCATCGCCGCGCCTGCGCCCAGGCCGGCAAAGCCATATTCGGTGATCGGCGTGTCGACCACGCGCCGCGCGCCAAACTCCTGGAGCAGCCCCTGCGTGACCTTGTACGCGCCCTGATATTCGGCGACTTCCTCGCCCATCACAAAGACGCGGTCGTCCCTTCGCATTTCCTCGGCCATCGCGTCGCGCAGCGCTTCGCGGACGGTGAGCTTGACCATCGCGGTGCCTTCGGGGATCGCGGGGTCGGAAGCGCGTTCGGTCGCGGCGGGCCTGTCCGCAACGGGAGCGGGAGCGGGTGCAGGCTCATCCGTCGCCCCCGCGGGGGCGGGGGCCGCTGGCGTGGGCTCACTGTTGCTTGCGGCCCCCGCCTGCGCGGGGGCGACGTTTTGTTCCTCCCCTTCGCCCTGAATCGTCGCGATCACGGTGCCGACCTTCACATTGTCGGTGCCTTCGGGAACGAGGATCTGGCCGATCGTCCCTTCGTCGACCGCTTCAAACTCCATCGTTGCCTTGTCGGTTTCGATTTCGGCGAGGATGTCGCCCGACTTCACAATGTCGCCTTCCTTGACGAGCCACTTGGCGAGCGTGCCCTCTTCCATCGTCGGCGACAGCGCCGGCATCTTCAGTTCGATGGCCATCTCAATATTGCTCCACCAGCACGTCGGTATAGAGTTCGGACAAGTCGGGTTCGGGCGCGCTCTCGGCAAAGTCGGCCGATTCGGCGACGATCGCACGGATTTCCTTGTCGATATCCTTGATCCGGTCCTCGCCGATCCCGGCGCCCTCCATCAGCTTTTTCAGATGCTCGATCGCGTCCGATTTGTCGCGCACCGCCTGCACTTCCTCGCGGCTGCGATATTTTGCGGGGTCGGACATCGAGTGTCCGCGGTAGCGATAGGTCTTGAGTTCCATCAGCACCGGCCCCCTGCCTGCGCGCACCCATTCGAGCGCCGCCTCAGCCGCGCCGCGCACCGCGAGCACGTCCATGCCGTCGACCTGCATCCCCGGAATGCGGAAACTTTCGCCGCGGCGATAGAGCTGGTCCTCCGCCGACGCGCGGTTGACCGACGTGCCCATGGCGTACTGGTTGTTCTCGATCACGAAGATAATCGGCAGCTTCCACAGCTCGGCCATGTTGAAGCTTTCGTAGACCTGACCCTGGTTCGCGGCGCCGTCGCCGAAATAGGCCATCGCCACACCGCCGTCGCCGCGATATTTGTGCGCGAAGGCAAGGCCCGTGCCGAGCGAGACCTGCGCGCCGACGATACCGTGACCGCCGTAGAACTTGTGCTCGACGCTGAACATGTGCATCGAGCCGCCCTTGCCCTTCGAAATGCCCGCGGCGCGGCCGGTCAGCTCGGCCATGATGACCTTGGGGTCGATGCCGTAGGCGAGCATGTGGCCATGGTCGCGATATCCGGTGATGACGCTGTCCTTGTCCCCGTCCAGCGCCGATTGCAGGCCGACCGCCACGGCTTCCTGACCGATATAGAGGTGGCAGAAACCGCCGATCAGCCCCAGACCGTAGAGCTGCCCCGCCTTTTCCTCGAAGCGGCGGATGAGCAGCATGTCGCGATAGAATTTTTCGAGTTCTTGCGGGGTCGCGTCATAGGGGACCGGATCGCGCGGCCCTTCGCGATTGGATGCGGGAGCTGGGGTGGCAGCGACTTTTTTTGGCGCGGCAGTCTTACGCGCGGGTGCTTTGGCCAAGGCGGATTTCCTTTGCGATTAGCCGTTACGGCAAGGCTCCCTATAGGAGCGGCGCAGCGGGTTTGGCAACGTCTGCCATGACGGCGGGCAAGGCCGACTTACGTATGCAGCAAATCCTAAGCCCCTCCCCTTCAGGGGAGGGGTTGGGGTGGGGGCCATCGGCCTAGCGCAAGGCCGATGGCCCCCACCCGCTGCGACTAACGAACAAGTTCGCAAGTCTCGCTGCCCTCCCCTGAAGGGGAGGGCTTTGGATTGGGTCGTTACTTAGCCTCGGGCTCCATCGGAATGATCACCTCGTCGGGGTGATAGGCGCCCAGTTTCGAGCGCACATATTCCTCGGCCAGATCGGGATCGACGCGCCGCTGATCGAGCAGGTTGACGCGGTTCTGAAGCTCGCGCTCCTTCTTCACGAGTTCGCTCAGCACGACACGTTTTTTCTCGACGGACTGGCTATATTCGCCCCAGGCATAAAGCCCGGTCGGGCCGAAAATCGCATAGCCCAGCATTGCCAGCACCGCGATCACCGCCAGCGCCGGTCCGGTCGCGCGGCGCATCGATTTGCGTAATTTGTGGCGCTGCGTCATCGCCGTCCTTGAATCACAGGCGATTCCCGGCGTCAAGGCGCCAGCGCGCACTTGTCCCCGGCTTTGCGGTCAGCCGAAAATCGCCGCGCCCGGATAGCGCGCCATATCGCCCAGCTCTTCCTCGATGCGGATCAGCTGGTTGTATTTCGCAAGCCGGTCCGACCGCGCGAGGCTGCCGGTCTTGATCTGGCCGCAGTTGGTCGCGACGGCAAGGTCGGCGATCGTCGCATCCTCGGTCTCGCCCGAGCGGTGCGACATCACCGCAGAATAGCGCGCGCGGTGCGCCATATCGACCGCATCCAATGTTTCGGACAGCGTGCCGATCTGGTTGACTTTGACAAGCAGCGAATTGGCAAGGCCGTCCTTGATCCCCTGTTCCAGCCGCGCCGGGTTGGTGACGAACAGATCGTCGCCGACGAGCTGGCACGTGCCGCCGATCAGGTCGGTCAGTGCCTTCCAGCCCGCGAAATCATCTTCGCTCATCCCGTCCTCGATCGACTTGATCGGGTAATCCTTGACGAGCGCGGCGAGATATTCGGCCATTTGTTCGGGGCTCAGCGACAGGCCTTCGCCGCTGATTTCATATTTGCCATTCCTGAAAAACTCGGTCGCGGCGCAATCGAGCGCGAGCACGACGTCGGTGCCGAGCTTGAAACCGGCCTGGTCGACCGAGGCGGCGATGAAATCGAGCGCATCGCGGGTCGAGGCAAGGTTGGGGGCGAAACCACCCTCGTCGCCCACGGCGGTCGCGAGGCCCTTCTGTGACAGGCCCTTCTTCAGCGTGTGGAAAATCTCGCTGCCCCAGCGCACCGCTTCGGCGATGCTGCCGGCGCCGACGGGCATGATCATGAACTCCTGCACGTCGATCGGATTGTCGGCATGTTCGCCGCCGTTGATGATGTTCATCATCGGCACCGGCAAGGTGCGCGCCGACACGCCGCCGACATAGCGATAGAGCGGCAGGCCGCGCGCGTCGGCGGCGGCCTTCGCGGCGGCAAGGCTGACGCCCAAAATCGCATTGGCGCCAAGGCGGCTCTTGTTCGGCGTGCCGTCGAGGTCGATCATTGCCATGTCAATCTCGCGCTGGTCCTCGGCATCGAGGCCGACCAGCGCCTCGGCGATGTCGCCGTTGACCGCCGCGACCGCTTTGGTCACGCCCTTGCCGAGATAGCGCCCCTTGTCGCCGTCGCGCAGTTCGACGGCCTCGTGTGCGCCGGTCGAGGCGCCCGAGGGAACCGCGGCACGGCCGAAGCTGCCGTCCTCCAGCAGCACATCGACTTCGACGGTGGGGTTGCCGCGGCTGTCGAGAATTTCGCGGCCGTGGATGTCGATGATGGCGGTCATGGATGATGTCCCTGCTGACGGCCGGATGCGGCCGGATGGATAAGGCGCCTGCCTGTTATCGGCGCCCGCGTGCGAGCGCAATACGCATAGGAATTTTGCGCGGCTATGGAACCAAAGGGCGCCGCTTGCTATATATTGATACAGGACCAAAAAGGATGCCCGCCCGCGCGGCGCCCGACACGACAGAAGAGGACAAGATGATGGCAAAAGCCGCTACGCCCGCGACCAAGAAAGCCGCAGCGCCCCGTCCCAAGGCCCCCGCGAAGGCCGCAGCCGCCAAGGCGGCGCCCGCTCGCAAGCCCGCGTCGACAAAGGCCGCCAAGGAGCATCCGATCCGCGATCAGCTGGCGGTGACGCGCGACACGATCAAGTCCGAAGCGTCGAAGAAGGCGGCATCGCTGAAGCAGGAAGCCGCTGCGCTCAAGAAACAGGCCACCGCCTCGGCGCGCGATGCCGCCACCAGGGGCAAGGACAAGGCCGCCGAAGCCGTGGGCAGCCTGGCCAGGCTGCTCGAAGACAGCGCCGGCACGGTCGATACCAAGTTCGGCAAGCAATATGGCGACTATGCGCGCTCGGCCGCCGCGACCGTCGCCGGCCTCGCCTCGACGCTCGACAAGAAGGATCTCGACGAACTCGCGGCATCGACACGCGACATGGTCAAGAAGAATCCCGCGATCGCGGTCGGCGCCGCGACGGTGATCGGCTTCGTCCTCGCCCGGATGCTCAAGGGCGGCTCGAACGACTGACCGGACCTTGGCATCCCCCGATCCCGAAACCCCCGCGCCCGTCGGGCGCAGCTTTGACGGCATAAGCCATGGCTATGCGCCGGACGCCCGCCCGGCAACGAGCGAGCCCGTGCCACTCGACCAGATCGCCCGCGATGTCGTCGAGAACCTGTCGGCGACGGCGAAAGCCGAACTGGCGCTGATCGAGGCGCGCGGCGAACTGGCGCTGCACGGCGCGACATGGAGCGCGGCGTGGGGCGCGGTCGCTGCCTGCGCGCTGGGAGTGGCGATGCTCGCGCTGGCATTCGGCGCGATCCTGGCGCTCGCTCCGCACACGGGGGCGTTGCTGGCAACGATCATTGTCGTCGCGGTGCTTCTGTTGATCGCGGCGCTCGCCGGCTGGCGCGCGCGCCGCGCCTATGACGACATCCGCACCGCGCTGCGGCGCGACCTGGTGAACGAAGGGGTCGATGACTGATGCCGCGCACACGCAACCGCCTGATAACCGCCGCGCGCCGGTCGATGCTCCAGCGCGCTGAACTCTATCGGCGGCTCGACGTCGCCAAGGCGGCGCTGCATCCCGCCGCGCTGCTCGACCGCGGCAAATATCGCGTGCGGACCAAGGTCGACGATGCCGCGCACGCGGTAAGGCAGGAGTTTCGCGACAATCGCTGGCCGATTGCGATCGCCGCCGCTGCGGGCATCGCCTGGCTGCTGCGCGAACCGATCAAGGAACATGCGCCCCGGCTGGCGCGCAAGGTGCAGGACGTGGTCGCGGGCATCGCCGATCGTTTTCGTGCCGACGCGACCGACGAAGATGGCGCCGGACAAGTGGAGGAAAATGATGAAGCCGTTCAGTGAAACCGCGCGCGAAACACGTGCGAAAGCGAGTGAACTTGCAGAAAAAACCGCCGAAAATGCCCGCCTGACCGCCGAGGCGGCAAAGGCGCGCATCCAGGAAGGCTATGGCCGCGCCCGCGCCGCGACCGAAGACCTCGCCGCGCGCGCCAGCGAACAGGCCGGCGTCGCGCGCGAGGCGGCAAGCGAAGCCTATGCGAAGGGCAAGGTGCAGGCGAAGCGCGCGAACAGCAAGCTGAAGGACGTCGCCGAAAAGCAGCCGCTGGCGCTCGTCGCCGGCGCGGTCGCCATCGGCGCGCTGCTTGGATCGCTGTTGCCGAAGGGTCGTTCCGGGGAGGAATGAGCCCGCTTGCCCCGAACGAAAACCGCTGTTAGGGGCCGCCGCTTCTCCCCATCAGCGGTTATCCGCAAGGAAAGCAGCCATGAGCAAATTGCACCTCGTGTTCGGCGGCCGGGTCAGCGATCCGCAGGGCCTCGACTTTGTCGACCTTGCCAATCTGGATGTCGTCGGCCTCTATCCCGACTATAAATCGGCCGAAAAAGCATGGCGCAGCGCCGCGCAGCGCACCGTCGACGATGCCGAAATGAAATATGTCGTCGTCCACCTGCACAAGCTGTTGCAGCCCGAGGCGGAGTGATCGCTGACAAGGGTTGGACTATGATTCACTGCTTGTGACCGTCATTCCGGCGAAGGCCGGAATCTCGCCCTCGCATCCTGCCGCAACGGCGAGATCCCGGCCTTCGCCGGGATGACAACATAAGGAAGGGTGGCTCGATCCAATCCGATCGAGCGATCGTTACCGGAAATTGTCGGCGTAGGCTTGGATCTTCAGCTTGCGCACGGGCGTCGGCATGACCTCCGCATCGATGCCATATTTTTCCGCATAGGCGACCGCTTCCTCGCGGCTCGCAAAGCTCAGGCGAAGCTGGCGCTGCGTATCGCCGCTGCCCGCCCAACCCATCAGTGGGTCGGGCTTGCGCGCCTCGGCGGGGGCGAACTCCAGCATCCAGCGCCCGGTTCCCGCACGCCCCGACTGCATCGCATTTTTGGGCTTCTGGTAGATTCGCGCTTTCATCGGAGAGTCCCTGACCGGATGTTTCTGCCGCCGCCTTAGCGCCAGGGAGCGCGGGCGAAAAGGGGCTATTGACCCTCGCGCCGCGCCTGCGCCGCCTTGGTCATCAGCGTCGGACGGGCGCCTGCGGGATCGTCTGGCCAGCTATGCTTTGGATAACGGCCGCGCATTTCGCGCGCGACATCGTGCCAGCTGCCCGCCCAGAAGGACGCCAGATCGCGCGTCGTCTGGATCGGCCGATGCGCGGGCGACGTCAGCGCGAGGATCAGCGGCACCGGCGGATCGCCGACGACCGGGTGACGCGACTGGCCGAACATCTCCTGCACCCGGACGCTGACCGTCGGGCCGCCGTCGGCGCCATAGTCGATCGGATGCCGACTGCCCGCCGGGGTCACGTAATCGGCGGGCGCATGTCTTTCGAGCAACTGTCGCGCCGGCCAGTCGAGCATCGCCATCAGCGCATCGGCGAGCCTGCGGTCGCCGATGTCGCGCAACCCGCGGCAGTCGGCGAGCAAGGGCTCGAGCCAGATTTCGAGGTTGTCGCCAAGCGCATTGGTCGACAGCGCGTCGAGCCCCGCAAAGGAGGCGCGTTGGCGCAGTGCCTGCGCCGCCGGACCCCAGCCGATAAGACCCAGACCCTTGTCGCGCACCGCCGCCATGCGCACCGCGATATCGTCTGCGGCCGTGTCCCCGCGCGGCGCCGGTCCGCTCGTCAGCGCAATCGCGCCGAGCCGCCGCTCGCGCCGGTGATCGACGCGGTCGTTCGCGCTGTCGTAGCGGCTTGCCGAATGGACGACGATATGGTCCGCGAACAAGGTTTCGACCTCGACCGCATCAATCGCCGCGGCGGCGAGGATGCGCACGCCCGCGGCGTGTCCCTGCGCATCGGCGATTGCCAGCCATTCGCTCCCGGCCAGCGGATCGACCGGATCGAGACGATAGGCCCGCCCTCCGACGCTCAGATACTCACCGCGCTGACCCGCGCGCCGACGCGCCACGCGATCGGGCCAGGCGGTCGCTATCCAGCCGCCGAGCGAGCGCGGCGCGGCTTCGCCTGCCCCCGCCGCCAGCTTTTCCGCGATGCCCGAAAGCCGCCGTGCGAGGCGAAACGCCCCTCCGGACCGCTCGTCGCGCTGCGCGCGCCAGCGCGCCAGCCGCGCCTCGACATCGACGCCGCGCCCTCCGAGCCCCGGTTCGGTGAGCAGCACCGCCAGGCGCCCCGCCAACTCGCCTTCCCCCGCGCGCGCCGCGTCGAGCAGCATGTGCGCGAGCGGCACGGGCAGCGGGATCGCGGCGAGCGCCTTGCCATGCGCGGTGATCCGCCCGTCTTCGCCGAGCGCCCCGATCGCTTGCAGCCGCGTCTTCGCTTCGGCCACCGCGGCAGGCGACGGAGGATCGAGCCAGCCCAATTGGCGCGGGTCAATGATGCCCCAGCTCGCGCAGTCGAGCACGACGGGCATCAGGTCGCTCTCGTGGATTTCGGGCGGGTCGAAGGGCGGCATTCCCGCGGTCGCCGCGGCTTCCCACAAGCGATAAGCCGCCCCTGGCCCCTGCCGCGCCGCGCGCCCCGCGCGCTGCGTCGCCGACGCCTGACTCGCGCGTTCGGTGACGAGGCGCGATATCCCCGCGGCCTTGTCGAAGCGCGGGCGGCGCGAGAGGCCAGCGTCGATGACGATACGCACGCCGTCGATCGTCAGGCTGGTTTCGGCGATGCTCGTCGCGAGGATCAGCTTGCGCCGCCCCTCGGGATCGCGGACGAGCGCCTTTCGCTGGAGCGCGGGGTCGATCTGTCCGTGCAGCCGGTGGACAGCGAGCGGCAGGCGTGCCTCGTCCACTGCGTTCGCCGCGCGCTCGATGTCAGCGGCGCCGGGCAGGAAGGCGAGCATGTCGCCGTCTGCCTCGTCCGCCATCGCCTGCCGCACCGCCGCCAGCACCGACGCTTCGAGCCGATCCTCGGCGCGGCGGCCGATGTGGCGGAGATCGAGCGGAAAAATCTTGCCTTCGCTCTTCACCACCGGCGCATCGCCGAGCAGCGCGCCGAACCGCGCGCCGTCGAGCGTCGCCGACATGGCGACGAGGCGCAGATCGTCGCGCAGCCCCTGCTGCGCGTCGATTGCCAGCGCGAGCGCGAAATCGCCGTCAAGGCTGCGCTCGTGGACTTCGTCGAACAGCACCGCCGACACGCCGCGAAGTTCGGGATCGGCAAGGATGCGGTTGCGGAACAGGCCGGGGGTCATCACCAGCAGCCGCGTCGTCGCCGACTGCTTGCTGTCGAGCCGCGTCGCATAGCCAACCGCGCCGCCGACCGCCTCGCCCATCTCCTCCGATATGCGTTCGGCCGCACCGCGCGCCGCGAGCCGCCGCGGCGAGAGCAGCCATACCGCCCCCTTGCACCAGGGCTGATCGAGGATCGCCGGCGCGACGCGCGTGGTCTTCCCCGCGCCCGGCGGCGCCACTACGACGGCATTGGGCTTCAGCACCAGCGCCGCCATGATGTCGGGCAGCACGGCGTCGATCGGCAGCGGCAGCTGAGTCATCTGCGCGCCGCGGGATTGCCCAGTTCGATGTTGAGCCGATGCGCCGCGGCGGCGAGACACGCGACCTGTTCCGCCGTCACCTCCGTGTCTTCGCTCATCACCAGATTGCCGAGTTCATATTTACCGCTCGCCCTGATCCGGGGATCGAGCTCGCGCAGCCTTTTGCCACGCCAGAAACCCAGCAACACGCGATGCGCCTCGGCGCGGATCAGGATGCACGGTCCGTTCGCCAGGAACACCAGATTGGTCCATTTGATCGTCTCGTCAAACGGCGCCGCCCCCATGATCGCGGCGCGCATCATCGTGCAGCGGTCGAGCTGCCAGCCCGAAAGCGCGGCGATATAGGCGTCGGGGCTTTCCGCCGTCGGACCCATCGTCGCCGCGATCCCCGTTTCAATAAGCGCGCGCGACCGCGAAGGCGACCGCTTCGGTCAGCGCCGACTTCGCCTGGCTTGCGCGGAAACCGCCGATCGCATCGACCGCCCGCTGGCCATAATGGCGCGCGCGCGCCAGCGTGTCGGCGATCGTGTCATGCTTGCGCAGCAGGCTGGTGGCGTAGACCAGATCCTCGTCCGACGTCTTGTGGCCGGTGATCGCCTGCTTCCAGAAATCGCGCTCCTCGGCCGACCCGCGCGCATAGGCGAGGATGACGGGCAGCGTGACCTTGCCGTCGCGGAAATCGTCGCCGACGCCTTTGCCCATTGTTTCGGCGTCGGAGACATAGTCGATGGCGTCGTCGACGAGCTGGAAGGCGATGCCCAGATTTCGGCCATAGGCGTCGAGCGCGGCCTCGGTCGCTTCGTCGCGTTCGGCGACGACCGCGGCGATTTTGCACGCGGCGGCGAACAGTTCGGCGGTCTTGGCGTTGATGATCGCGAGATACTGGTCCTCGCTCGTTTCGATGCGGCGCTGCGCGGAGAGCTGGTTGACCTCGCCCTCGGCGATCACCGCCGAGGCGCGGCTCAATATCTTGAGCACCTTCAGCGAGCCGTCCTCGACCATCACCTCGAAGGCGCGGCTGAACAGGAAGTCGCCGACGAGCACCGAGGCGCTGTTGCCCCAGATGACATTCGCGGTCTTGCGGCCGCGGCGCAGGTCCGATTTGTCGACGACATCGTCGTGGAGCAGGGTCGCGGTGTGGATGAACTCGACGGCCGCGGCGAGTTTGCAATGGCGGCGCCCCGGATAGTCGAGCAGACGCCCGCAGGCGAGCGTCAGCATTGGCCGCATCCTTTTGCCGCCACCCGCAATCAGATGGCCGGCGAGTTCGGGGATCAGCGGCACTTCGGACTGCATCCGGTCGAGGATGACCGCATTCACCTCGTTCATGTCGGCGGCGACAAGCGTCATCATCGGGTCGAGCGAGGGCGGGACAGTCCCACGAAGCTGGTGGATTTCGGCAGTCATATCGCCGCGACCCTTGGCGGCGCGGCTGCGATTTTGCAACGACTTTCGGCTTGCCACCGCCCCCTTGCCGGTGCCAAGCGGGCCGCAAGAAACAGGAGCCCCCGCATGGACGACCAGCTGAGCCGTTACCGCCAGAGCATCGACAATATCGACGCGGCGCTCGTCTATATGCTCGCCGAACGCTTCAAGGTGACCAAGGCTGTCGGCGAACTGAAGGCGCGCGAAGGCCTGCCTCCCGCCGACCCCGGCCGTGAGGAGCGGCAGATCGAGCGGCTGCGCGCGCTCGCCCGCGACGCCGACCTCGACCCCGAGTTCAGCGAGAAGTTCCTGCGCTTTATCATCGACGAGGTGATCCGCCACCACCAGCAGGCGAAGCGCGAGCAGGGCGCATGAGCATGGACCATCCGATCTTCGCCCGCTGGCCCGCGAAATACCCCGACCGGCTCCAGCTTTTCTCGGCTCCCACGCCCAATGGGGTGAAGGCGGGAATCATGCTGGAGGAGACGGGCCTTTCCTATGAGCCGCACCGCATCGACATCATGGCGAATGAAAGCCATGACCCCGCCTTTCTCGCGCTCAACCCCAATGGCAAGATTCCCGCGATCTATGACCCTCAGGGGCCGGGCGGCAAGCCGCTCGCGCTGTTCGAATCGGGCGCGATCCTGATCTATCTTGCGGACAAGAGCGGGCAGTTTCTTTCGCCCGATCCGGCGGCGCGTTACGAAACGATCCAGTGGGTGATGTGGCAGATGGGCGGCGTCGGGCCGATGTTCGGCCAGCTCGGCTTTTTCCACAAATTCGCGGGCCGCGAATATGCGGACAAGCGGCCCCGCGACCGCTACGCCGCCGAATCGGCGCGGCTGCTCGGCGTGCTCGACGATCGGCTTGCGGCGCGGCCATGGGTGATGGGCGCGGATTACAGCATCGCCGACATCTCGCTGCTCGGCTGGGTGCGCAATCTGATCGGCTTTTACGACGCCGCCGAAATCGTCGGGTTCGAGCGTTTCGCGCGTGTGCAGCGCTGGCTGGACGCCGGACTGGCGCGGCCGGGCGTGCAGCGCGGGCTGGAGGTTACGGCGGGTTGAGGGCGGGGAGTTGCCCGGATGTAAACCTATATTCCATCGTCATCCCGGCGCAGGCCGGGATCTCGCCGGTGCGGTAATCCGATAGGGTGAGATCCCGGCCTTCGCCGGGATGACGGGGTAGGGAGAGCACATCCCCTTTACCTCCATGCCCCACCCCTACCGCGCGAACACCCGCCTCAACCAGTCATCGACAAACCCCGTCGGCGCATAGGCCGGATCACCGAGGCTGCGGTTGATTTCCGCATGGCCTTTCAACCCTTCGCCGGGAAAGCTGCCATGCTCGACGCGGCTGCCGCCCTTTTCGAGCGCGGCGCCGAGCGCCTTCGCCTGCCGCACGCCGTCGGCGCGCTGGACATAGAGGAGCAGGAACTCGCGCGCATTGGGGGCCGCGGCCTGTTGCGTCGGCGACAACGCTTTCTGTCGCACGGGGTCGCTGCCGAATGCTTGGCGGTAGGTTTTCTGCATGATCGGCGGCCCGTCCTGCATCTGCGCCGCGACGTCATAAGCCGCGCCGTCGATCGGGATGACGCCCGCGATGTCGGCAAAGGACAGGCCAGCGCCGCGCAGATAGCGTTGGTCGGTGCCGACCAGCGCGACCAGATGCGCGCCCGCGCTGTGCCCCATCAGCACGATGCGCCGCCGGTCGATGCCGAGGCTGTCCGCGCGGTCGATCAGCGCCTTGACCGCGCCCGCGACATCGGCCGCCTGCTGCTCGACCGTCGCGGCGGGGACGAGGCGATAGTTGATTGACGCAAAGGCATAGCCCTGTTCGGGATAATGCACGGCCTTGAAGCGCCCGGTCGCATTGTCCTTGTCGCCGCGTTTCCACCCGCCGCCATGGACAAAGACGATCAGCGGTGCCGGACCCTTCGCGCTTTTCGCGCGCCACAGGTCGAGCGCCTGGAGCGGGTCGCGGCCATAGGAAATCGTCTCGCTTCCCGGCGCCTTCGGCGCATTGTCCGCACCCATATGCTCGGCCAGCCGCGCGCCGATCCGGTCGCGCAGCCGTTCGCGCGCATCGGCAAGCGGGCCCGGAATGCCACCGCTGCCGATCACGAAGGCCAAAAGGCCGAGCCAGCCGATCCATCGCCGTCCGTTCATGCGCTATCTCCTGCTTTCCGACGCAGCGCTTAGGCCGAAATTGTCGCAATTTCGTGCCAGCCGCGCTTGTATCCGCGCGCAAATCCGCTAAGGCCGCGCCGGGCCGAAAGGGCCGCTTTCAGCAGGACAGCGTCATGGCAAATGTTACCGTCATCGGGTCGCAATGGGGCGACGAGGGCAAGGGCAAGATCGTCGACTGGCTCGCCAGCCGTGCCGATGCCGTGGTCCGGTTCCAGGGCGGTCACAACGCCGGCCATACGCTCGTCGTCGGCGAGCAGGTGTACAAGCTGTCGCTGCTGCCTTCGGGCATCGTCACCGGCACGCTGTCGATCATCGGCAATGGCGTCGTGCTCGATCCCTGGGCGCTGCGCGACGAGATCACCAAGCTGCGCGGCCAGGGGGTCGAGATCAACGCCGACAATTTCGCGATCGCCGACAATTGCGCGCTGATCCTGCCCTTTCACCGCGACCTCGACGCGCTGCGCGAAACCGCGGCGGGCGCGGGCAAGATCGGCACCACCGGGCGCGGCATCGGCCCGGCCTATGAGGACAAGGTCGGTCGCCGCGCGATCCGCGTCTGCGACCTGGCGCACCTCGACCATCTCGAACCCCAGCTCGACCGGCTGACCGCGCACCACGACGCGCTGCGCGCGGGCTTCGGCGAACCGCCCATCGACCGCGACAAGCTGGTCGCCGACCTCAGGGAAATCGCCGATTATGTGCTCGAATATGCGCAGCCGGTGTGGAAGCGGCTGAAAAAGGTCCGCAAGGCCGGCGCGCGCATATTGTTCGAGGGCGCGCAGGGCGTGCTGCTCGACATCGACCACGGCACCTATCCCTTTGTCACCAGCTCGAACACGGTGAGCGGCACCGCGGCCTCGGGATCGGGTCTCGGCCCCGGCGCGGTCGGCTTCGTGCTCGGCATCGCCAAGGCCTATACCACCCGCGTCGGCAGCGGCCCCTTCCCCACCGAACTGGAGGATGAAACGGGCCAGCGTTTGGGTGAACGCGGGCATGAGTTCGGGACCGTCACCGGGCGCAAGCGCCGCTGCGGCTGGTTCGACGCCGTGCTCGTGCGGCAGAGCTGCGCGGTATCGGGCGTCACCGGCATCGCGCTGACCAAGCTCGACGTGCTCGACGGCTTTGACACGATCCGCATCTGCACCGGCTACCGTCTCAGGGGAAAAATCCTCGACTATTTCCCCGCGCACGCCGCCGATCAGGCCGCGGTCGAGCCGATTTACGAGGAAATGGACGGCTGGCACGAATCGACCGCGGGCGCACGCAGCTATGCCGACCTGCCCGCGCAGGCGATCAAATATATCCAGCGCGTGCAGGAACTGATCGAAACGCCGATCGCGCTGGTGTCGACCAGCCCCGAACGCGAGGACACGATCCTGATCCGCGATCCCTTCAGCGACTAGGACGCCACGCCCTTCCTTTCCGGCACCGGCCGTGGCACCAAGGCGCCATGACCCGCACCATCCTTGTCCTTTATGGCAGCTATCGCCGCGACCGGCAGGGCATCAAACTCGCCAACTGGCTCGTCGACGCGTTCGGCGCGCGCGGCGATACCGCCGAGCTGATCGACGCCAGGGCCGCCGGCCTCCCCATGCTCGACCGCATGTATAAGGAATATGCGAAGGGCGAAGCGCCGCCCGCGATGGCGGAGCTCGCGCACAAGATCCGCGCCGCCGACGGCTTCGTCTTTGTCACCGGCGAATATAATTGGGGACCGCAGCCGGGATTGAAGAACCTCACCGACCATTATCTGGAGGAATGGTTCTGGCGGCCGGCGGCGATCGCCTGTTATTCGGCCGGCCCCTTTGCGGGCGTGCGCGCGATGATGGGGTGGCGGGACATATTGGGCGAAATGGGGATGGCGGTGATCTCCTCGATCCTGACGGTCGGGCGGATCGGCCATGCGTTCGACGGTGACGGCAAGCCGACGGGCGACGACGGTGTGCGGCTGGAAAAGGCCTTCCCGCGCTTCGCCGACGACCTCAACTGGTGGATCGACGCGGCGAAGGCGCAGCGCGAACGGCAGGCGCCGCCCTACTAGAGCGCGATGAGCCGGAGGCGACGCGGCGATCTCCAGCCATCGGTCTCGCGCACGTCCGATGGCTGGAGATTGCTTCGCTGCGCTCGCAATGACGAGAGGTGCCTAACCCGACTTCAGCTCCGCCTTCAGCCGCAGACTGGCGCGCCAGAAGAAGAAGGCGGGGATCAACCCGAGCCACGCCGCGCCATAGAGGACATAGCGCACGCTTTCCTGCCCATAGGCGGGCGCTAGCAGGTCGGAGAGCACCCCGAACAGGAAGGGACCGAAACCCAGCCCGATCAGATTCTGCCCGAACAGCATGATCGACGCCGCGACCGCGCGCGCCTGCGGCCGCACCAGCCCCTGAACGCAGCCATAGGCGGGGCCGTAATAGGCCGAATTGAGGATCGTCGGCACGATGAGCAGCGCGACCGCGACCAGCCAGTTCTCCATATAATAGCCAAGGAACAGGATTGGCGCGGCCACCGCCATGCCATAGGCGGGGAAGGTCAGGATATGCTTCCTGTCGCGTTTGCCGAACATATCGGCCATCTTGCCGCCGAGCCAGGTGCCGAACACCCCGGCGAGGCCGAGCACCACCGCCATCGACAGCCCTGCCTCGGTCGTCGACAGGCCATGGCTGCGGATGAAATAGCTGATCGTCCACAGCGCCTTGCCATAGCCGAGGAACGCGGTGACCGACGCGGCGATCAGGATGTAGAGGAACGCGCGCGAGGTGAAGATTTCCCTCATCGCCTCGCCGGTCGAGAGCCGCACCACCGCGGCGGCGCTCGCCGCGGCTTCGGCGGTGCGGCGATGGCGCGGCTCGCGCATCACGAAGAGCACGATCAGCGCGAGGAGCAGGCCCGGCGCCCCGACGAGCATCAGCGCGATGCGCCAGCCGTAGAGGTCGTTGACGATGCCGCCGATGATCAGCCCGAGCAGCGATCCGATCGGCACGCCCATGCCGTAAAAGGCGATGGCCGACGAACGCTTTTCCGGCGGCACGCTGTCGGTGATGAGCGAGTGGGCGGCGGGCGTGCAACCCGCCTCGCCGACGCCGACGCCGATGCGCGCGAGCAGCAATTGCACGAAGTTTTGCGCGAGGCCGCACACCGCGGTCATCGCCGACCAGATGGCGAGCGCGGCGGCGATCAGCCGGACGCGGTTGGTGCCGTCCTTGTCGGCATAGCGCGCGATGGGAATGCCGAGCAGCGCATAGAAGACCGCAAAGGCCGGGCCCGCGAGCAGGCCCAGTTCGGTATCGGAGAGCCCAAGGTCGGCCTTGATCGGTTCGGCGAGGATGTTGACGATCTGCCGGTCGAGGAAATTGAAGATATAGACGATGAGCAGGATCCACAGCATCGTCCGCGTCTGTGCGGCGGCGCTGTCGACGGGGGCCGACCCAAGCCCCGCGGCAAGCGCAGGTTTTTCGTTCATCATTCTCTCCCGAAGACGAAGGGTGAAGACCGGGGCGGCGGCTGTCAATGCCGCTGCGGCGCGATGAAAATCGCCGCTTGCGATTGCCGCTACGGCTGCCAGCCCTCGGCCCCTGATATTTTTTCGGCAGAACCGCAGCCGCGAAGAGCAATGCTCGCACTAACGCCTGTCGCGGCGCTTGTTCCACCCGATTTCTTCGATCTCGAGCAAATCCATCGGGACGCGAATGGTGCGGATCGCCAATCGCACTTCGATCAGGAACAGGATCAGCGACACGAGCAGCAACAGCATCGCCGCCGCAAAAGCCCATGACGCCGCGACCGCCAGATTGGCGCCGGTGAAAGCCTGCGTAAACAGCAGCGCGACGAGCAGGCAGACGACAATGCCGCCCGCCACCGCAGCGAGGATCGAATTGTTGATCACCGCCATCCGCCGGTCGGCGACGCGCAGTTCGGCGACGATGCGATCGTGCTCGGCGCCCTCGGTTTCGGGCCAGCGCTCCATCAGCACGCGCGAGCGGTCGACCACGCGCGCGAGGCGTCCCGCGATGACGTTCAGCAGGCTGCCGGTCGCCACCAGCAGGAACACCGGCGTGACCGACAGCTGGATCGTCTGCGCGATGGCGCTCGCGTCGAGGCTCATTTATCCCGCGCCGCCGGCGGCGATCGAAGGTGTGTTCACGCCGTGCATGGCCAGAAACTTGCGGATGTTGCGCGCCGCCTGCCGGATGCGCTGTTCATTTTCGACCATCGCGATGCGGACAAAGCCCTCGCCATCCTCGCCATAACCAACGCCGGGGGCGACCGCGACCTTGGCGTGGGTCAGCAGCTGTTTGGAAAACTCGAGGCTGCCCATCTCCCTGAGCGCGGGCGGCAGCGGCGCCCAGGCGAACATCGACGCGGGCGGGCTGGGGATGTCCCATCCCGCTCGGCCGAAGCTTTCGACCATCACGTCGCGGCGCTTCTGATAGAGCTGGCGGTTCTTCTCGACGATGTCCTGCGGCCCGTTGAGCGCCGCGCACGCCGCGGCCTGAATGGGGGTGAAGGCGCCATAGTCGAGATAGGATTTGACGCGCGTCATCGCGGCGATCAGCCGCTTGTTGCCGACCGCAAAGCCCATGCGCCAGCCCGCCATCGAATAGGTTTTGGACATCGACGTGAACTCGATCGCGACGTCCTTCGCGCCCGGCACCTGCAGGATCGAGGGCGTCGGGTTGCCGTCGTAATAAAGCTCCGAATAGGCAAGATCGCTGAGCACCCAGACCTTATTCTCCTTCGCCCAGGCGACAAGACGTTCGTAAAAAGCGAGATCGACCGCCTCGGCGGTCGGGTTCGAGGGATAATTGACCACCAGGATCGACGGGCGCGGCACGGTGAAGGCCATCGCGCGGTCGAGCGCGCGCCAGTAATTCTCGTCGGGCGTCGTCGGCACGCTGCGGATCGTCGCGCCGGCGATGATGAAGCCGAAGGTGTGAATGGGATAGCTGGGGTTCGGCGCGAGCACGACGTCGCCGGGGCCGGTGATCGCGGTCGCGAGGCTCGCGAGCCCCTCCTTCGACCCCATCGTCACCACCACTTCGCTTTCGGGGTCGAGGTCGACGTTGAAGCGGCGGCCGTAATAATTGGCCTGCGCGCGACGCAGACCGGGGATGCCTTTCGACTGCGAATAGCCGTGGGCATCGGGCTTGCGCGCGACTTCGCACAATTTGTCGATCACATGGTCGGGCGGCGGCAGGTCGGGGTTGCCCATCCCCAGGTCGATGATATCCTCGCCCGCGGCACGCGCGGCCGCACGCATCGCATTGACTTCGGCGATGACATAGGGCGGCAGGCGCTTGATGCGATAGAATTCATCGTCGGACATGGGAAACTAGAACAACTCCTTTACGTATGCGTTTGAATTGACGCGAGCGGCAACCTCGCCAGCCGCGACGCGGCTTGTTATAGGGATTCTCACGGCACTGACCAGCAGGAACCAGCATGACCGATATGGGCGAGGACAAGAGCAGCGGCGCGGCGAATCCCTTCATGCCCTCGCCCGACGACGTGCAGCATTGGACGAGCGTGATGGGCCGCGCGCAGCAGATGATGCTCGACTATGTGCTGGGACAGGCGAATCAGCGGAACAGCGCGGCGGCGAACCTGTTCGACCCGGCCAGCTGGCTCCAGAATCCGACGACGCAGCTGTGGGCCGAACAATCGACGAAGATGTGGGAACAGGGGGCCGCTTTCTGGGCCTCGCTCGCGACGCTCCAGCCGTCGTTGACGCCCGATGCCGACGCGCGACAAGACAAGCGCTTCGCCGACCCCGACTGGACGACCAACCCGGTCTTTGCGCTGATCCGCCAGACCTATGGCCTGCTTGCCGAACAATTGCTCGCGACCACCCGCAACATGCAGGGGATCGACGAACAGGCGCGCGCCAAGCTGGAGTTCGCTGCAAAAAATATGGCGGAGGCGCTGTCGCCCTCGAACCTCGCGATCACCAATCCCGAAGTGATCAAGCGCGCGGTCGAAACGCGCGGCGAAAGCCTGCTCAAAGGGCTGGGGCATATGCTTTCCGACCTGTCGCGCGGACAGCTTTCGCACGTCGATCCCGATGCGTTCGAGGTCGGCGTCAATATCGCCACGACGCCGGGCAAGGTCATTCACGAAACCGACCTGTACCAGCTGATCCAATATGATCCGGCGACGAAAGATGTATTCGCCGTCCCGCTCGTCATCTTTCCGCCGTGGATCAACCGTTTCTATATCCTCGACCTCAATCCGCAGAAAAGCTTCGTCAAATGGGCGACCGAACAAGGGCTGACGGTGTTCATGGTGTCGTGGAAGTCGGCCGATGCCTCGATGAGCGAGATTGTCTGGGACGATTATGTTTCGGCGCAGGTCGATGCGATCGACACGGTGCGCGACCTGCTCGACGTTCCGCACGTCCACACGATCGGCTATTGCGTCGCGGGCACGACGCTTGCCGCGACGCTGGCGATGCTCGCCGCGCGCGGCGAGGCCGACGGGGTGAAATCAGCGACCTTCCTGACCGCACAGGTCGATTTCGAGCTGGCGGGCGACCTCAAGCTGTTCGTCGACGACGCCTATCTGGCGCTGCTCCAGCAATTATCGGCGCCCGGCTATCTCGACGGGCGCTATATGGCCGCCACCTTCAACAGCCTGCGCGGCCGCGACCTGATCTGGAATTACGTCGTCAACAATTATCTGCTCGGCAACGACTATCCGCCCTTCGACCTGCTCTACTGGAACGGCGACACGACGAACCTGCCGGCGAAGTGGCACCGCCAATATCTGACCGAGCTCTATCGCGACAACCGGATGGTGATCCCGAACAGCCTGTCGGTGTGCGGTACGCCGATCGACCTTCGCAAGATCGCGACGCCCGCCTATATCCAGGCGGGACGCGAAGATCATATCGCGCCGGCCGCCAGCGTCTGGCGGATGATGCATCATCTGTCGGGGCCCAGAACCTTTCTCCTCGCCGGGTCGGGACATATTGCGGGCGTCGTCAACCCGCCCGCCGCGGGCAAATATCAATACTGGACCGGCGACAATGATGCCGTCACGCTCGACGATTTCATCGCCGGCGCGACCGAAACCAAGGGCAGCTGGTGGCCGCACTGGGCCGGCTGGATTGCCGCGCAGGACGACAAAAAGGTTCCGGCCAAGGGCGCGCGTATCCCCGGCAAGGGGCGCCGCAAGGCGATCGAGGACGCCCCCGGCCGCTACGTCAAACAGCGGTAACATCCCCCCGTTAGAGCGGCGTGCCGGGCCGGGGTTTTCGATTCTGTTGTGCGCTGCACAATTTTTCTCTTGAAATCGCCGATCCGCTCCTATATTGTGCAGTGCAACATAAAGGAGTTGTCCCGATGGCTACAAAGATGGATAGTGCCGAAAAGGCTTTCGAAGCCGCGACGCTGGAAACCGCCGCCAAGCCGGTGGCGACTCCTGCTGTCCCGGCTCCGACCGCCGCCCCGGCAGTCGCGCCCGCCGTGGCGCCCACCAAGACGAAGCCGGTGAAGGCAAAAGCCAAGCCGGTTGCAAAAAAGGCCGCTGCTCCCAAGGCCGCTGCCACGAAAGCCGCCCCTGCGAAGGCGGCCGTGAAGAAAACTGCCCCCAAGGCTGCGCCGAAGTCGGTCGCCGCCACCGCCAGCAAAGGATTCAAGACCATGAACGACACCGTCAAGAAAATCGCCGAAGACGCCAAGGTCCGCGCCGAAGCGCTGACCGCCGACTTCAACGAAAAGGCGAAGGAAGCGATGGCCAAGACCAGCAAGCTTGCCGAAGAAGCCGTCGAGTTCAACAAGGCGAACCTCGAAGCGCTCGTCGAGTCGGGCAAGATCGCGGCCAAGGGCATGGAAACGCTTGGCCAGGAAGGCGTCGCCTTCGCCCGCAAGAGCTTTGAAGACACGACCGCCGCGCTGAAGGGCTACACCGCCGTCAAGTCGCCGACCGAGTTCTTCAAGCTTTATGCCGAAAACAGCAAGAAGGCGTTCGACGCCGCCGTTGCGCAGACTTCGAAGACCAGCGAACTCGTCGTCAAGCTGACGAATGACAGCTTCGCGCCGATTTCGAACCGCGTTTCGGTCATCACTTCGAAGATGAAGGCCGCCTAAGCGCTTTCACCTTCCTCTCGTCGGTGCGGGCACCCTTCCCCCTCCCCCCGCCTGCGCCGACGCCCCCAAGGCCGCCCGCTTCCTCTGGAAGCGGGCGGTTCTTGTTTGGCGCCCCGACCGCGGCGTGCGAAAAGGGGGTTAATGCGGCACCGCGCCCCTTGCGATTCCGCCCCGGCTTGCGATATTCCCCGTGATGATGCTTCCCGCTTCGAGCCCCCATATGGTCCGCGCCATGGCGGACAAGGACGACGATGCCACCGGCACGCCCGGCGTCGGCATCGCGACGCGCACGCGCGCGAAGCCAAAAAAACCATCGATGTACAAGGTGCTGCTGCTCAACGACGATTATACGCCGATGGAGTTCGTCGTGATGGTGCTGCAACGCTTTTTCAACATGGACATCGAACGCGCGACCCAGGTGATGCTGCACGTCCACCAGCAGGGCGTCGGCGTGTGCGGCGTGTTCAGCTACGAAGTCGCCGAAACCAAGGTCAATCAGGTGATGGACGCCGCGCGGCAGAACCAGCACCCGCTGCAATGCACGCTGGAAAAGGCGTGACCCTAGGCGCCCCTGGCCGCCTGCTCGGCCCTGAGCGCTGCGGAGAGCTCCCCTTTCAGATCACCGTAGCGCAGTAACTCGCCGCAGCCGGGACAGACTGTCGACGTCCCGACGTCGGCACCGCATGTGCGATGACTATAGCGCACGGCCGGGCCCGACCCCGTCTCACCCTCGTCATAGGCCCAGCGTTCAGCCCAGTTGCGCATCGCATAGAGGACGTCGAACAGGTCTTTACCCTTCGCGGTCAGGCGATATTCGTGGCGTGGCGGTCGCTGCTGATAGGCGTGGCGCTCGACCACCCCTTCCCGTTCCAGCAGCTTCAGCCGCGCCGACACGAGCTGCGGCCCCAGCCGCGTGTTCGTCGCGATCGCCTCGAACCGCCGGCGCCCAAAAAACAGGTCGCGCAGGATCAGCAGCACCGCGCGGTCGCCGAGCAATTCCGCCGAGCGCCCGACGGGGCAGAAAGTATCCGACAGGTCTGCGCGTTTGGGCATCGTTCCAATCAACCGGAAAATTATCACTTGTCACTATGATTATCATAGTTACTATCGGGTGCAAGAGGAGAGTCGCGCATGTCCCATCCCGCAGCTGTCATCATCGGAGCCGGAGACGCCACCGGCGGCGCGATCGCGCGCGCATTTGCCGCCGCAGGCCTTACCGCCTGCGTCAACCGGCGGGCCCGCAACGCCGACCAGCTCGAAGCCCTCGCCCAGTCGATCCGCGACGCGGGACACAAGGCGCGCGCTTTCCCCGCCGACGCCCGCGACGAGAACGCAATGATCGAGCTGTTCGACACGGTCGAGGCCGAGGTCGGGCCGGTCGAGGTGGCGGTGTTCAACATCGGCGCCAACGTCAATTTCCCGATCGCCGAAACGACGCTGCGCGTTTACACAAAGGTGTGGGAAATGGCGTGTCTCGGCGGCTTCCTGATGGGGCGCGAGGCGGCAAAGCGCATGGCGCCGCGCGGCCGCGGCACGATCATCTTCACCGGCGCAACCGCCAGCTTGCGCGGCGGATCGGGTTACGCCGCCTTTTCGGGTGCGAAGGGGGCGCTCAGGATGCTCGCCCAGTCGATGGCGCGCGAACTGGGGCCGCGGGGCATCCATGTCGCGCACACGGTGATCGACGGCGCGATCGACACCGATTTCATCAGGGGCCGCCACCCCGATTTCGACAATGCAAGGGCGCAGGACCTGATCCTGAACCCAGAGGCCATCGCCGCCAATTATGTGACGCTCCACAAACAGCCGAAAAGCGCGTGGACGCACGAACTCGACCTTCGCCCGTGGGGAGAAACATGGTGACCAAAAGCCTCGAACTCATCTTTGATTTCGGCAGCCCCAACGCCTATCTGGCGATGAAGGCGCTCCCCGACCTGCTCGACCGCACCGGCGCCGATCTTGTCATTACGCCGTGCCTGCTCGGCGGCATCTTCAAGGCGACGGGGAACAAGGCGCCGATGGTGCAATATGCCGATGCGCCCGCCAAGCTCGCTTACGAGAATCTGGAGATGCGGCGATTCATCGCCCGGCATGGCCTCACCAGATTTCGCCTCAACCCGCATTTCCCGGTCAACACCTTGCTGATCATGCGCGGCGCGATCGTCGCCGAGGACGAGGGCCTTCTCGACGACTATGTCGACGCGGTGAACCGCGCGATGTGGGAGGAAGGGCTGAAGATGGACGATGCGGAGGTCGTTACGTCCTTCCTGTCGGCGAACGGTTTCGACGGTCCGGCATTGCTTGCGCGCACGCAGGAGCCGGACATCAAGGCCAGGCTCGTCCAAAACACCGAAGCCGCGGTCGCGCGCGGGGTGTTCGGCATTCCGACCTTCTTCGTCGGCGACGAGATGTTTTTCGGTAAGGATCGGCTGGGCCAGGTCGAGGAGGCGCTGCTCGGTTGACAATGGGCCGAGGCGGGGGCTGCTTTGGGGTGGGGAGCGGACGTAGCCCTCTCCCCTTCAGGGGAGAGGATAGCGCAGCTTGCTCCGCCAGGAGCTAGCGAAGCTTGGAGAGGGGAACACCGCCAGTCCCCTCTCAACTCCGGCTAGCCAGCAAGCTGGCAAGCCTGCGTATCTCTCCCCTGAAGGGGAGAGAGCCACTATGGCCACTTCCGGCCGAAACCGGACATCGCCTTGACCGCCCCGACCACCGCACCCGCTTGCACGCCCCCGTGCATCCGCTAAAGACCGCGCATGGATCAAATCGTCATTCGCGGCGGCCAGCGACTCAAGGGCCGTATTCCCATCAGCGGTGCCAAGAACGCCGCGCTCACGCTGCTGCCGTGCGCGCTGCTCACCGACGAGCCGCTGACCTTGCGCAACCTGCCGCGGCTCGCCGACGTCGACGGGTTCGGGCATTTGCTCAACCAGCTTGGTTGTTCGACGACGATCGAGGGATCGCGGCCCGAGGATTTCGGCCGCGTGATGACTGCGCGCGCGACGACGCTGACCTCGACCGTCGCGCCCTATGACATTGTGCGCAAGATGCGCGCGTCGATCCTCGTGCTCGGCCCGCTGCTCGCGCGCGCGGGCGAGGCGACGGTGTCGCTCCCCGGCGGCTGCGCGATCGGCAACCGCCCGATCGACCTGCACCTGAAAGCGCTCGAAGCCTTTGGCGCCGAGATCGAACTGGCGTCGGGTTATGTGAAGGCGGTGGCGGCGGGCGGACGTCTTGCGGGCGGCAGATTCACCTTCCCCGTCGTGTCGGTCGGCGCGACCGAAAATGCGGTGATGGCGGCGGTGCTCGCCAAGGGCACGTGCGTGCTCGAAAATGCGGCGCGCGAGCCCGAGATCGTCGACCTGTGCAACTGCCTTGTCGCGATGGGCGCGCATATCGAGGGCATCGGCACCGAAACGCTGACGATCGAAGGCGTCGACCGCCTGCACGGCGCCACCTATCGCGTGATGGCCGACCGCATCGAGGCGGGAAGCTACGCCTGCGCCGCGGTGATTACCGAGGGCGACGTCGAACTGGTCGGCGCCAAGGCGAGCGAGATGGAAGCGACGCTCGCCGCGCTGCGCGAAGCGGGCGCGACGGTCGAGGAGACAAAGGGCGGCATCCGCGTCGCCATGGCGGGCCGCGCGCAGCCGGTGACGCTGAGCACCGCGCCCTACCCCGGCTTCGCCACCGACATGCAGGCGCAGTTCATGGCGATGGCGACGCTCGGCACCGGCGCGTCGCTGTTCACCGAAACGATCTTCGAGAACCGCTATATGCACGTTCCCGAGCTGGCGCGCATGGGCTGCGACATCCAGGTCAAGGGCCGCACCGCGGTGGTGCGCGGGGTCGACCGGCTGATCGGCGCGCCGGTGATGGCGACCGACCTTCGCGCCTCGATGAGCCTGATCATCGCCGGACTCGCGGCCGAGGGCACAACCGAGGTGAACCGCGTCTATCACCTCGACCGCGGTTACGAGCGGCTGGAGGAAAAGCTCCAGGCCGTGGGCGCCGACATCGAGCGGATCAGCGCGGGGTAGGCGTCAGCGTCTCGGCGCGGCCGTAAGTGCCGCGCGCCTCGCCCTTCATCCAGTCGCCAAGCAGCTTCAGATAGCCGTCGGTGATGCGCGTGTAGGACCGCTTGCCGTCGGGGCCGGTCGTGAACTCGATCATGCCATGGTCGGTGCCGGGAAACAGATAGACGTCGATCGGTTGCCCTGCCGCCCGCAATTCGGCCAGCGCGGCGCGTGTCGTTTCGATCGGGGCTTCCCGATCCTCGCCCGCGAGCACCCACAAGAGCGGCGTGCGAAGCCGGCGCAGCGCCGCCACCGCGTCATAATCCCAGATCAGTTCCAGATTGTCGAAGCGCGCCCGCCCGATCCGGCGCAGCTCAGCATTGGACATCCGCAACATCATCCCGCTGTGCTCGCCCCGTATCTGCGTGGCCCACGGCTTGTCCGCGAGCGCGGCGCGCGCGGCGTCGAGTTCGACATAACCATCCTTGAAGTTCGACAGCAGCAGCCTGGCCGTTGCTGCCGACAGGCGGTTAACGAGCGCTTCGGCATCGGCGCCCAGCCCCGCCGCGCGCACTTCGGAGATCATCTGCTCGCGGTCCTCCTCGATCGGCGAGGCGACGAGGCCGAAACCGACCGCGACAAAATCGGCGGGGGTCAGCGTCGCGGCGAGCGGAGCGACCCACCCGCCCTGGCTGCCTCCGAAAAAGCCCGCCCTCCCGGCATGTCCGGGCAGCATCGCGCGCGCCTGCCCGAGTGCCGCAGCGGCGTCGCGCGCGAGCAATTCGAAGTTCTGCGTATATTCGCCCTCCGATGCGCCGGTGCCGCGTTTATCATAGACGAACACCGACAGACCTTGCGCCGCCATCGCATAGCCATAGATGCCGCCGATCGGCGACGTGCGTTCGGAGCCATGGACCATCACCACCAGCGGCCGCTGCGGATCGCTGCCCGGCGGTTCGATCAACATGCCCGACAATTTGGATCCCGCGCTGTCGAAGGTCGCCGGGGTTTCGCGAAGGGCGATGCGCGCCCACGTCTCCGCCTCGGCGCCCTTGCCAATGCGCACGCCGTCGGGAGCGCAATCGAGCGGCGCGTCGGCATCGCCCGTCGATCCGCGGCGCCCGTCACGGAACAGATAGCGTAGCCCGCCCGCCGGATTGACCGTCGATTTTGCCAGCGCGACAAAGTCGCCGTCGGCGCCGCGATAAGCGCCCGCTTGACAGAACGGTTGAGCAAAGGCTGGCTGAGCAAGAGTCGCCGCGACGGCGAAAACGAGAAGTTTGCGTATCATGGCAGCGCCTTAGCGTCCGCCCCGGCGCCGTCGCAACGGCTTTCGATCAACCGTCGGAATCGACCGGCAAAGACACCATATTGCCGCTGACCGACGGACGCTCGGGACGCCTGGCGACCGCGATCACCAGCCCGATCAGCGCGACGATACCGCCCGCGACCGACAGCATCGCCCAGCGATAATCCTCGAACGCCGTCGAAAAGCCCATCGCGATGATCGGGATGAGCACGCTCGACCACGCCGCCTGCCCCGGCCCGACCGCACGGATGACGTTGAAGTAGAGGGGGAAGGTCACGGCGCTGGCGACGACGCCCAGATAGAGAACGCCGCCCAGATACACCGCCGTCGGCTCGACCACCGGCGGGCCGGTGGTGATCCACGCCCAGGCGCCGTCGGCGAGCGCGCCGAACAGCATCGCCCAGCCGATCATCACGACCATTGATTGCGCGCGCGCGATCGCGGTGCCCTGCATGACATTGGCGATCGAGGCGCTCATCACGCCAGCGAGCGTCAGCGCGGTGCCGAGCAGCACCTCGCCCGCGCCCAGCGCCGCGGCGCGATATTCGTGCAGGATCATCAGGCCCACGCCGACGATCGCGATCCCCGCGCCGAGCAGAAAGCGCCCCTCCAGCGGTGTCTTGAGGAAAGCGCGTCCCATCAACGTATTGGGAACGATCAGCAGCGCGAACAGCACCGCGACAAGGCCCGACGTGATATGCTGCTCCGCCCGGTAGACGAAGTTGAAGTTCAGGGCGAATTGCGCGACCCCAAGTGCCGCGGCGAAGAGCATCGCGCGCTTGTCGAGCCGCAGCCGCTCGCCGCGGATGAGCGCAAAGGCGAACATCGCCGCGGCGGCGATGGCGAAGCGATAGGTCACCGACCAGCTGGGCGGCACGACGCCGAGCTGTCCCTTGATGACGATCCACGTCGACCCCCAGATCAGCGTCACCAGAAGAAAGGGCAACAGGACGCGCGGGCTGAGCAGCGTCGTCGGCGCGGCGCTCATAGCGCACCGATCGCGGCGGCGAGCGGCGCCACCGCTTCGGCATCCTGATCCCAGCTGACGACGAGCCGCGCCGCACCCTCACCCCAGTCGTAAAAATCGAACCCCGCACCGCGCAGTTTCGCCGCCTCGTCATTGGACAACCGCACGAAAAGCTCGTTCGCCTCGACCGGATACAGGAGGCGGCTACCGCACGCCGCCGCGAGTTTCGCGGCGCCCGCATTGGCGGCGCGCGCATTGGCGAGCCAGAGGTCGTCCTTCAGCATCGCGCGAATCTGTGCCGCGACGAAGCGCCCCTTGCTGAGCAGGTGCCCGCCGCGCTTCTTGAGCTCGCGCACCCCCGCGCCGCCGCTGCCGCCGAAAAAGACGATCGCTTCGGCCATCATCGCGCCATTCTTCGTGAAACCGAACGACAGCGCATCGACCCCGGCGCGCCAGGTCACGTCGGCGGGCGCGCAGCCGAGGAAAGCGACGGCGTTGGCGAAGCGCGCGCCGTCCATGTGGAGTTTCAGCCCCTTGCGCCTGGCAATCTCGCTGATCTCGCCAATTTCCTGCGGCCGCCACGCGAGGCCATATTCGGTCGCGTTGGTGATGCTGACCGCCGCGGGCTGAACCTGGTGGACATCCTGCCGGATACCCGCGATTCGCGCCTTCAGCGCCGCGGTGTCGATCTTGGCGCCGCGGCCGGGGAGCGGCATCAGCGTGGCGCCGCCCGAATAAAAGGTCGGCGCGCCGCATTCGTCAACCTCGATATGCGCTTCCTCGTAACAGAGGATTCCCTGCCACGGCCGGACGAAATGCGCGAGGATGATGCTGTTCGCCGCGGTCCCGGTCGATACCCAGACGACTTCGCAGTCGGTTTCGAACAGGTCCGAAAAGGCCGCGTCGAGCGACTGGCTGAGCGCGTCGCCGTCATAGGCTGTATCGACATGGTTGGCGGCGACGAGCGCCTCCATCACGGCGGGGTGGACCGCAGCGGCATTGTCCGAAAAGAAACGGGTCGCGGTCATGTCGCGCGCCTCAGCGCCCCTGTCGGGCAAGCAGTTTGAGCCGCAGCGCGTTGAGCCTGATGAAGCCGGCCGCGTCCTTCTGGTCATAGGCGCCGGCATCATCCTCGAACGTCACATGGCGTTCGCTGTACAGGCTGAACGGCGACTTGCGGCCGACGACGCTGGCATTGCCCTTGTAAAGCTTCAATCGAACCGTGCCGGTGACATTCGCCTGGCTGTGGTCGATCGCCGCCTGCAACATCTCGCGCTCGGGGGCGAACCAGAATCCGTTATAGATCAGCTCGGCATATTTGGGCATCAGTTCATCTTTGAGGTGCGCCGCGCCGCGGTCGAGCGTGATGCTTTCGATGCCGCGATGCGCCCGCGCATAGATTTCGCCGCCCGGCGTTTCGTACATGCCGCGCGACTTCATGCCGACGAAGCGGTTTTCGACGAGGTCGAGGCGGCCGATGCCATGCTTGCGGCCCAGGTCGTTGAGTGCCGCGAGCAGGGTCGCGGGCGACATCGCCTGCCCGTTCAGCGCGACGCCGTCACCGCGCTCGAAATCGATCGTGATATATTCGGGCGTATCGGGCGCATCCTCCGGGTTCACCGTGCGCGAATAGACATAGTCGGGGGTTTCTTCCCATGGATCCTCGAGCACCTTGCCTTCGGACGATGTGTGGAGGAGGTTCGCGTCGGTGCTGAACGGGCTTTCGCCGCGCTTGTCCTTGGGCACAGGAATCTGATGCTGTTCGGCCCACGCGATCAGCGCGGTGCGGCTGGTCAGATCCCATTCGCGCCAGGGCGCGATCACCTTGATGTCGGGATTGAGCGCATAGGCCGACAGCTCGAAGCGCACCTGGTCATTGCCCTTGCCCGTCGCGCCATGCGCCACCGCATCGGCGCCCGTTTCCCTGGCGATCTCGACCAGCCGCTTCGAAATCAGCGGCCGCGCGATCGACGTGCCGAGCAGGTAATCGCCCTCGTAGCGCGCATTGGCGCGCATCATCGGGAAAACGAAGTCACGCACGAACTCCTCGCGCAAATCGTCGATATAGATATGTTCGGGCTTGATCCCCATCAGCTCGGCCTTGGCGCGCGCGGGTTCCAGCTCCTCGCCCTGCCCCAGATCGGCGGTAAAGGTCACGACCTCGCAGCCATAGGTCACCTGCAGCCATTTCAGGATGACGCTGGTGTCGAGACCACCCGAATAGGCAAGGACGACGCGCTTGATGGAATCGGACATGGCTGCACCTTTGGCGAGGGAGGGACGCGGGCGCGGCTAGCAGGGCGGCGCCCCGCACGCAACCGGCGCATTCGTGCCGGGTGCTGCGCGCGATATTCGCTTGGCGGCCCGCGCACCCCTCGTTAGTGTCAAAAGATACTACGTCTCATCGATGGGGAATATCATGCGCCTGACCCTTGCTTTCGTTTCCGTTGCCGCGGCCACCTTTGCCCTTTCCTCCCCCGCCGCCGCCGAAGAGGGGATGTGGACGTTCGACGCGGTGCCGACCGACGCGATCAAAGCCGCCTATGGCTGGGCGCCCGACCAGAAATGGCTCGACCACACGCGCGCCGCCGCGGTGCGGCTGACGGGGGGCTGTTCGGCATCCTTCGTGTCGAACGAAGGGCTGATCCTGACCAACCATCATTGCGTCGTCGGCTGCCTCCAGAATCTCTCGAGCGCCGACAGCGATCTGGTCGCGGGCGGGTTCAACGCCGCCGACCGCGCGCGCGAACTCAAATGCCCCGGCCAGCAGGCCGAGGTCGTCACCGCGATCACCGATGTCACCGGCTCCATCCGCGCGGCGATCGGCAGCCTGACCGGCGAGGCGCTGGTCAAGGCGCGTGACGCGCGCATCGCCGAGATCGAGTCGGCCGAATGCCCCGACCGCGACACGACGCGCTGCCAGGTCGTCACACTGTTCGGCGGCGGCCAGTACAAGCTTTATAAATACCGCAAATACAGCGACGTCCGCATCGCCTGGGCGCCCGAGTTCCAGGCGGCCTTCTTCGGCGGCGACCCCGACAATTTCAACTTCCCGCGCTATGCGATGGATGCCGCCTTCCTGCGCGCCTACGAGAATGGCAAGCCCGCCGCGACGCCGGCCCACCTCAAATGGAATCCGCGCGCGCCGCAGGAGGGTGAGATCACCTTCGTCGTCGGCAACCCCGGATCGACGCAGCGGCTGCTCACCGAAACGCAGCGCGCCTTCCAGCGCACCGAACGTCTGCCGCTCACACTGCTTCTGCTCTCCGAATATCGCGGGCGGTTGATCGCCAGCATGGATGAAAGCCCCGAAAAGGCGCGCGAGGGCGCTGACGAACTGTTCGGGATCGAAAACAGCTTCAAGGCGCTGTCGGGTCAGTTTCGCGCGCTCAACGACCCCGCCTTCACCGCGCAGATGGCGGCCGCCGAGGCCGAACTGCGCGAAAAGGTAAGGGGCAATGCCGAAATCGGCGATCCCTGGAGCGAGATCGACGCGGCGATGGCCAAGCGGCGCGACACCTATCTCGACAGCGTGTTCCTCGAACGCGGCCCGGCGAGTTTCTCGACGCTCGCGGGCTATGCGCAGACGTTGGTGCGCGCCGCCGAGGAGCGGGCAAAGCCGAACAGCGAGCGCTTGCCCGGCTTCACCGATTCGGCGCTGCCGCTGACCGAAAAGAGGCTGACCGATCCGGTGCCGACCTATCCCTGGCTCGAGGAGCTGGCGGTCGCTTTCTGGGCGAGCAAGGCGCGCGAATATCTGGGCACCGACAATGACGACATCAAGGCGCTGCTCGGCAAGGAAAGCCCCGAAGCTCTCGCCAAACGGCTGGTCACGGGCACCAGGCTCGCCGACCCCGCCTATCGCCAGCAATTGTGGGACGGCGGCGCGGCGGCGATCGCGGCGTCGGACGATCCGATGATCCGCTTCTTCGCCAGACTTGACCCGCGCTCGCGCGAGATCAAGGCGGCGTTCGACCGCGACTATGACGCGCCGGTCACCGCGGCGCAGGCGCGGCTCGCCAAGGCGCGCTTCGCGGCCTATGGCGATGCGCTCTATCCCGACGCGACCTTCACGCTGCGCCTGTCCTACGGCCAGGTGAAGGGGTGGACCGAGCGCGGCAAGCCGGTGCCGGCGATGACGCGGATCGGCGGCACCTATGACCGCGCGACCGGACAGCTTCCCTACAAGCTCGCCGAAGCGTTCGTGACCGCCGAAAGCCGGATCGACAAAAATGGCGTCTATGATTTCGTGACGACGAACGACATCATCGGCGGCAACTCCGGATCGCCGGTGATCGCGCGCGACGGCAGCGTGATCGGCACCGCCTTCGACGGCAATATCCATTCGCTCGGCGGCAATTTCGGCTATGACGGCACGCTCAACCGGACCGTCGCGGTGTCGACCGCGGCGATCCAGCAGGCGCTCGACGTGATCTGGCCCGCCCCCGCGCTGGCCGCCGAACTGAAGGGCGGCAAGCGCCGGTAGGGGGCCGCGTCGCGACAGGAGGGATCGGATGGCCAAGGCCGAACTCAAGACCAAGGCGACCGAGGTTTCGGTCGCCGACTTCATCGCCGCGGTGCCCGACGCACGGCGACGCGAGGAAGCGGCGGTGGTCGATGCGATCCACCGCCGCGTCACCGGCCACGAGCCGAAGATGTGGGGGCCATCGATCATCGGCTACGGCAGCTACGACTATGTCTATGAGAGCGGCCGCTCCGGCACCTTCTGCCGCGCCGGCTTCAGCCCGCGCAAGGCGGCGATGACCATCTATCTGATGGGCCGGTATTGCGACCGGCAGAAGGACGCCGATGCGCTGTTCGCGCGGCTCGGCAAGCACAGGACGGGCAAGTCGTGCCTCTATATCAATAAGCTGGCTGACGTGGACCTTGATGTTCTGGAACAGCTCGTCGCGCTGAGCTGGGATGCGATGAACGAACGATACCCCGATTAACCCGTCATCCCGGCGAAGGCCCGAATGACGATCGGGAAACAAGGCGGAGATAATCGGCTTCGGCCGCCGCCATATAGTCGCGCGTCAGCGGCAGCGCATGGCGGTTGCGCGCGAACTGGATCTGGTAATTGCCCATCCCGCCGTACTCGAACGCCGCGGTCGCGCCCGCGAGATAGAAGCACCACATGCGAAAGAAACGGTCGCCCATCATTTGGACGATCTCGCTCTCATGCGCCAGCGTGCGCGCATACCATTGGCGCAAGGTCAGCGCATAATGCAGCCGCAGCGTTTCGATATCGGTGGCGATCAGGCGGCTCTTTTCGCTCGCCGCCAATGTCTCGCTCAATGCCGGGATATAGCCGCCGGGAAAGATATATTTGCGCGTGAAGGCGTCGGTCGCGCCCGGCCGCCCGAAGCGCCCGATCGTATGGAGCAGCATCACCCCGTCGGCGGTCATCAGATTGGCGGCGGCGCGGAAAAAGGTCTCGAAATTGGTGGCGCCGACATGCTCGAACATGCCGACCGAAACGATGCGGTCAAAGCGCCCCGCCTCGCGCGCGGCGAGGTCGCGATAGTCGATCAGCTCGAACGTCACCCGGTCGGCGACCCCCGCCGCCGCGGCGCGTTCGCGGGCGAGCACAAGCTGTTCTTCGGACAGCGTGATCCCCAGCACCTCGACCGCTTCGAGCTGCGCCAGCGTGATCGCCATCCCGCCCCAGCCGCAGCCGATGTCGAGGATGCGCTGCCCCGGCGCGAGCGCGAGTTTTGCGGCGATATGCGCCTTTTTCGCCGCCTGCGCTTCCTCCAGCGTCATGTTTTCCCGCGGCCAGTATGCGCAGCTATACTGCATGTCGTCGTCCAGGAAGAGGCGGTAGAGGTCGTTGCCGATGTCGTAATGATGTTTGACGTTGGCGCGCGACCGGCGCCGACGGTTGATCGAACCAAGCCGCGTCTTCAGTCCGTCGGCGCGGCGGCCGAACCATCCCTTGTCCTTGAGCTTTGCGCCGCGATCCCATGGCGTGTTCATGCGAATGAGGCCGATGAGGTCCATGATGTCGCCCTGAACCAGCTCCATCTCGCCGTCCATGAACGCCTCGGCCGCGCCGAGCCGTGGGTCGAGCAGGATGCGCCGCATTCCGCGACGGCTGGTGAAGCGGAGGGTGACGTCGGGATAGCCGGGAGCAACCTCGCCAAAGGTTTCGCGCGAACCATCGGGCGCGATGACGGTCAGGCATCCCTTGCGAACGATGCGGGAGAGAAATGGACGCAGGATCGACATTTCAGGAAGCAAACATCCCCGACCGCGAAATGGTTGCGGTCATATGCCAGCATACCATTCATAATCGATGCGGTCTTCCCAATAACCACCCTTGCCCGCGCCGATCCCGTCCAGGCTCGCGACCGCCTCGATCGCGGTGACATATTTGGCGTGCTTGTAGCCAAGCTGGCGTTCGAGCCGGAGCCGCAGCGGCGCGCCATTGGCGATCGGCAGGACTTCGCGGTTGAGCGCCCAGGCGAGGATCGTCTGCGGATGCAGCGCATCGATCATATCGCAGCTTTCATAATAGAGCGTCTCGCCCAGCCGGTCGGCGCAGCGAAAGACGATATAGCGCGCGCGATCCTTCACCCCCGCCGCGGCGAGGATGCGGCGAAGCTGCGGCCCCGTCCATTCGCCGATCGCGCTCCACCCCTCGACGCAGTCGTGGCGCGTGATCTGGGTGCGCTGCGGCATCGCGCGGATGTCCGCCATCGACAGCGACAGCGGCCGCGTAACCAACCCCGTCACCGCGACGCGCCAGTCGGCGAACCCGCCCGCGGCGTGTGCGGCATAGGCTGCGCCGGGCGGCAGGCGCGTGCCGTTCGAGCGAAAGACGGGCGACAGGTCGGCGCGGGTAAACTCGCGCGCCAGTGCTTCGCGGTCGATCAGCGCGCGCTGGCTCGCCCGGTTCATCTCCTCGCCCATCGACAGGATCCTGCGCACCGCGGGTGCATCGTTGATTGCATCGCATGCGCCGAGCAGCGGCAGCGCGGCGGCGAGACCGCCTGCGCGGACGATCAGCTCGCGGCGCGGCATCATCACCCCGCTCATTTCGCCTTCTCCGCGGGCAGGCGGAACCAGCCCGTCACCATCGACCTTAGCTCGTTCACCGGCCCTGCGAGCATCACCATGACGATATGGACAAGAAAGAAGGCGACGAGCGCCCAGGCGCCAATGAAATGGATCGAGCGCGCCGACTGGCGCCCGCCGAACAGGTCGAGCAGCCACGGCGCCGCGGCGTTGATCCCCGGCGACATGGTGAGCCCGGTGGCGATCATCAGCGGCAACAGGATGAAGATGATCCCGATATAGCTGAGTTTCTGGAGGATATTATAGCGCGCCGCCGCCGCGCCGGTCGGGAAGCGCAGCCGGGCATGATCCTTGATCTCGTGCCAGATATGGCGCGGCGACCATTCGTCGCGGCGGACGTGCAGATCCTTCTTCAGATGCCCGCCCAGCGCGGTCCACAGCATGTAGAGCGTCAGGCTGATCGCGAGCACCCACGCGAAGAGCAGATGCCAGCGCCGCCCGTCGGCAAGACTGTAGCTGGTCGGGATCGTCGCCCAGCCGGGGAAGGCCCAGGTCTTTTCCACGCCCTCGGCATCGGTCCAGCGACCGAGCAGCCCGGTGGTCTCGACCCGCGCGGCGCCGATGCGCACATAGCCGGTGTCTGCCGTCGATCCGATCGCGAACCAGGCATAATCGGCATTGGCGCCATATTGCCCCCAATAGAGGCGCGGGTGCGCGTTGAAGATCATCAGCCCGCTCATCAGCAGGATGAGCAAGGTGACGGCGTTGACCCAGTGCCAGATCCGCGTGGGCAGCCGGTGGCGATAGACGCGCGTTGGTGGCGGGGCGGGAGCAAGATCGGTCATCGTTTCCAGCACACCCTCCCAGCCCCTCATCCTTCAGGGAACGGGCTTGAAAAGGGTTCGGTTCCCGGCACCATTTGGTTACGCGACGACCTCCGCCGCATAGGCTTCGCGATACTGGCTGCGCAGGCTGACCTTGTCGATCTTTTCGCTGCCGAGCTTGGGCAGCGCCTCGTTCGACATCCAGATCTTGTACGGCACCTTGTAGGGCGCGAGCCGCGCGCTGAGGAAGGAGCACATGGCGTCGGCGGTCACGCCGCTTCCGGGCTTCATCCAGATCACCGCTCCGACGACTTCGCCGAGCCGCTCGTCGGGCAGCCCGAACACCGCGCATTCGTTCGTTTCGGGATGCTCATAGATCGCCGCCTCGACTTCCTGGCAGCTGATATTCTCGCCGCCGCGGATGATGATGTCCTTCTTGCGGTCGACAATGAAGAGATATCCGTCCTCGTCGAGATAGCCGAGGTCGCCCGTGCGGAAATAGCCATTGTCGAAAAAGGCCGCCCTGGTCGCCGCCTCATTGTTCCAATAGCCTTCGAAATTGGCGACCGAGCGGATGCAGACTTCGCCGATGCCGCCCTGCGGCACCGGATCGCCATTGTCGTCGAGGATCGCCAGATCGACGAGCGGCTTCGACGCGGGGCCGGTCGACAGCGGCTTGGCGACGTAATTTTCGTTGATGATGCCGCAGCCGACGGCGTTGGTTTCGGTGAGGCCATAGCCGAGCAAGGGCTTCGCCTCGCCCATTTCGGTGGCGAGACGCTTCACATGCTCGGGCGGACGCGGCGCGCCGCCGCCGGCATAGCTTTTGCACGTCGACAGGTCGTAATTCTTGCGGTTCGGATGGGTGAGGATCTCATAGCTCATCAGCGGGACGCCGACGAAATAATTGACCTGTTCGTCCTGGATCAGTCGCATCGCCTCTTCGGCGTTCCATTTGGGCATCAGCACCAGTTTTCGCCCGAGCGCGAAGCTTTGCAGGAACACCGGGATTTCGGCGGTGACGTGAAACAGTGGGGTGCAGATCAGCGTCGCGGGCTGGATGTCGGACATCTGCCCGTCCTCGGTCAGCAGATGGACGATGGTCGCGGTCTGCGTGACATAGTTGAAGATCGCCTGCACCACCGCCTCGTGGCGCGAATAGGCCCCCTTCGACTGGCCGGTCGAGCCCGAGGTGAAAAGGATCGTCGCGAGATCCTGTCCGGTGAGCGTCGGCAGCACCGTTGCGGCGCTTCCCTTTGACGCAATCGGCGCGATCGCTTCGTCGATGGGCCGGGTGATGTCGAGCGTCACGACCTTCGCGCCATGCTCAACCCCCGGTTCGGCCAGCCGCGCCGCGCGCTGCGGATCGGCAATGACCAGCTTCGCCTCGCTGTTCTCGATGCCCGCGGCGAGCTCGCCGCCCTGCCACCAGCCATTCAGCAGCGTCGCGCAGCCGCCCGCCATCAAAATGCCGATATAGGCGACGCACCACGCATTCGCGTTGCGCATCGCCAGACCCACCCGGTCGCCGCGCTCGACGCCGAAACCCTCGATCAGCCCCGCCGCGACCTGCCGCGCCGCCATATAGACCTGTTTGAACGACAGGCGTTCGTCGCCCTCGACCAGAAAGGTCGCGTCGCCGTGCTGCATCGCGAAATAGGCGACATAGTCGGCGAGGTTGGTTGGCGCGTTGGTGATGAAGGGCAGCTGGCGGCCAAAGCGTTCGACCGACCCGACCTGGATCGGTCCGCCGGGACCGGTGATCAGATTATAGGCGGCTTCCAGGCGCAAATCGAGCGCTGATGGCATCGTGCATCTCTCCTCTTGGTCTCGCTCGCCTTACCCCTTATGGGGAGGCCTCTCCTGGGGAAGGACCGCGCGACTATATGTTTCTTTTTGCAACCTTAGCCGAAGCAACGCAATATCTTAACTTTGAAGATATGATGGGCCCCAACAGCGAGATCGCGTTCAGCGTCTTCGGCCTGCCGATCCGCTGGTATGCGCTCGCCTATCTCGCCGGGATTTTCGTTGGTTACTGGTATCTGCTGAAGCTGATTGGGCGGCCTGGCGCCCCGATGGCGCGGCGCCACGCCGACGACATGATCTTCTATGCCATGCTCGGTATCATCCTCGGCGGGCGGCTCGGCTATGTGCTCTTCTATAACCTCGGCGCCTATATCGAAGATCCGCTGGCGGTATTCAAACTGTGGGACGGCGGCATGTCGCTCCACGGCGGCGTCGTTGGCGTTCTGGTGGCGATCTGGTATGTGACGCGCAAGGACCAGCTCAGCTTCCTGCGCTTCTGCGACTATATCGCGTGCGTCGTTCCCTTTGGCCTCTTTTTCGGCCGCCTTGCCAATTTCGTGAACGGCGAGCTGTGGGGGCGCGCGACGACGGTGCCATGGGCGATCATCTTTCCGGACAGCGGCACGATGGACCCGCGCCACCCCAGCCAGCTTTACGAAGCGGGGCTGGAGGGCCTGTTGATGATGGCGATCCTCGCCTTCTTCTTCTGGCGCACCGACGCGCGCTACAAGCCCGGCTTCCTGTTCGGCACGGCGGCGATCGTCTATGGCCTCAGCCGCTTCGCGGTCGAGTTCGTGCGCGAACCCGATGCCCAGCTCGGCACGCTGCCGTGGGGCCTCACCATGGGGCAGACGCTGACGATCCCGATGCTGCTCGCGGGCATCTGGCTCGTTGCGACCGCGAAGGGGCGCCGCCAGCGGATCGAGCCGATCGCCGGACCCGATGCCGTTGCGTGAAGCCCCTCCGACTCCCCGGCAACTGATAAACGACATCGCGGCGGCGCGGCCGGTGACGGTCGCCGACTATATGGCGGCGGCGAACGCACATTATTATGCGACGCGCGACCCGCTCGGCGCCGCGGGTGATTTCACCACCGCGCCCGAAATCAGCCAGATGTTCGGCGAGATGGTCGGCATCTGGATCGCCGACCTGTGGACGCGCGCGGGGAACCCCGCCTTTCGCTATGTCGAGCTTGGTCCCGGCCGCGGCACGCTCGCCGCCGACGCGCTGCGCACCATGGCGCGTTTCGGCTGCGAGCCCGTCGGCATCCACCTCGTCGAAACCAGCCCGGCGCTGCGCGCGGCGCAGCTCGCGCGCCTGCCCGCGGCGCAGCATCATGACGAGGTCGATGCGCTGCCGGGCGACGCGCCGTTGCTCATCGTCGCCAATGAGTTTTTCGACGCGCTGCCGATCCACCAATATGTCCGCACCGCGGACGGCTGGCGCGAACGCATGGTCGGGCGCGCGGGCGACGCGCGAATGGCCGTAGCAGGCGACGTCTCCGCCGACGAAGCGATCCCCGCCGCGCTGCGCGGCGCGGCCGAGGGCACGATCGTCGAAACCATGCCCGTCGCCGCCGCGATCATGCAGCGCTGCGCTTTTCGCCTGTCGCGGCAGGGCGGCGCAATGCTGGCGATCGACTACGGCTACACCGGCCCCGCCGCGGGCGACACGTTGCAGGCGGTAAAGGCGCACGGTTTTGCCGATCCCTTCGCCGACCCCGGCGAGGCCGACCTCACCGCGCATGTCGATTTTGCCGCGCTGGCCGATGCCGCGCGGTCGGGCGGCGTCGCCGTCGCCGGCCCCTCGCCGCAGGGGGCCTGGCTGCGCCGGATGGGCATCGACGCGCGGCTGGCCTCGCTTGTCGCCGCCGCGCCCGCGCGCGCCGACGAATTGCAGGGCCGGCGCGACCGGCTGGTGAACGCCGACGCGATGGGCGAGCTTTTCAAGGCGATCGCCTTCACCGCGCCGAACTGGCCCACGCCCGCTGGTTTCACAGGAGATCCCCTATGAGCGCCATCCAGCTCGCCGAACCCGCCGATGCCGAAGCGATCAGCGCCTTTGCCGAGGCGTCGTTCAAAGACACCTTCGCGCATCTTTACGATCCCGCCGACCTCGCCGCCTTCCTTGCCGACTGGAACCCGCCCGCGCGCGTTCGCGCGCAGATCGCGGACCCCGATCATGGCATTGCGCTGGTGCGCGGAGAGGGCGGGGCCATCCTGGGCTTCATCAAGATGGGGCCGGTCGATTTCGACCTGCCGCCCGATCAGCCGACCGACGATGCGGTTGAACTGCACCAGCTTTATGTCGCCGAAGCCGCGAAGGGCACCGGCGTTGCTGCGGCGCTGATGGACTGGGGCATCGCCTGGGCGCGGGCGCGCGCGTCGATCCTCTATCTCTCGGTCTTTGTCGAGAATAACCGCGCGCAGGCCTTTTACCGCCGCTATGGCTTCGTCGATGTCGGCCGCAACGCCTTTCGCGTCGGCAATCATATCGACGAAGATCGTTTCTTCCGGCTCGACCTGTGAACGCGCCTTTTGTCACCGCGCCGACGCTGGACGGCATCGCGCACGGATTTTTCGGGCGCCGCGGCGGCGTGTCGACGGGTGATCTTGCCTCGCTCAATTGCGGCCTCGGTTCGGGCGACGATCCCGCGCTGATCGCCGAGAACCGGCGGCGCGTTGCCGATGCCGTTCTGCCGGGCGCGGCGCTGACCGGCCTTTATCAGGTGCATGGCAATCGCTGCATCATCGTCGACGAACGCACCGACCTTGCGGCGCGGCCCGAAGCCGACGCGATGGCGACCCGCACGCCCGGCCTCTTGCTTGGCATATTGACCGCCGATTGCGTCCCCGTCCTTTTCGCCGACCGCGAGGCGGGCGTTATCGGCGCAGCCCATGCAGGCTGGAAGGGCGCGCTCGCCGGTGTCACCGACGCGACGCTGGCCGCAATGGAAAGCCTCGGTGCGCGCCGGGCCACCATCGCCGCGGCGGTCGGCCCGTGCATCGGCCGCGCCTCCTATGAGGTCGACGATGGTTTTGTGGAGCGCTTCGTCGCCGACGATCCGGCGAACGAGCGCTTCTTCGCCGCGGCCAAGCCCGGCCACGCAATGTTCGACATCGCCGCCTATGTCGCCGCGCGCCTCGCCGCCGCCGGGGTCGCGCGAATTGCCATCGGCGGGCAGGACACCTATGCCCTGCCCCAGGATTATTTCAGCTATCGGCGGGCGTGCCACAAAGGCGAAAACAGCTATGGCCGCCAATTGTCGGTGATCGGGTTGAGGTAGCGACACACTCATCCGTCATCCCGGCGAAGGCCGGGATCTCGCCGGTGCGGTAATCCGATAGGGTGAGATCCCGGCCTTCGCCGGGATGACGAGGTGACAGGGACGGAAGAGGGGGACGAATGACGCGCACGCGCTGGTTGGGCTTGATCGGCGGGCTCGTCGTCTTTTGCACCATGCTCCTTGCCCCCGCCCCTGCGGGCATGGAACTCACCGCCTGGCGCATCGCCGCCCTCACCGTCTTGATGGCGATCTGGTGGATGACCGAGGCGCTGCCGCTCACCGTCACCGCGCTGCTGCCCTTTCTCACCGTTCCCACCTTCGGGGTGATGGACGCCAATGCCATCGCCAAGGAATATTATTCGCCGATCCTGTTCCTGATCCTCGGCGGGGCTTTTCTCGCGCTCGCGATCGAGCGCGTCGGACTGCACCGGCGGCTGGCGCTCGCGCTGTTGAAGCGCGCCTCGCCGACCGCATCGGGGCTGCTCTTCGCCTTCATGGCAGCGACCGCGCTGCTCAGCATGTTCATCTCGAACACTTCGACGACGCTCATCATGATCCCCATCGCGCTCGCTGTCGTGCGCGCGGGCGGGGTGCGGGAGGGCGAGACGAACGGTTTTGCCGGCGCGGTGATGATGGGCATCGCCTTTGCCGCCTCGCTCGGCGGGCTCGGCACGCTCGTCGGCAGCCCGACCAACGCGATCGCCGCGGGGCTGATCGAAAAGGCGCTGGACCTTCGCATCGCCTTCCTCGACTGGGCGATCTATGGTGTGCCGGTGGTGATCCTGTCGGTGCCGGTCGCCATGTTCGCCGTCGCGCGCGTCCAGCGGCTCGCCGACCATCCGTTCGACGGCCGCGCCGCCGCCGCCGCGCTCGGCAATCAGGCGATCTGGTCGACTGCCGAGCGCCGCGTCGTCCCCATCTTCCTCGCCGTCCTCGCTGCCTGGATCGCGCAGCCGTGGCTTGAACCCTTCCTGCCCGACGGCGCGCTGACCGACGGCACGATTGCCGTCGCCGGCAGCCTGCTCCTGTTCGTGCTGCCCGACGGCACCGGCCGCCCGCTCCTGATCTGGAAAGAGGCCGACCGCGCGCCGTGGGGCGTCATCATGATGTTCGGCGGCGGCCTCGCGCTCGCCGCCGCAATCACCGCGAGCGGGCTTGCCGCATGGCTGGGCGCCGTCCTCGCGCCGCTCGGCAGCATCCCGACGATCGCCCTCGCCGCGATCATCGTCGCGCTGACCATCCTCGTCACCGAATTTGCGAGCAATGTCGCGACCGCGAGCGGGATCATGCCCGTGCTCGCGGCGCTGATCGCCGCCACCGGCGCCGACCCCATATTGCTCGCGCTTCCCGTCGCGATGGCGGCGAGCTGGGGCTTCATGCTGCCGTCGGGCACCGGCCCCAATGCGCTGGCGTGGGCGACGGGGCATATCGCGCTCCCCCGCATTTTGAAGGCGGGGTTCGCGCTCGACATCATCGGCGTGCCGCTGCTCATCGGCGTGATCTGGGCGATCGCGGCGATCGCCTGACCCCGCGCAATATAGTTTCAAACGAAACTTGGTGCGCTATAAGGACCGCACCATCATCAGGAGCAGTTTCATGGCCATGCGCGGCAAACCCAAGACGAATAGCAAAAAGATCGGCGACCGGGAGCTCAGCCCCGCGACGCTGATGATGGGGCTCGGCTATGATCCCGTGCTGTCCGAAGGCTCGCTCAAACCCCCGATCTTCCTCACCTCGACCTTCGCCTTTGAAAGCGCGGCGGCGGGCAAACGCTTCTTCGAACATATCACCGGCAAGCGCGAAGGCCCCGCCGATGGCCTCGTCTATTCGCGCTTCAACGGTCCGAATCAGGAAATCCTCGAAGACCGGCTTGCGGTGTGGGACGGCGCCGACGACAGCCTCGTCTTTTCGAGCGGCATGTCGGCGATCGCCACCCTGCTCCTCGCGCTGGTCGGCCAGAATGACGTCATCGTCCATTCGGGTCCGCTCTATGCCGCCACCGAAACGCTGATCGCGCGTATCCTGTCGCGCTTCGGCGTGAGCTTCGTCGACTTTCCGGCGGGCGCATCGCGTGACGACATCGACGTCATTCTTGCGCGCGCGCAGGCGCTCGCCAGCCAGAAGGGCGGCAAGGTCGCGCTCGTCTATCTCGAAAGCCCGGCGAACCCGACCAACGCGCTGGTCGATGTCGAGGCCGTCCGCGCTGCGCGCGACACCGCTTTTCCGGGCGAGCAAAAGCCCGCGATCGCCATCGACAACACCTTCCTCGGCCCACTGTGGCAGCAGCCGCTGAAACAGGGCGCCGAACTCGTCATCTACAGCCTCACCAAATATGCCGGCGGCCATTCGGACCTCGTCGCGGGCGGCGTGTCGGGCGACCAGCGGTTGCTCGACATCATCCGCCCGATGCGCAACACGATCGGTACGATCTGTGACCCGAATACCGCTTGGATGCTGCTGCGCAGCCTCGAAACGCTCGAACTGCGCATGCGCCGCGCGGGCGAAAATGCGCTGAAGGTCTGCACCTTCCTTCGCGATCATCCGAAAGTCGAGGGGCTCGGCTATCTCGGCTTCATCAGCGATGCGCGGCAGAAGGATATTTTCGACCGCCACTGCACCGGCGCCGGATCGACCTTCTCGCTCTTCATCAAGGGCGGCGAGGCCGAGAGCTTCCGTTTCCTCGACGCCTTGCAGATCGCCAAGCTCGCGGTCAGCCTGGGGGGCACGGAAACGCTCGCCAGCCATCCCGCCGCAATGACGCACCTGTCGGTGCCCGACGAACGCAAAAAAGCGCTCGGCATCACCGACAATCTGGTGCGCGTGTCGATCGGCATCGAAGACCCCGACGATCTGATCGCCGACTTCGCGCAGGCGCTGGACGCGGTTTGAGAGGGGCTGGTTGGGGGGGGATGGCCGGAAACGACCGGTTACGGCCATAAGTTCCTCCCCATCGACTTGCGATGGGGAGGTGGCAGCCCGCAGGGCTGACGGAGGGGTCGAGCGCGCAGCGCTCGCTGACGCTCGCGACCCCTCCACCACCGCTTCGCGGCGGTCCCCCTCCCCATCGCAAGTGATGGGGAGGATTTCTCAACGTCTGCTCACCACTCCAAAACCGACCTTCGCCTCCAGCACAGCCACCCGCCGTCCTACTTTCGCGCCCGCCAGTCGACCACCTGCCACCCCATCCGCGGCGCCAGCCGCTTCAGCCCGCGCGACGGCGTCGTCGCGACGGCTTCGTCGGCGAAGCGCAGCATCGGATGATCGGACACATGGTCCGAATAGGCCCGGATATGCGCGTCCTCGCGCGTGATCGCATTGTCGGTCAGCCAGCCCGAAATGCGCGCAAACTTGGCATCGCCATAACAATTGTCGCCCGACAGCCGCGCGTGGATATGATCGGCGCCGTCGGGCTCGTCGAGCCGTGTGGCGAGCACATCGTCGATCCCCAGCCGCCGCGCGATCGCATCGACATAAAGGTGGAACGACGCGGTCGCGAGCAGCAGCCGATATCCCGCCGCGCGGTCCGCCGCAATCTGTTCGAGCGCGGCGGGATGCACGCCGCACGCGACGACTTTGTCGGCATAGCTTTCGGCAAGCGGGGCGATTTCGGCGCGGGAAAACCGCTTGCCGACGAGCAGCCGCAGATTGATCGCTTTCAACCGCGCGCGATCGATCAGGCGCAGCGCATAGGCCGCGCCCGCCAGCCCGATGAGCGGCAAAAGCAGCAATCGCCATGGCTGACGCCGCAGCGCAACATGAATGAGGAAGCCGCTGTACGTCCCCGAGTGGGTGATCGTGCGGTCCATGTCATAGATGGCGACGCGGTGCGCATAACCGGGCGTCGGCGTGGCGAGCGGCTCTTCCATGGCTTCCTCATAGAAGGCGGCGGTGCCGCGGCCAAGCACTGCCGACAAGTCCCATGGATTCGCTTGCCGTGCCCCGGCAAATAATCCAATGTCGCCCGCACGATGGTGGCCAGGGCGGATTTCGAACATAGCGAGGGCGCCGATGGCGTCGAGGTTCGCTTCACCGGGCGGCTGACGCTCGCGCGGCTTGGCGACCTGCCCGCACGGCTCGACGCGCTCGGGCCGATCGCAACGCTGGACCTGTCGGCGATCGACCGCATCGATACCGTCGGCGCGTGGATCGTCACGCGCACCGCCGCCGACCACGACGCCAGGATCACCGGCGCGAGCGCCGATGCGCAGCGGCTGCTCGACGCGCTCGCGAGCGACAAGAGCGAATATCGCGTCCACCGCGACCGCCGCCCGGCATGGGTACGAATGCTCGAACAGATCGGCACGGCCAGCGTCGCGGTCTGGAACGAACTGCTCGGCATCGTCGGCTTTTTCGGTGCGATGATCGTCGCGATCTTCAACCAGATCCGCGCCCGCCGACGCCTGCGCTGGAACGCGATCGTCACGCGCTTTCAGACCGTCGGCGTCGACGCCCTGCCCATCATCGGCCTGATGAGTTTTCTGATCGGTATCGTCATCGCGCAGCAGGGCGCGGTGCAGCTCGAACAATTCGGGCTGGAGGTGTTCACGATCAACCTCGTCGGGCGCGCCTCGATCCGCGAGCTGGGCCTCCTGATGACCGCGATCATGGTCGCGGGCCGGTCGGGCAGCGCCTTTGCCGCACAGATCGGGACGATGAAACTGACCGAAGAGGTCGACGCGATGCGCACGATCGGCGTGTCGCCGATGGAGGCGATCGTGCTGCCGCGCGTCGCCGCCTCGACGATCACCATGCCGCTGCTCGGCTTTTACGCCAGCCTTTGCGCGATCGCGGGGGGTGGCCTTTTCTGCTGGGTCGGGCTCGATATCCCGCCGCTCACCTATATCCAGCGGCTGCGCGAAATCATCCCGATGACCGATTTCTGGATCATGCTGATCAAGGCGCCGGTGTTCGGCATATTGATCGGCGTCACCGGCTGTTACGAAGGGATGCAGGTGCGCCAGAATGCGGAGGAAGTGGGCCAGCGGACGACCTCGGCGGTGGTCGCCGCCATCTTCCTCGTCATCGTCCTCGACGCCTTTTTCGCGGTCTTCTTCTCGTCGCTCGGGTGGAATTGATGGCCGGGAAACAGAACAGCGAAATCCGCGAAGAACTGGCCGCCGCCGACGCGGTGCGCCCCGAAGCCTTCGACCGCGCCATATGCATCCGCGGCCTCAGAAACCAGTTCGGCGATGCCGTGGTCCACGACGGGCTCGACCTCGACGTGCGCTCGGGCGAAATCCTTGGCGTGGTCGGCGGGTCGGGCACCGGCAAGTCGGTGCTGATGCGCTCGATCATCGGGCTGCAGACGCCGACGGCGGGCGAGATCGAGGTTTATGGCAAGACGCTCGACACGATCGCCGACGAAGAGGAATCGCGCGACCTGCGCCGCCGCTGGGGGGTGATGTTCCAGGGCGGCGCGCTCTTCTCGACGCTGAGCGTCGCCGAGAATATCCAGGTGCCGCTGCGCGAATTCTATCCACGGCTCGACGCGAAGCTGCTCGACGAGATCGCCGCCTACAAGGTGCAGATGGTCGGGCTGCCGCCCGATGCCGGACCCAAATATCCCGCCGAACTGTCGGGCGGCATGGTCAAGCGCGCGGGCCTCGCGCGCGCGCTGGCGCTCGACCCCGCGCTGCTTTTTCTCGACGAGCCGACCGCGGGGCTCGATCCCATCGGCGCCGCCAAGTTCGACGCGCTGATCCGCGAACTGGCCGACACGATGGGGCTCACCGTCTTTCTCATCACCCACGACCTCGACACGCTCTACGCGACGTGCGACCGCGTTGCCGTGCTCGCGGAGAAAAGGGTGATCGCGGTCGGCACCATCCCCGAACTGCTTGCCACCCAGCATCCGTGGATACAGGATTATTTCAACGGACCCCGCGGCCGCGCCGCAGCGAGCGGGAACCAAAGCGCAAAGTCGCCCGTGCTTGGCGGCGATAGGAACAGTTGATGGAAACTCGCTCGAACAACATCCTCGTCGGCGCCTTTGTGCTGCTTTTCACCGCCGCGCTCGCCTTTTTCGTCGTCTGGCTGGCGAACGACAGCGGCGGGGCGAAGCGCGAATATGACATTTTCTTCAAACAATCGGTCGACGGGCTGAACAAGGGCGCGCAGGTGCAATTTTCGGGTGTGCCGTCGGGACAGGTGCGCGAGATCGCACTGTGGCCCGACGATCCGCAATTCGTCCGCGTGCGGATCGAGGTGAATGAAGGCGTACCCGTCCTGCAAGGCACGACCGCCGCGCTTGAGGGCGTCGGCTTCACCGGCGTCTCGCAAATCTCGCTCGACGGCGCGGTCAAGGGCGCACCGCCGATTACCGACAAGGGGCCGGCAGGCAAGCCGGTGATCCCGACGCGCGTTGGCGGGCTCGGCGAGATACTCAACACCGCGCCGCAACTGCTCCAGCGGCTGTCGACGCTCACCGAGCGGCTCGCCGAGCTGGCCGACGACGAGAATCAGGCGAGCATCCGCGGCATTCTCAACAATGTCGAGGCGTCGACCGCGATCCTCGCGCGCAACGGCCCCGCGATCGAGCGCGCGCTCGCCGACACGCGGATCGCGATCCAGCAGACCGGGATCGCCGCCGAGCAGATCGGCAATCTCGCGGCCGCGGCGCAGGGGACGATCGACCGCAACGTCGACCCTGCGATGGCCAATCTGCGCGACACGCTCAAATCGGCGAACGCCTCGATGAAGACGCTCGAAGGCGCGATCGCCGACGCGCGGCCCGGCCTCAAAACCTTCAGCGAGACGACGATCCCCGAAGCCAATGCGCTGATCCGCGACCTTCGCCGCACCTCGGCCTCGCTCTCCAGCCTGACCGACAAGCTCGACCAGCAGGGCGCGGGCGCGGTGCTCGGTGGCAGCAAGCTCCCCGATTACAAGGAATGAGGACCGCCATGATTCGCCGCATCCGCACCCCCCTGCTTGCCCTCCTCGGCGCGGCAACGCTTTCGGCGTGCTTCAGCCTCGGCGGCAAGCCGCCGCCCTTTCTGCTGACGCTCGATCCCGACGCCGCGCCCGCGACGGGGACCGCCCGCACCGCCGCCGACGCCGCGACGCTGACCATCCTGATCCCGACGGCGCCGCAAAAGCTGCGCACGACGCGCATCCCGGTGCAGCAGGACGATGCCAGCATCGCCTATGTCCAGGATGCACAATGGGTCGAGGCGCCGCAGCGCCTGTTCCAGCGGCTCGTGTCCGAAACCGTCGCCGCGCGCACGTCGCGCGTCGTGCTCGACGAGGGGCAATATCTGACCGCACCTGGCGAGCAGCTCGCCGGGCAGCTCATGGAGTTCGGCGTCGATGCGCGGTCGAACGAGGCCCTCGTCGTCTATCAGGCGATGCTCGTGTCGGCAGGGGGCAAGACGGTCACCCAGCGCCGCTTCGAGACGCGCGAGCCGATCGGCGGCAAGGTCGAGGCGAAACCCGTCGGCGAGGCGTTGACCCGCGCCGCCAACCGCGTCGCGCTCGACGTCGCGGCGTGGCTCGGCGAATAGCAAGGCCGCCGCGGTCGTAGCGGTTTCGATTACGTCCGACGTAATCGCTCCGGCTCGCATGGTGCAATAAGAAGCCTCGATCAAACGATGGAGGCACCGATGGACAGACGCCAGATCATCTCGGCCGCGGCGCTTGCCGCTATGGGAGCAATAACCCTTGCCCCCCGCCGGAGCCGCGCAGCCGAAACCGCAGCAAGCCCCCCCGCCGAAGGCTACGTCGCGGCGAAGGACGGAACCTCGCTTTTCGTGCGCGACTGGGGCGCGGGATCGCCGGTGCTCTTCCTGTCGGGATGGGCGTTGCCGTCGGATTTCTGGGGCTATCAAATGCTGGCCGTCGCACGCCAGGGCTATCGCGCTGTCGCCTATGACCGGCGCGGGCACGGGCGGTCGGCCGATCCGGGGCGCAGTTATGACCATGATACGCTCGCCGACGATCTGGCATCGGTGATCGACGCGCTGGGTCTCGGCGGCGTGACGGTCGTCGCGCATTCGATGGGCGGAACCGAGGTCGCGCGCCATTTCGCGCGGCACGGCGGCGGCGGCATCGCACGCGTCGTGCTGGTCGGCACGATCACGCCCTTCCTGATGAAAAGCCCCGACAATCCCGCGGGGGTCGATCCGGCGCTACTTGCCGAGGGCGCGGCGCTTCTCGCGCGTGATTTCCCGGCTTGGATCGAGGTGAATACGCCGCCCTTCTTCACCCCCGACACCTCGCCCGCGATGATCCGTTGGGGGCAAAATATGATGATGTCGACGTCGCTGCTGGGCGCCGCACAGCTGGCCGCGGCCAATTTCGCGACCGATTTTCGTCCCGACGTGCGGCAAATCAATGTGCCGACATTGCTGATCCATGGCGACCGCGACGTCTCGGCGCCGCTCGCCCTCACCGCGCAGGCGACCGCGGCGCTGCTGCCGCAGGCGACGCTCAAGGTTTACGAAGGCGCGCCGCACGGTCTGCCGCTGACGCATGTCGAGCGGCTGAACGGCGACCTCATCGCCTTCCTCACCGGCGGCTGACGGGCTTGCCAGCGTCCGCCTGGCGGCCTATCAGCCCCGGCGCGCGCGGCCTCTTTCGGGTTTCCGGCCCGCGCCTTCTCGACGAGCCCGCCGACCCGAAAGGACGCGCCCGTGGGATGGATCATCCTCGCCATCGCCGTTTTCACCGAAATCTGCTGGGCGCTCAGCCTGAAATGGGCCGCGACGCTCGGCACATGGCAGGCGTCGATCGTGCCGATCGCGCTCAGCTTCCTCAACATGGCGCTGCTCGCGCTTGCGATGCGCGAAATCTCGGCGGGCACGGCCTATGCCATCTGGACCGGGCTAGGCGCGGTCGGCGTGATCATCGGCGGAACGATCCTGTTCGGCGAGAAGATCAGTCCGATGCAGGCGGGTTTCATGGTGCTGATCGTCGTCGGGGTTGCGGGAACCAAGCTCTTCGCCGCGAATTGAGCCGCGAGGGCCGGTTTCGACCGGTTGCGGACATAGTGGCTCTCTCCCCTTCAGGGGAGAGATACGCAGGCTTGCCAGCTTGCTGGCTAGCCGGAGTTGAGAGGGGACTGGCGGTGTCCCCCTCTCCAAGCTTCGCTAGCTCACCCCCCCCCGAACGCCCTACCCCAGCAGGCTTTTCGACGCCTGTTCGGTGGTGTCGCGCGACAGGCCGGGCTGGGCCAATATCCGCTCCAGTTCGGCCTTCATCAGCGCCTGCCGCCGCTCGTCGAAGCGCTTCCACCGGCCGAGCGGCGGGATCATGCGCGCCGCGGTCTGGGGGTTCTTCGGGTCGAGCGCGATGACGAGGTCGGCAATCAGCCGGTATCCCGCGCCATCGGCCTGGTGGAACGCCGCCTGATTGCCGGTCAGCGCGCCATAGAGCGCGCGCACGCGATTGGGGTTGGTCAGCGTGAAGTCGGGATGCTGCGCCAGCGCGCGCACCGCGTCGACCGTGTCGGGTCGCACCGACCAGGCCTGCACCTGGAACCATTTGTCGAGCACGAGCGGATTGTCGCGATAACGCTGATAGAAAATGTCCAGCGCATGCGCGCGTTCGTCGCTGTCGCCATGCGCGAGCGTGGCGAGCGCGGCCTGCCGCTCGGTCATCCCGTCGGCCTGCGAAAAGACCCGGAACGCCAGCGCGGCGGCATCATCCATGCCCGTCGCGGCCAGATAGGCGAGCGCGACGCCGCGCAGCCGCCGCCCGCCCTTGGCGCCGCGCGACAGGTCGGTCGCGGGCGGCGCCGCACCGTCGAGGATCGCGCGCCATTCGCTTTCGAGCGCGGCGCCAATCGCTGCCTGCAACGCCAACCGCTCGCGGCGGATCGCGTCGGGATCGACCGTCAGCATCTGGTCGCCGATGAACGCCTCGCTCGGCAGCAGCACCGCCTCGGCGACGAAGGCGGGGTCCGCGGCGCGCCCCGACAGCGTCTGCGCCACCGCATCGATCACCGTCTGCGGGTCGCGATCCTTGCCCGACACGGCGGCAACGAGCGTATCGAGCATCAATTGCTGGAGCGCCTCGTACCGCGCAAAGGGATCGTCGTCATGCGCCGCGAGCCACGCGAGCTCGCCCGGCGCGCGCGCGAAATCGACGATGACCGGCGCCGAAAAGCCGCGGTTGACCGACAGCGCGGGGCGCACGGCAAAGCGACCGAGCGCGATCCGCTGCGTCGCCCCGCTGATCGTCACCAACGTGTCGGCAAGATGTGCGCCGCTGCCGTCCATCGCGAAGGCGGCGAGGCGCAGTGGCATCATCATCGGCTGCTTTTCGGGCTGGCCCGGCGTCGGCGGCACCGTCTGCACGATGTCGAGCGACCACTGCCCCGCCTCCTCGACGAGCGACAGTTTGAGTCGCGGCGTGCCCGCCTGTTCGTACCAGCGGCGGAACTGCTGAAGGTCGATGCCCGCGCCATCCTCGATCGCGCGGACAAAATCCTCGCACGTCGCCGCTTCACCATCGTGGCGCTCGAAATAAAGGTCGGTGCCCTTGCGGAACCGTTCCGGCCCCACCATCGTCGCCATCATCCGGATGATCTCGGCGCCCTTGTTATAGACGGTCGCGGTGTAGAAGTTCGATATTTCCTGGAAGCTATCGGGGCGGATCGGGTGGGCAAGCGGCCCGGCATCCTCGGGGAATTGCGCGGCGCGGAGCAGGCGCACGTCCTCGATCCGCTTCACCGCCGCCGATCCCATGTCGGCCGAAAAACACTGATCGCGATAGACGGTGAAGCCTTCCTTCAGGCTCAACTGAAACCAGTCGCGGCAGGTGACGCGGTTGCCCGACCAGTTATGGAAATACTCATGCGCGACGACGCCCTCGACCCCGTCATAGTCCATGTCGGTCGCGGTGTCGGGATCGGCGAGGATATAGCGGGTGTTGAAGATGTTGAGCCCCTTGTTCTCCATCGCGCCCATGTTGAAATCGCCAACCGCGACGATATTGAACAGGTCGAGGTCATATTCGCGGCCATAAACCTCCTCGTCCCATCTCATGCTGTTCTTGAGCGCCTGCATCGCATGGCCCGTGCGATCCTCGTCGCCCGCGCGCACCCAGATGCCCAGCTCGACCGTGCGCCCCGACATGGTCGTGAAACTGTCGCGGTTGGCTACCAGATCGCCCGCTACGAGCGCGAACAGATAGGAAGGCTTGGGCCACGGGTCTTCCCACAGCGCCCAGTGCGTTCCGCCGTCACCCTCGCCGCGGTCGATGCAATTGCCGTTCGACAGCAGGATGGGAAAGCGGGTCTTGTCCCCCGCCATCCGCACACGGTAGCGGCTCAGCACGTCGGGGCGGTCGGGGTGAAAGGTGATGCGGCGGAACCCTTCGGCCTCGCACTGGGTGCAGAGCATGTCGTTCGACGCATAAAGCCCCATCAACTGCGTGTTCGCCGCGGGGTTGACGACCGTGTCGATCTCGACCACCGCCGCCGTCCGCTCGCCCAGGTCGACGATCAGGTCGCTACCGTCCATGCGCCAGTCGTTCCAGACCTCGCCATCGACGCGCACCGCCGCCGGGGTCAGTCCGTCGCCGCGCAGCAGCAGCGGCGCCGGGCCATCCGTGGTGCGCTGGACCGACAACGCCGCGGAAACGCGCGTTTCCTCGATCCCCAGCGCGAAATCGAGCGCGACGTCGGGCACCTGCCATTCGGGCGGGCGATAGTCGCCGCGATGGATGGTGACGGGAATGGCGGGGGTCGAGGAGGCGTCGGTCATGCGTTCGGTCTAGGCATCGCGGCGCCGACGCGCAATAAGGCGCGCGATGGCACGGATGCTGATTTTCGGGATGGGCTATGCGGCGGGGCACCTCGCCGAGCGGCTGCGCGCGCGCGGCTGGGAGGTGACGGGAACGACGCGCGACGGTCGCGCGGACAGCATCGCCTTCGGTGACGAGACCGCCGTGCTCGCCGCGCTGCGCACCGCGACGCACATATTGTCGTCAGTTCCGCCCGCGGGCGAAGCCGACCCGGTGCTCGCACGCTATGGCGAGGCGATCGCGCTCGCCCCCGCAACCTGGACGGGCTATCTGTCCTCAACCGGCGTCTATGGCGATGCGGGCGGCGCCTGGGTCGACGAAAGCGCACCCGTCCGGGGCCGCCGCGCCGGGCGCAACGCCGCCGACGCCGCATGGAGCGCATTGCGCGGCGACATGTGCGTCTTTCGCCTGCCCGGCATCTATGGCCCCGGCCGCTCGATTCTCGATCGCATCGCCGAAGGCCGCGCGCACCGCATCGCCCTGCCCGACCAGGTGTTCAGCCGCATCCATGTCGATGACATTGCGGGCGGCATCATTGCGTCGTTCCGCGGCCCCGCGGGCGTCTATAACCTCGCCGACGACGAACCCTGCCACCAGAACCGCCTCGTCGAATGGGGCTGCGCCATGCTCGGCGCGCCGCTGCCGCCGATGCAGTCGCTCGACGAAGCGGGCCTGTCGCCCGCCGCGCGCGCCTTCTATGCCGAAAACCGCCGCGTGGCAAACGGCAAGGCGAAGCGATTGTTGGGGTGGAGACCGCGCTATCCGAGTTTTCGCGAGGGGCTCGCCAGCCTTTAGATCAGCACATCGACCGTGTGGATCGCCACCCCCACCAGCCCCCCAACGAGCGTGCCGTTGATGCGGATATATTGCAGATCGTCGCCGACCGCATTTTCCAGCCGGTCGGTGATCGTCTTGGCATCCCAGCCGCGGATCGTGTCCGATACGAGCTTCAGCGCCGCCTCGCCATAGCTGTCGACCATGCCGACCACCGCGCGCCGCGCATAGCGGTTGAGCGTGCGCTTGATATGCACATCCTCCCCCAGCATCGCGCCGAATTGCGTCACCAGCTCGCCGATCCGCCCCGCGAGCATCGTGTCGGGGTTGCGCGCGGCCTTGAGCAGCGCGGCGCGGCCCTGTTCCCACAATCCGTCGAGCCAGCGCTTCACCGCCTTGTTTTCGAGCAGCTCGTCGCGCACGCGCGCGACCCTGGCCTTCACCTCGGGGTCGTGCTGCAGGTCGAGCGCCATCTTGGCGAGCCCCTCCTCGACGCGGAGGCGCAGCGGATGTGTCTCGTCGACCGCCATTTCGCTGAGCAGCTTCGACAGCCCCGCGACGATGCGGTTCGAGATGCTCTCGTCCAGCCCGGTGAAACGCACGATCGCATTGCTGTTGTCGTGGACCATCTGGTGGATCAGATGTTCGTTGAGTTCGAGCGTCTTCGACCCCCATTTGACCATCGCGTCGAGGAGCGGCTGGTGGCGCCCCTCGGCAAGCGCCGCCTGCAACGCCTGTCCCAATAGCGGTGCGACGTCGAGTTCGCGCAGACGGTCGGCGATTGCCGATTTGACCATGCCGCCCAGCCTTTGCTGGTCGAGCGCGCCCAGCCCGTCAGCGATGATCCGCGACGCGCCGAGGCGCAGCCGCCCGCCGCCCTCGGCGGGTTCGGACAGGAACTTTCCAACCGCACCCGCGACATCGACCGCCTGCATCTTGCGCGCGATCAGCCGCGGCAGCAGGAAATTGGTGAGCAGGAAGCGCGCGAGCGTGTCGCCGATGCGGTTCTTGTTGCGCGGGATGATCGCGGTGTGCGGAATCGGCAGCCCCATCGGGTGCCGGAACAAGGCCGTCACCGCGAACCAGTCGGCCAGCCCGCCGACCAGCCCTGCCTCGGCAAAGGCGCGGACAAAGCCGATCGCCGGATGCGCGTCCTGATAGGTCTTGGCGCCGACGAAGACGATCGCCATGACGACGAGCATCCCGGTGGCGACGATACGGATGCTGGAGGGCTTTGCCGGGATGGCGACGCCAATCGGCCGGCGGGAAGCGAGGTTGGTCATGCGCACCAAATGGCGAACCGGCGCAAAGGTTGCAACCGGCGCGACCCGTCGCCGCGCCGGTCCTCGTTCATGTCACTCCGCCGGTTCGGGAGCCGCTGCGCCATGCGGCCGCGTGTCGTCGCCCGGTCGGTAGGTCAGCAGGTTGCGCGAGAAGAAGCGGCCGAGGCGCTTTTCGATGCTGTCGGCGAGGCTGAACCCCGCCGGCACGATCAGCAAGGTGAGCACGGTCGACAGGATCAGCCCGCCGATCACGACCACACCCATCGGCGCGCGCCAGGCGCCATCGCCCGACAGCGAGATGGCGGTCGGGATCATGCCCGCGACCATCGCAACCGTAGTCATCACGATCGGCTGCGCGCGCTTGCGCCCCGCATCAATCAACGCCGCGGTCTTGCCGATGCCCTTGTCCATTTCCTCGATCGCGAAATCGACGAGCAGGATCGAGTTCTTGGCGACGATGCCGAGCAGCATCAGCAGGCCGATGAACACCGGCATCGACACTTCCATGCCCGTAATCCACAGGCCGAGCAGCCCGCCGAGCGGCGCCAGCAGCAGCGACGACATGTTGACCAGCGGCGACAGGAAGCGGCGATAGAGCAGCACCAGCGTCGCAAAGACGAGGAGCAGGCCCGATACGACCGCGATCATGAAATTGGTCAACATTTCGGCCTGCCACTTGGCGTCGCCCTGAACAACCTTGCGGATGCCCTGCGGCATGGTCTTGATCGACGGCAGCGCGTCGATCTTTTTCTGCGCGTCGCCCGTGACCAGTCCCGGTGCAAGGTCGGCGCCGATCACGATACGCCGCGTCTGGTTATAGCGCCGCAGTTCGGTCGGCCCGGCGCCGAAGCCGATTTCGGCGACGGCCTTCAGCGGCACCGTCGTCCCGCGCGAGGTCGGCACGGGCAGGTTCTCGATCGTGGCGAGGCTGCGCCGCGAATCTTCGGAGAGCAGCACGCGGATCGGGATCTGGCGGTCGGAGAGCGAGAATTTCGCCGCATTCTGGTCGATATCGCCCAAGGTCGCGATACGGATCGTCTGGCTGAGCGCCGCGGTCGTCACGCCGAGTTCGGCGGCGAGGTCCATGCGCGGATTGACGATGATTTCGGGGCGCGGAATATCACCCTCGATGCGCGGCGCGCGCAATTCCTTCAGCCCTTCCATCTCCTTGACGATCTGGCGCGCATGGCGTTCGAGCGCGACCGGATCGTCGCCGCCGATGACGAAGGTGATGTCGCGGCCCGAAAAGCCGCCCGACTGGCTCTGAAAATTGACGCGCGCGTCGGGGATTGCCGCCATCTTCGGTTGCAGGCTGCGTTCCCATTCGACACTCGTGACCGGGCGGTCCTTCTTGAGCGTCAGGAAGGCGTTGCCGCCACCGACCTCAACATCATAAAATGCGTTCTCGACGACCGGATCGTCACGCAGGATCGCGTTGATCTGGTCGGCGATCGTTTCGCTCTGCGCCAGCGTCGATCCCGGCGGCAGCTCGTAACGGATCTGGCTGTAATCGCTGTTCGTCGTCGGCTGGAACTGCTGCGGCAGGATGCCGAACAGGACAAGGCTCGAGATGAACGCCGCGACGCCGATGCCGACGATCCACACGCGATGGTCGAACAGCCGCGCGTAAGCGCGCTGGAGCATGAACTTGGCCCAGTTGGTGAGGGCAAAGCGGCGCATCCCCGCGGCATAGGCGAGCGCGCCGCCCAGGATCATCAACAGACTGGACACAAGGAATGCGACGATCGCCGAAAGCGGCGTCATCAGCAGGAAATGCAGCGCCGGATTGGGCGCATCCTGTCCGGCGGGCACCGGCTGGAAATATTGAAAGGTCAGACCGGCGACGGCCAGCCCCGCGACGATGGCGGGCACCAGAAAATAGATCAGCCGCGTCGGAAACGCCTCGTACCGCGCCTTCACGACCTTCTGCTTCGAACTGTCCAGCGTCCAGCTCAGCAGCCGTTCATAGCGGTCGATCCACGGTCCGTTGGCATGATCCTGCTCGCCCTGCGCCGACAGGAAATAGGCGGCGATCATCGGCGTGATCATGCGCGCGACGGCCAGGCTCATCAGCACCGCGAACACGACGGTCATGCCGAACTGGATGAAGAACTGCCCCGACACGCCGGGCATCAGCGCGACGGGCAGGAACACCGCGACGATCGACATCGTCGTCGCGACGACCGCCAGGCCGATTTCGTCGGCGGCGTCGATCGACGCCTGATAGGCGGTCTTGCCCATGCGCATGTGCCGGACGATATTCTCGATCTCGACGATCGCGTCGTCGACGAGCACGCCCGCGACAAGGCTCAAGGCGAGCAGCGACAGGCCGTTCAGCGAAAAGCCCATCATCTCCATGAACCAGAAGGTCGGGATCGCCGACAGCGGGATCGCCAGCGCGCTGATCAGCGTCGCACGCCAGTCGCGCAGGAACAGGAACACGACGACGACCGCGAGCACTGCACCCTCGATCATCGCGAGCATCGAGCTGCGATATTGTTCCTTGGTATATTCGGTGCGCGTGAACAGGATCGTGAAGTCGACCTTGGGGTTCGCCTTCTTGATCTGCTCCAGCTTCTTCATCGTCTCGTCATGGACGGTGACGTCCGACGCGCCCTTCGCCTTTTCGATCGAGAAGCTGAGCACCTGGCGCCCCCCGATCTTCGCCAGGTTGCGCTGCTCGGCATAGCCGTCGGTGACCTTCGCCACATCGGCGAGGCGGATCGTGCGGCCGTTCCCGATGGCGATGCGCGTTTCACCGAGCTGGAAGGCGCTGCCGGCATTGCCGAGCACGCGCACCGCCTGTTCGCTGCCGGCGATTTCGGTGCGCCCGCCCGCGGCGTTGACGTTCACCTGCCGCAACTGCTGGTTCACCTGGCTCGCGGTCAGGCCATAGCTTTGCATCCGCGCGGGGTCGAGGATGACGCGAATCTCGCGGTCGACGCCGCCCGACCGGCGCACCTGGCTCATGCCGGGGATCGACAGCAATTCCTTCGCGACCGTATTGTCGACGAACCACGACAGCTGCTCGAGCGTCATGTCGGTCGCCTCGACCGCGAAATAGGTGATCGGGCCGCCGGCAATGTCGACGCGCACGACCTGCGGCTCCAGAATCCCGTCGGGCAGGTCGCTGCGGATCTGCGAGATGGCCTGGTTGACGTCGTTATAGGCGCGGTCGATCGGTGTCCCGATCGCGAACTGCACATTTGTTATGCTACTGCCTTCATTGACGTAGGAAGACATTTCATCGACGCCGCTCACCCCGCGAACCGCGGCCTCGACGCGCTGCGTGACCTGCGTTTCCAGCTCGGTCGGCGCCGCGCCAGGTTGCGAGACGACAACGCGAACGGCAGGGAACTCGACGTCGGGATTGTCGTTGACGTCCATCCGGTTGAAGCTGACCAGCCCCGCGAGCAGCAACAGCACGAACAGGACGATCGGCGGCACCGGGTTGCGGATGCACCAGGCGGAAATGTTGCGGAAACTCATGACTCAGGCGTCCTTGCGCAAATGCGATGCCGATGAGGCGATTATTGCGATGATTTCTGCAGCACCGGCTTCACCGTGTCGCCGACGTTGAGGAAGGCGCCGGCGAGCGTCACCACCCGTTCGTTGCCGGTGAGCCCCGACGCGATCGACACGCCCGCGTCGCTGACCGTGCCGACCTTGACGGGCTTGCGCTCGATCTTGTTGTCCTTGCCGACGATCAGCACATAATTGCCCTCGGGTCCGCTCTGCACCGCGCTTTCGGGCAGCAACGGCAGCTCGGCCGTGCCCGACACGAGGCGCGCGTCGGCAAAGCCGCCGGGACGCAGCACCGACGAATAGGGAATGGCGATCCGCACCATGCCCTGGCGCGTGTCCATGTTGATGACCGGCGACACCTGCCACACCTGCCCCGGAATCTCGACGTCGGTGCCAACCGGCGTCACCGTCGCGCGTGTGCCGACGCGCACGCGGGCCAGATCGGCTTCGGCCATCTGCGCCAGCATCTCCATCTCGCCGCCGCGCGCCATGCGGAACAACACGCCGCTGCCCGCGCCGACGATCTGGCCGGGTTCGACCTGCCGCGTCAGCACCAGCCCCGCGGCGGGAGCGACGATGTTGAGCCGCGCGTTGCGCGCCCTGGCTTCGGCATATTGCGCCTGCGCGACGCGGACGCGTGCATTGGCCGCATCGCGCGTCGCGCGCTTGCGGTCCATGTCGGCCTTTGAAATGAAACCGCGCGAAACAAGGGCTTCGGCGCGTTCGAGTTCGGCCTGCGCCAGATTGGCGTCGGCCTGCGCGACGCGGATCTGCGCCGCGAGGCTCGCCGCCTGCTGCGACTGCACCGACCGGTCGATCACCGCGAGCGTCTGCCCCGCGTCGACCCACTGGCCGGGCTCGACGAGCACGCGCTCGACCTGCCCGCCCTCGCCCGCGACGCCGACCGGCATCTCGCGCCGCGCCGCGATTGTGCCGTTGGTGGTAATCACCGCCTCGACCGACACGCGGCCGGGAATGACGACGGTGATGTTCGGAACCGTGGCCTCTTCGCCACCCCCGGCATCGGCCGCGCCCCGACCGCTGGAAAAGGCATAATAGGCCGCAGCGAGCGCCAGCACGATCAAAACGACCGCGACGATCAGCCGGGTGCGCTTGCGGCGACTGTCGTCGGCCTCTTCATAAAAGCTTTGCGTCCCCGCCAGGCTGTCCATCGAATCCACTTTCCGCTCGTAGTTCACGCCGAAATCCCTCCCTGGCATCACACGGCATCGGTGCGGCGGACGCAGGCGCGCCTGTCCGCAAAGTCCCGCGTGGCAGGACCAAAACCCTTCCGAGGTGTATTACCTAATTAAATCACCGCTTGCAAGAGGGATACTTCGCCGCCCCGCCTGCGCTCGGGCCGGCGGTGCATAATGCGATCCGTCCATGATTTCCAGAGGTTGCGCGCGCGAAAAAGGGCGGCGCGCCCCATGGGCGGCCACCCTCTTTCCGTCCGGCCGACACGCGGTCGGCCGTGCCGGGGCGATCAGCGCACGCGGCCGCGCCGGACCAGGTTGACGATCGCAAGCAGGATCACCGCGCCGATAAAAGCGGTGAGCAGGGTCATCGGATCGAATGCGTCGCCGCGCAGGTGGCCGCCGCCAAGGAAGCGGCCGAACAGGAAGCGGCCGAGGATCGAACCGACGCAGCCGACGACGATGTTGAGGAAGATGCCCTGCTGGGCGTCGGTGCGCATCACGATGCTGGCCAGCCAGCCGATGATGCCGCCCATGACGATTGCGATAATCCAGGTAAGCATGAATAACCCCCTACGATCTGTGATCGCCCGACTGTGCGGGCACCCTGTTATTGGTAACGCACATATCTGAAATCGCCTAGCGGAATGGCGAGCGTGCGGGTCGGCGCTCGCTCGCCATCCGGTTCAGCGCACGCTGCCGCGGCGAATCAGGTTGATGACGCCAAGGAGGACGATCGCACCGATAAACGCCCAGAGCAGCCCGATCGGGCTGAAACTGTCGAGGCTGGCCCCCATGCCGAAAAAGCTGCCGAGGAAATTGCCGAGAAAGGCGCCGACGACGCCGACGACGATGTTGAGGATAATGCCCTGCTGCGCGTCGGTCCGCATGACGATGCTCGCCAGCCAACCGATGATACCGCCGACGATCAACGTAACGATCAAACCCACCATGATATATCCCTTCCCTGGACCGACCGGGGCGCCGATCGGCTCCGGCCCTTGCTGGAACGCTCCGCCGCAGCGAAGCCTCGCCTTGGCGATGCTCGAACAATGCCGAATGGATCGGAAAGGTTCCCGGCCGGCCCGTCGGGGACGCGGCCGGGAAAGGGGGATCGGTTCCTGAACGGGAACGTCTCCGGGTCGCAGAAGCGGCTCTAAACAGCCCGATTTGACCGCGGCGTGACGAATCTCACAGGCGCGAAAATAAAAGGTGGATCGGCAGGTTCGGCCAGGCCTGTCGGCGGCGTGCCGAGGCCGCGTTCGCGTTCACCGCGGACGGCGCGCATACGAAATGGGGGCCGGCATCGCTGCCAACCCCCACTAACCGGTCCTGTCCCGTGCGCCTCGCCCCGCTTCATCCCGGTCCGCTTCTCTTTCGATCGGCAGCCCGCAAAACGATCGTTGCGACGCACGCCGGAACAATCCGGCGATGGTTTGGTCGGCCCCCTTTCGGGGGCCGGCCTCACCTGAAAGGCCCTTCATCATCTCGTCCCGCGCTTCTGCCGAAACAGCTGCGCTTCAAAAGCGATGGACTGCCTTTCAATTGCCCGATCGGGTTCGCTTCAACTCGTGGGAATCGCAGCGTTCCGTGATCGAACCATCGGTCGCTTTCCTCGTCAAACCCGTCCGTTCTCGTCCGGCTAGTCTTGCAACCACCCTTGATGTCCCGGCGGTCCGACGTCTCTGTCGTCCGATGATTGGAAGCTGTCACGAACGCTTTTCGACGCCAACTAAAAAAGCGCGAAAATGGCGCCCTAAAGGCCCGCGCTTGTGGATAAGTCCGGCATTAGCAACAAGCGGATTCGGTGCAGCATTTTTGTAACAAGGGTGCAGCATTTTTGGACTCGGGTTTCCCGCCAAAGCGCTTCGACTCGATCTTTGGATCGGTCGAATCACCCGACCGAGTCGCGACTCACGCCCGCCCCAGATCGCCCTTGCCGACCGTCCCCGACGCCATCTCCAACATCCGGTCGAGGCTTTTGCGCGCCGCGAGGCGAAGCTCCTCGTCCATCTCGATCCGCGGCTGAAGGTCGCGCAGCGCGATGTAGAGCTTCTCCATCGTATTGAGCGCCATATAGGGGCAGATGTTGCAGTTGCAGTTGCCGTCGGCGCCCGGCGCGCCGATGAAAGTCTTTTCGGGCAGCGCCAGCTCCATCTGGTGAATGATGTGCGGCTCGGTCGCGACGATCAGCGTGTCGCCCTTGAAACTCTTCGCGAATTGCAGGATGCCGCTGGTCGACCCGACATAATCGGCATGCTCGACGATGTGCGGCGGACATTCGGGGTGCGCCGCGACCGGCGCGCCGGGATACTGCGCCTTCAGCTTCAGAAGCTCGGTCTCGCTGAACGCCTCGTGGACGATGCACACGCCGGGCCACAGCAGCATGTCACGCCCGAACTTGCGGTTCATATAGCCGCCAAGGTGGCGGTCGGGGCCAAAAATGATCTTCTGTTCGGGTGGGATCTGGCTGATGATCGTCTCGGCGCTCGACGAGGTGACGATGATGTCGCTCAAGGCTTTCACTGCCGCCGAGCAGTTGATGTAGGTGAGCGCAATATGATCGGGATGCTTTTCGCGGAAACGCTTGAACTGTTCGGGCGGGCAGCTGTCCTCGAGGCTGCATCCCGCGTCCATGTCGGGCAGGATGACGATCTTTTCGGGGCTCAGTATCTTCGCGGTTTCGGCCATGAACTTGACACCGCAAAAGGCGATCACTTCGGCGTCGGTTTCGGCCGCCTTGCGCGACAGTTCGAGCGAATCGCCCACGAAATCGGCGAGATCCTGAATCTCGGGCTTCTGGTAATAATGCGCGAGGATGACGGCGTTGCGCTCCTTGCGGAGGCGGTCGATTTCGGCGCGCAGGTCGAGGCCCGAGAGCGAGTCGCGGATGGGGGCAGTCATGGCGTTATCCTTATATGGCCTGGCCGTGGCGCCCCCCTACACCCTGCCCCACGGCAGGGCAATTCGCCGCGTCAGCCGACGCGGCGCGCCGCAAGTGCGATGCCGGGCGGCGTCATCGACAAAATATAGATAGGAAGCCGGACGGCCATGACAATCGCCGCGACCGCCTTTGTTTCCGGATCGCCCGCGCCACCGTCGCGCCGAACCGGCTCGCGTTACGCGGCGCGGCGCGGGCGACCCCGCGGTGGCGCGACGCGTGCGCCGATCAGCTCTTCGATATCAACCGCGGCGGAGAACTGGACCCCGGTTCGGTTATCCGCCGACCATCGCGCCTCGGCGTCGACGCGGAGACCCCGGCCGAACTCCAGCGTCAGTCGGGTTCCCGGTGGGACGTTCCACAGCCCCTCGACCAGCGCGCCGCCTGGCGCGATGTTGCGCAGGATCGCTTCATAGCGATAGCCGCCACTGTCGACGTGGATCGTACGAAAAACGGTGAGCCGCGGCGCGCGCGCGCTTCGGTATCCCCTGGCTTCGACCCGCCCGCCGCCGGCGCGCAGCAACCCGACCACTTCGGCCAACTGCATCGGCTGGCCATAGATATAACCCTGGACGTGACTGCACCCGAGGCTGCGGACCAGCGCGAGATCGTCGTGCGTTTCGACCCCCTCGGCGGTTGTTTCCATGTCGAGCGCGCTGGCCAGCCCGACGATCGACGCGATGATCGCAGCGTTCATGCTGCTCTTGTCCGCGGCTCCAAGAACGAAGCTCTGGTCGATCTTGATCTTGTCGAACGGCGCCTTCTTCAGATAGCCGAGCGCCGAATAGCCGGTGCCGAAATCGTCAAGCGCAAGGCGAACGCCGGTGCGTTTCAGCTTCCGGAACATCGCCAGATTTTCGGCGCTTTCATCGAGGAAGACACCTTCGGTAATCTCAAGCTCCAGCTGTTCGGGGCGAATGCCGGCGCCCGACACCGCGCTCAGGATCGTGGCGGGCAGCGCCTCGTTCGCGAACTGGCGCGGCGAGACATTGACCGCGACCCGATAGCCGGATCCCAGCGTCGCGATCGCCGCGCAGGCGGTACGGATGATCCATTCGCCGATCGGGACAATCAGGTTCGATTCTTCGGCGATCGGGATGAACTTTTCGGGACTGATCGTTCCTGCGGTCGCATGGTTCCAGCGGATCAGCGCCTCGAACCCCGAAATCCGTTCGGTCGCGACATCGACGATTGGCTGATAGAGAAGCCGCAACTCGTCCTTCGCCAGCGCGTCGCGCAGCGCATCCTCGATCGCCTTGCGCTCGCTCGCCTGATTGTGCATCGCGTCGGCATAGAAGCGATATACGCCCCGCCCCGCGTCCTTGGCGGCATAGAGCGCAAGGTCGGCGTTGCGCACCAGCGCCGACGCACTCACCCCCTCGCCGTCCGACACCGCGATGCCGATCGACGAACCGATCCGTACCTGTTCGCCCTCGATGGCAAAGGGTTTGGCGAGGCTCAGGATGATCGCGTTGGCGATGCCGGCGATCTTTTCGGGGTGGTTCAGCTGCGGCAGCACGATCTGGAACTCGTCGCCGCCCAGGCGACCGACCTGTCCCTTGTCGCCGACGATCTGCGTCAGCCGCCCTGCGACCTGCTGCAACAGCTGGTCGCCGACCGGGTGGCCGAGCGTGTCGTTCACCGCCTTGAACCGGTCAAGGTCCATCAGCAGCAGCGCACAAGGCTGCGGCTGACCGATATGCGTGCGAAGCGCACGCTCGAGCAGGTCGGTTATGTGACGCCGGTTGGCAAGGCCCGTGAGCGTGTCATAGCGCGCGAGCTGGTTGATCTCGCGCTCTGACCGTTTCTGGTCGGTCAGGTCGGTGCCGCTGCCGCGAAATCCCTGAAAATGGCCAAGAGCATTGCTGATCGGATGACCCGATATCGACCACCAGCGCTCCTCGCCCGGAGCCGCCGCCTGCACCGTCAGCTCCTTGAACGGCGTGCGCGACGACAGGCTGAACCCCAGCGTCCGCTCTTCGCTTTCGTCATTGCCGATGCGTTTGCGAATGATGTCCGTAAAGGGCCGCCCGATCAGCTCGGCGAGCGGGCGCCCGAGCCGCGCCGCAACCGTCGGCGAGATATAGACGAGCTGGCCGTCACGATCTGTCTCCCAGAACCAGCCACGTCCGGCGCGTTCAAAATCGCGCATCAGGTTGAGCGCGCGCTGCTGCTCGCTGATCGCGCGGCGCGCCGCCGCAGTCGCACGCCGCTGGTGGCGGACATCCTCGCGCATCATCACGATGAGCAGCGCAAGAAAGACCGCGCCTGCCAGCGCAAAGGGCCAGGATGCGACCCCGAGTGCCCCGCCGAAAGCCACCGCCCCGGAAAAGCTGAAGAAGAGCGGCCGGACGATCGACACGGCCGAGGCGGCGACGAGCAACGACCCGATCTGGATCGCCGTAAAGGCATCGAAATGGCGGCCGCCGTCGGGCATCGCGATCGCCGCGAACATCGCCGCCGCATTGAACAGGGTGCCAAGCGCGACGAGCGCCGCCGAGAGCATCGCGACCTGCCGTGCGCGGGCGGCGAGGGCGGGGCGGGGCCTGCGCATCGCCTGCCCCATCACCGTCAGCGCAGCGTCGCACATCAGTCCACTGGCCATCGTCAGCCATAGCGAAGGCTGGTCGAAAAAGCCGGCAACGCCCGGCAGGACGGAAAAGACCGCGAACGCCAGCAGCCGCCCGATCAGCACATAATGCCACAGTGTCGCGACGCGCAGCAGTTGCGCGACGAACTCGGGTGAATCGAACGGCGATTCGTGCACCGCAAAATCATCGCGCGACGACCGGATGATGTTACGCCGAACCCCCAATGCCTTGATCTTCCCCGCTCATCCGGTCACGCCGATCCACTGCGCGGAAGCAGGTTTCCAAAAGCTTACCGGCGGCATCTCGTTCGCGCCATTGCTGTGCCAAAACGGAAAGACTTGGGTTTCGCTTCGAAACTTGTTATGCTGCCTTATGCCTGCCGTCCGCCTCTTTCCGCCCGACCGCTTTTTCGACCGTGCGCAATGGTCGGCGATCACGCGCCCGTCGTCCTGGCGCGGAATCTGGCTGGTTGCGCACGCCTGGATCGTCAGCGTCGCGCTCGTCGGCCTTGCCGCCTGGTTGCAGAATCCGCTCGCGTGGCTGGTTGCGGTGATCTTTGTCGGCGGCCGCCAGCTTGGCCTTGCGATCCTGATGCACGAAGGCGCGCACGGGGCGCTGCATCCCAGCCGCAGGCTCAACAATTTCCTCGGCCAGTGGCTGGCGGGCGCCGCGGTCGGATCAGACCTCATCGCCTATCGCACCTATCATCTCCAGCACCATAAATATACGCAGCAGCCCGAAGACCCCGACCTCGCGCTGTCAAAGCCCTTTCCCACCACGCGCGCGAGCCTGTGGCGCAAGGTCGTGCGCGACCTCAGCGGGCAGACTTTCGTCAAGCAGCGTATGGCGCAGTTCGGTTTCGCGCTGGTCGGACTGAAAGCGATGCTGCGCGGCGAGGCGGTGCAAAAGGTCGGCGCGAGCACCAGGGCGGGCACGCCGTTCAACAAGCAGTCGGACGATGGCATGACGTCACCGACGATCGACGTCGCGGGCGCGATGGCGGTGACGCGCGCGGTCGGGCGCTTCCTTCTCGTTCAGGCGGTGCTGCTCGGTGCCTCGCTCGCGCTATATGGCTGGACACCCTACCTGCTCTGGCTGGCCGGATTGGCGACGACTTTCCAGCTTTACCTGCGCATCCGCAACATCGCCGAACATGCCTGCACGACGACCGGCAGCGACGATCCCTTCACCCATGCGCGCACCACCCACGCGGGCTGGCTCGCGCGCGCGACGGTTGCTCCATATTGGGTGAATTATCACGCCGAACATCATCTGTTCATGGGCGTGCCCTGCTATCGCCTGCCACAGGTTCACGCCGCGCTGGGGCGTGCGGGCAAGCATGATTCGATGACCATCGCGCCCAGCTATGCCGCGGTCCTGCGACAGGTCACGGCGGCGGGCTGATCAGCCTTCCTGCACGAACCGCCCCCCCGCGCGGTCCTTCACCGTCCGCTGGGGGTCGAAGATCATCCCGTTCATCGCGACATAGACACCGGGTGGCAGCGTCTGCGCCGCCGCCAGCGCAAAGCCGACGTTGAACTCGGCGTCGCTCGCGCGCACCGACGCGGGCTGCATCGCCCCCGTCAGCACGATCGTCTTGCCTTCGATGCCCGCGAGAACACGGCCGGTGACGACCATCGTGTCAGTGCCGTGCGTGACGAGGATACGCGCCGCATCGCTCGCGGCGACCGCGGCGCGGATCGCCTCGCGGTCGGCATCGGTCAGTTCGAGGCTGTCCTTGCGCATCAGCTGCGTGACGCGGTGCGGCACAAGGACATTATTTTCGCGCAGCATGTCGGGGATCGCCGCGGGGCCGATCTGAAACTCGCTCAGCGCGTCGAAATAGACCTTGTCGATCGTTCCGCCGGTGGTGAAAATGTCGATCATCGCTCGGCTTTCCGTTCCTTCGCTTCGCTCGCAATGACGCCGCCTTTCACGCCAGCGCTTCCGCGATCAGCCGCCGCGTATTCTCCACCCCGAACAGCGCGATAAAGCTGCCCATACGCGGACCCGCACTCGATCCCAGCAGCGTCTCGTACAGCGCCCTGAACCAGTCGCGCAGATTGTCGAAGCCGTGCGCCTCGTCCTTGCCGATTTCATAGACGATATTCTGGATGTCGTCGGCCGAGGCGTCGGCGGGCAGCGCGGCGAGCCGCGCATCGAGCTCGCGCAGCGCCGCGACCTCGCCGCCCGCGGGCTTGCGGCGCTGCAAGGTCGGCGCGACGAAATCGCGGTTATACGCCATCGCATTGTCGATCAACCGGTCGAGCTCGGGATAGGTCGCCGCATCGGCTCCCGCGACATATTGACCGAGGTAGCGCCAGATCTGCTCCTTCGACGCATCGGCGCCCATCACCCCGACGAGGTTGAGCAGCAGGCCATATGTCACCGGCAACACCGTCTCCGGCACATCCTGACCGCGCGCGACATGGACATGATGCACGGGGTTGCCCAGCCTCTTGTCGGGCTCCTGCGCCGGATAGGTGCCGCGCATCTGCAGATATTCGTCGACCGCTTTCGGCACCACGCCGATATGCAGCTGCTTCGCCGCCTTGGGCTCGCGATAGGCGTAAAAGGCCAGGCTTTCCTCGCTGCCATAGGTCAGCCATTCCTCCATCGACAGGCCATTGCCCTTCGACTTCGAAATCTTCTCGCCCTTTTCGTCGAGGAACATCTCATAGATCAGCCCCTCGGGCTTGCGCCCGCCGAGCGCCCTGGCGATCTTGCCCGACTGGACGCCGCTGTCGGTCAGATCCTTGCCGTACATTTCATAATCGACGCCCAGCGCGACCCAGCGCATCGCCCAGTCGACCTTCCACTGGAGCTTGGCGCCGCCGCGCAGGATCGAATGGGTGATCGTCTCCCCTTCATCCTCGAACGACACGAGGCCCGCCTCGGCATCGACGACGGTGACCGGCACCTGCAACACGATGCCCGACTTCGGGCTCACCGGCAGCACCGGCGAATAGGTCGCGGCGCGCTCGGCGCGCAGCGTCGGCAGCATGATGTCGAGTATGTCCTGATTGTGGCGCAGGACATTCTTCAGCGCCTCGTCGAACGCGCCCGATGTGTAGCGTTCGGTCGAGCTGACGAACTCGTAATCGAAACCGAAGCGGTCGAGGAACTCGCGCAGCATCGCATTATTGTGATGCGCAAAGCTCTCATATTTGCCGAACGGGTCGGGGATCGCGGTCAGCGGCCGCCCCAGATGCTCGCGCAGCATGGCGCCGTTCGGCACATTGTCGGGCACCTTCCTCAGGCCGTCCATATCGTCGCTGAACGCGACGAGCCGCGTCGGCGCGCCGCCGGTCAGCGTCTCATAGGCGCGCCGCACCATCGTCGTGCGCAGCACTTCGTTGAAGGTGCCGATATGCGGCAAGCCCGACGGGCCATAGCCGGTCTCGAACAGCACAGGCGCGCCGCCCGGCTTGCCTTCGGGATAGCGTTTGACCAGCTTGCGCGCTTCCTCGAACGGCCAGGCCCTGGACGTTTGCGCAGCCTCGCGCAGCGACGGATGAAGATGCAGGTCGGTCATGCCGCGCCCATAGCGGCAAGCGCGACCGAATCGAAAGGCAAAATTGCCTCGTCGCGCGCGATCATCGTTACCGGATTATTTACCATGCCGGGCTTAGCATCGCCGCATGACGACTCCTCGCTTGCCCCTGCCGCGCCGCCACGAGCGCACCCGCGTCGCCATCGACGTCACCGTCAATGGCGTGCTGAACTTTGTCGAAGGCCGCATCACCGACCTGTCGGAGGGCGGCGCGCGAATCGACGGCGCCTCGATGCCCGCGCGCTCGCGCTGCGAAATCCATTATGGCGGGCAGGTCGTCTATGCCGTCGTAATGTGGTCGGAGGTCGACCGCATGGGCGTGCGCTTTCCCTATGAGCTGACCCACGGCCCGCTCTACAACGCGCTCGATCGCGCACGCGTCGCGGCGTTGATCGACCCCGCGCAGATTTTCCACGGCCGACGCACCGTCACCTTCGGCCGCCGCGGGTTGAACTGAGGCGCGAGAATCGCGAGCATCAGATCGGCGCGCTACCAATCCCGTTCGTGTCGAGCGAAGTCGAGACACCCCTCGGAACGGCACAGGATCGAGGGGCATCTCGACGTCGCTCGATGCGAGCGGCAGGATAGGTCGGATTTGGCACGCGGCGCTATTCCGCCTCGGTGCTGAGCCCCAGTTCGGGAATCCCGATCGACCGCCGCCCGCCGAAGTCGGCGCGCACAACAATCGCCCCCTGTTTTTCCATATAGTCGATCAGGCGCCGGATGCGCCCTGGCGAACGGCTGCCATAGGCGCGGCCAAGCGCCTCGTCGTCGGGGCACGGCGCGCCCTCCATCGCGGCGCGCGCGATCTGCAGGAAGGGCGCGACCATATCGTCGGGCAGGCGGTCAGCGACGGCGAGCGCGCCCCGCCACCGCGGCTCGGAGGGGTCGAACACGCCGCCCTTCGCCAACGCGAAGCGGCGGCGAAAGGCGGCAAGGTCGAGCGGCACCTTCCGAAGCTTCGCCATCCGGCAGCGCACCGAAAAATCCTGAAACAGCATCGCCTCGCTCTGGAAGCCGCTGTCGGGATCGTCCAGCATCGCCTGCAAAGTCGCGATCACCACCGCGTCGGCCTCCTCGGCCTCCGCCGCCGCTTCGACGATGTCGAGCACGGGCGGCGCAGCGGCATCGGCGTGCAGCGGTTCGCTCGCCGCGATCCGTTCGAGCAGCTCGCCCGCCGCGACGGGTTCGGGTTCGGGTTCGACCGCGACAGCACGCGGCGCGGCGGGCGCCTCCTCCTCGGCAAAGAGCATCGAGCGCATGTCGGCGCCGTCCGCGACCGGCAGCGGCATCAGACTGTGCGTCCCCATCCGCGTCGCCGTGCGCGTCGCGCCGATGCGGATCGCCAGCGGGCGGCGCGAGATCGCGGGGCCCAGCCCCAGGAAATGCCCGCGCTCCAGATCGCGGATCGCCTCGGCCTGCCGCCGCTCCATGCCGAGCAGGTCGGCGGCGCGCGCCATGTCGATGTCGAGGAAGGTGCGCCCCATCAGGAAATTGCTCGCCTCGGCGGCGACATTCTTGGCGAGCTTCGCCAGCCGCTGTGTCGCGATCGCGCCCGCCAGCCCCCGTTTCCGCCCCCGGCACATCAGGTTGGTCATCGCGGACAGGCTCGCGCGGCGCACGGTGTCGGACACATCGCCCGACGCCGACGGCGCGAACATCTGCGCCTCGTCGACCACCACCAGCGCGGGAAACCAATGTTCGCGCGGCGCGTCGAACAGCGCGTTGAGAAACGCCGCGGCGCAGGTCATCTGCGCCTCGATGTCGAGCGATTCGAGGCTGAGCACGATCGACGCACGATGTTCGCGGATGCGCGCGCCCATCGCCGCAATCTCGCGCTCGTCATAATCGCCGCCGTTGATGACGACATGGCTGAAGGCGTCGGCGAGCGTCACGAAATCGCCCTCGGGATCGATCACGATCTGCTGCACCAGCGCCGCGCTTTCCTCGAGGATGCGGCGCAACAGGTGCGACTTGCCCGACCCCGAATTGCCCTGGACGAGCAGGCGCGTCGCGAGCAATTCCTGCACGTCGATACGCACATCCTGCCCCGCCGCGTCGGTTCCGATCTCGATGCTGGTCTTCACGGCCGCCGCCCTATCGGGCGCCCCGGCGGATGACAACCGGGTGACGCGGCGGGCGGCCGGATTTTTACGGCCCGCCTTGCCATTCGTCCCGAACCGCCCAAAAAGACGCCCATGGATTTCGACGACCAGCTTCGCCGCTATTTCGGCACCGCCGACCTTGACGCGATCCACCCGGAGGCGCGCGCCGCGGGCACCGAACGGATGCGCGTCGATTTCGCCCTGGAGACGAACCCCGGCCGCCGCTTCGCGCTCTGGGCGCTGATGTACATGCTCGGCGACGCGCCCGACCTCGACGTCGCGTTCAAGGACGCAAGCGAACGCGACGCCGCGCGCGATTTCATGGATATGGTCGACCGCGCGGGCGGGGATTAACCCCGCCCGTCACTTCACCGGGCGGCAATCCTTCAGCCACACGAGCGACAGGCCGTAATCGAGCCGGTCGAACGTCCCCGTCAGCTCGGCATGTTTGCCGGGCTTCAGTTGCAGCGCATAAGGCCCCTGCCCCTTCGCCAGTACGCAATTCACATTCATCCCCGCCGACGAACGGCCCGGAACGATGTCGGTCAGCACGTTAGACACCAGCTTCCATTCGACGCGATAGCTGTCGCCGACCGGACCGACATAGGCGACGGGGCCGTAAAGCGTGAAGGATTTGTTCTTGTAACGCAGCGGCACCGCGGCGCTGTTCTTGTCCGCCTCGCCGGTGATGTCCTGCGAAAAGCGCAGCACGCTCATGCGGATCGGCGCGCCGGGCGCAGTGGTCGCCTTCATGCCCTTCGCCGCGAGCGCCTCGCCCGCCTTGCCGCCCTTGAGCTGCGCCAGGATGCCGCACATCTCCGCCTTCGCCGCGGCTTCGGGGACGCCCATCGCCGCGCGCAGCCTTGCTTCCATCCGCACATTGCCCGCGCCGTCGGCGGCGATCTCGATCGGGAAGGAGCGCGACTTGCCCGTCTGCGGCTGTTCGATCAGCATCGTGCCGCTCTCCTGCTCGGCGGCCAATATGTCATAACCTTTCGCCGCGACGATGCCGTTCAATTGGCCGACCGCGCTCGCGGCGCTCATCCCCGGTACATTGGTCGTCGCGATGAAGCGCAGCCCCGTCACCGGATTGCCCTTCTTCTCGAAACTCTGTTCGCAGGTCGCGGCATTGGCCGCGGCGGGAAGGCCCGCCACAAGGGCGATGGTCAGGACAAGACGCTTCACAAATCCTCCTTCGTCACGAATCCGGCACCGCAAGACTGGTCTCCAGTTCCCGGCATGTCGCCGGAAATTGTCGCAAAACCATATCGTTGCAACAGCTTTTTGGTAACGAACGAAGAAAAGACGAGTGCTCGCGCTATTTATACATGTCGGCGCGCAAATTGATGCCGTGCTCGATCCATGCCTTCAGCGCACAGAGCATCTGCGCCCAGCCCTGGCAATTGCCATAGGAAGCGCTGAGCGCCGCCTGATTTTCGCGCCAGCCCTCTTCGGAAATCTCGACCAGCGTGCGTCCGTCGTCGAGCGCCTTGAAGCTCATCGTCACGCGCGTGCGGTAATCGGCGTCGGCCAGCTCGCCGCCCTCGACATTCGGCGCCTCGCCCTCGCTCGCCTGCCATTCGAGGACGATGCGTTCGTCCTTCACCACTTCGATCACATAAACCGGAAAGGCGCCGGGATAGTCGTGGAAATCCCATGTCACCGTCGCGCCGGTTTCCAGCCGTCCCTTCGCGCCCCCGGTGGTGAAATAAGCCGACAGCTTTGCGGGGTCGGCGACCGCCTCGAACACCTCGTCGATCGGCTTGGCGATCCGCGCCGCGACCCTGAATTTCAGTTCCATGCCTCATTCTCCGCTTGAGTCGCCGGTCATTATGTTATATTTTTATAACATGTCAATTCACGACGAATATGATGCGGTTTTCAAGGCGCTGGCCTCGCCCGTGCGGCGACAGATGTTGGATGATCTCCGCGATCAGCCGCTGACCACGGGCGCGCTCTGCACCCATTTCGCCGACATCGACCGCTGCACGGTAATGCAGCATCTCAAAGTGCTGGAGGAAGCCGGACTGGTGATTGCCGAGCGCCGCGGCCGCGAACGCTGGAACCATCTCAACGCGATGCCGATCCAGGACATCCACGACCGCTGGATCGGCCCCCATGCCGCCGCGGCCTCGGCCCGGCTCGCGCGGTTCAAACAGGCGGTGGAGGCGGACAAGGCGTAGGCGGGGACGGCCCCAAGATCCTCCCCATCGACTTGCGATGGGGAGGTGGCAGCCCGCAGGGCTGACGGAGGGGTCGAGCGCGCAGCGCTCGCTCACGCTCGCGGCCCCTCCACCACGCCCTTCGGGCGCGGTCCCCCTCCCCATCGCAAGTCGATGGGGAGGATTATCAACGACAGCTCACCACCCTCGAAAACTGTATCCCCTGTCCCGCCCACCAACGAAAAAAGGGCCGGGACGTCCCCTCCCCGGCCCCTTCATTCCTTATCCGCGGCGCCTCACCACCCCTGCGGCTTGCCCTTGTTCTGCTCGTCGAGCCATTTTTTCAGCGGTGCGAAATAATCGGCCATCGCCTTGCCCGACATCTCGCGCTTGCCGGTGAAGGCTTCGAGCGCATCGGGCCACGGCTTCGACGCCCCCATCTCCAGCATCGCGTTGAGCTTCGCGCCGACCTCCCTGTTGCCATAGAAGGAACAGCGGTGAAGCGGCCCCTTCCACCCCGCCTGCCTGCACGCCGCCTCGTAAAACTGGAACTGCAGGATGCGCGCGAGGAAATAGCGCGTATAGGGGGTGTTGCCAGGAATGTGATATTTCGCCCCCGCATCGAATGCATCGGCGGGGCGGGCCGCCGGGGGAACGATGCCCTGATATCGGGTGCGCATCTCGGTCCACGCCTTGTTGTAATCGGCGGGCTGGATCGTCCCGTCGAACACGCCCCAGCGCCAGCGGTCGATGAGCAGGCCGAACGGCAGGAAGGCGACCTTGTCCATCGCCTGCCGCAGCAGGAGGCCGATGTCCTTGTCGGCGCTCGGCACCTTCGCCTTGTCGAGCAGGCCGATGTCGACCAGATATTGCGGCGTGATCGACAGCGCGACAAAATCGCCGATCGCTTCGTGAAAGCCATCGTTGGCGCCGTTCAGATACAGGAACGGCTGCTGGTTATAGGCGCGCTGGTAATAATTGTGGCCCAGCTCGTGGTGGATGGTGACGAAATCGTCGGCATTCACCTTGATGCACATCTTGATGCGAATATCGTCCTTGTTGTCGATGTTCCACGCCGAGGCGTGGCAGACGACTTCGCGGTCGGCGGGCTTGGTGAACATGCTCCGCTTCCAGAATGTATCGGGCAGCGGCGCCATGCCCAGCGACGAATAGAAATTCTCGCCGATCTTGACCATGTCGAGCGGCGTCTTGCCCTGCGCCGCGAGCAGCTCGCCGATATCATAGCCCAGATCGCCCGTTCCCGGCGGCGCGACGAGCGGATAGATATTGCCCCATTCCTGCGCCCACATATTGCCGAGCAGGTCGGCGCGGATCGGTCCCGTCTTGGGCTGCACCGCGTCGCCATATTTCTCGTTGAGCTTCCAGCGGACATAGGTGTGGAGCGCGACATAGAGCGGCTTCATGTCCTGCCAGATTTTTTCGGTCAGCCTGGCAAACTCTTCGGGCGGCATGTCATAGCCCGACCGCCACATCGCACCGGTGTCGGCAAAGCCCAGTTCCTTCGCGCCCGCGTTGGCGATGGCGACCATGCGGGCATAATCCTGCTTCATCGGCGCGCCGACATTGTCGTGCCAGCTCGTCCACATTTCGGCGAGTTCGACAGGGGTGCGTTCCAGATTGCCCATCTCCGCCTCGATATCCGAACCGGCGATTTCCTTGCCGTTCAGCGTGCCGCGGCCCTTGCCATATTGCGACTGCAGGTCGGTCGCGATCCGGTTGAGTTCGGTCGCGGCGCCCGGCGTCGTCGGCGCGGGCAGCACGAGGCCCGTGCGCAGGATGTTGAGCTTGCGCTTCGTTTCGGCGCTCAGCCCCGGAACATCGCTATATTTCGCGGCTTCCAGTGCATATTTCACCGCCTTTTCGGTGCCGACCGCGTTGATCCGCGCCGCCATCGCGTCGGTGTCCTCGGTGATATAGGTGGCATTGACCCAGTTCACTTGGGCGGCCTCGACGGTATAGTCGAACAGGTCTTTCTCCGCCGCGGCGATAAAGGCTTCGGCCTCGGCGGCGGTGGGGGCGGCGGCGGGAGTCGCGGCGGGCGCCGCCTGCGCAAAGGCGGGGCTCGCCACCGCGAGCGACAGGGCAAGCGACAGCGTCGAGATCATGGCTTTCATGGGGTTCCTCTGACTGTTATGGATGTTCCCGCCACGAGCTTCACCGAACGAAAAAGCCATGCGCGCCCGCGAAGGCGGGAACTCATCACCGGTCGGCGCAAGGTCGAACCGGCGGGAATGGATCCCCGCCTTCGCGGGGACACCCAAACTTTTTACGGCCAGTCGAAAAGATCGAGATCTGGAACGCGATGGCGCCAGCTTGACGCGCCATGCGGGCGGGGTCAAGCCGTCAGGAAGGCCGCGATCGCCTCACCCAGCGCCGGCTCGGTCACGCTCGACATGTGCGTCCCCGGAATCGTCGCGAGCCGCGCATCGGCCAGCACCGCGACCAGCTCCTCGGCCGATCCATTGTCCTGATCCTGCTCGCCGCAGACGACAAGCACCGGCATCGTCAGCGCCGCCAGCGCCTCGGGCGGCGTGTCGGTAAAGCTTTCCAGCAAATGCCCCGCGGCGATGCGATCGACCTTCATCGTCTTCATGAACTGGATCGACAGCCAGGTGTCGTCGCCGCGCTTCGCCGTTTCATATTCGGCGATTGCGCGCCGGAAAAACGCCCCGCGCCGCTGCCAGCCGGCGAGCCCCGCCAGCCCCATGCCGCCCAGAATCAGGCGCCGCGGCTTCATCCCCGCGACGACCGCACGCACGCTGGTCCGCGCGCCGAGCGAGAAGCCGCCGAGGTCGAAATCGACGAGGCCCAGATGCGCCACCAGATCCTCCACGTCGCGGACCAGCACGTCGGGCGGATAATGCTGCGCGTCGTGCGGCGCGTCGCTCGACCCATGGACGCGCAGGTCGGGCATGATGACGCGATAGCCCTCGGCCGCGATGCGCGCCGCGGTGCCGAACTTGATCCAATTGACCTCGCCGCTCGAAAACAGGCCATGGAGCAGCACGACCGGCCGGCCTTCCCCCGTTTCACGCCACGCCAGCCGCACGCCGTCGCGCGCCTCGAAAAATTGGGGGTCGATCGTCATGGCCCCGCCTTACCCGCTCCGCGCGGGCTCACGCAACCGGGCAACGGGTGCGGGATCGAACCCTGTTGATTGAGCATCTCGACCTCGCTCGACACCGACGGGAAACCCGCGTCGTTTCAATCAGACCCATGCGGACCTATATTCCATCGTCATCCAGGGCCTGATCCGGGCGTGTATCCATGACTTCGGAGCCGCTATCGTTCCGGGATCAAGTCCGAAATGACGCGGCGACAGGCGGCAAGAACAGTCTGTTGCCTTTCTGCCACCCCTTCCCGACAATCCGCTCCCGCGCGCCGGGCCGCACTTGAACGGTCACATTCGCCCGCCTATCCGGGCCGGCTATGCTGCACCAGCCGACCTCCGCCGCCGCGCATCGTGCGCAGGGATTTCGCGACGAGTTTCGCGCGACGCTGGCGCTTGCCTGGCCGCTGGTGCTCACCAACCTGACGATGTCGCTGATCGGCGCGACCGACGTGCTGATGGTCGGGCGGCTGGGGCCGACCGAGCTCGCGGCCTCGTCGCTCGGCTTCAACCTTGCGATGCTGCTCGGCATCTTCGGCATGGGGCTGGTGATGGGGGCATCGCCGCTGATGGCGAGCGAGATCGGGCGCCGCGCCAATTCGGTGCGCGACATCCGGCGCACCTTTCGTCAGACGCTGTGGCTCGTCGCCATCGTCGCGGTGCCGATGCTCGCCATCCTCTGGAACACCGGCGCGATCCTGGACCTGCTCGGACAGGACCGGGCGCTGGCGGCGCTCGCGCAGGATTATGTGCGCGCCTATATGTGGTCGATCCCGCTGTTCCTTGCGACGCTGGCGTTCCGCAACTTCCTTGCGGCGCTCGAACGGCCGATGTGGTCGCTGGTCGTCGGGGTCGTCGGGGTGCTCGGCAATATCCTGTTCAACTATGCGCTGATCTTCGGCAAGTTCGGGATGCCCGCGCTCGGCATCGTCGGCGCGGGTGTCGGCAGCGTGCTGACCAATATGGTGATGCTGCTGCTGATGGTCGGCGTCGTATATCGCGACCGGCAGTTCCGCCGCTATCACCTGCTCGGTCGCTGGTGGCGCAGCGACTGGCCGCGCTTTGCCCAGATGACGCGCATCGGCACCCCCATCGCCGTCAGCCATGCGTTCGAGGCCGGGGTCTTTTCGGCGGCGGTCATGCTGATGGGCTGGATCTCGACCGCCGCGGTCGCGGCGCACGCGGTCGCGCTGCAACTTGCCTCGCTGACCTTCATGGTGCCGATGGGGCTCGCGCAGGCGGCGACGGTGCGCGTCGGCATCGGCCATGGCCGCGCCGATGCCCATCATATCCGCCGTGCGGGCTGGACGAGTTTCGCCATGGGCACGGGTTTCATGGCGGCGATGGCGATCATCATGCTGGCAATCCCCGGAACGCTCGCCGGCCTGTTCATCGACCGCACCAACCCCGCCAATGCCGAAGTCGCCGAACTGGCGGTCAGCTTCCTGGTCATCGCGGCGCTTTTTCAGGTCGCCGATGGCGCGCAGGTGGTGGCGCAGGGGATGCTGCGCGGCCTGCACGACACCTTTGTCCCGATGCTGTTCGCGCTTTTCGGTTACTGGGTGATCGGCATCGGTGTCGGCGCCTGGCTGGCGTTCGAGCGCGGCTGGGGCGGGGTGGGCATATGGACCGGCCTTGCCACCGGCCTCTCCATTGTGGCGGTGTTGATGCTCACCCGCTGGATGCAGCGCGAACGGCTGGGGCTGGTGCGTCAGACGGCACCCTTGCGCGAGAGTGTTGCAGCCCCCATCTGATTTGCATCGCCGCGCGCCGAAAATTTTCGCACAGTTGACTTGACGCTGTGACACCCCCCGCCCATATGCCCGCCTGTTAGCACTCTCCTGTGGCGAGTGCTAAGCGACATCCATTGCACATCTGGAGGGATATCCATGCAATTTCGTCCGCTGCACGACCGCGTGCTCGTCCGCCGTATCGAAGCCGAGGAAAAGACGGCTGGCGGCATCATCATCCCCGACACCGCCAAGGAAAAGCCGCAGGAAGGCGAAGTCGTCTCGGTCGGCACCGGCGCCCGCGCCGACGATGGCAAGGTGACGCCGCTCGACGTCAAGGCCGGCGACCGCATCCTGTTCGGCAAATGGTCGGGCACCGAAGTCAAGGTCGACGGCGAAGAGCTGCTGATCATGAAGGAATCGGACATCCTCGGCGTCATCGCCTGAGGACGGCCCGTCGTCGCCGCCCCGCCGGGACGGTGATTTCAAAGTAAAGTCACGCAGTTTTCTGCCATTTTCAAAGGAGCATCCACATGGCTGCCAAGGACGTTAAATTTTCGCGCGACGCGCGCGAGCGCATCCTGAAGGGCGTCGACATCCTCGCCGACGCCGTCAAGGTCACCCTCGGTCCCAAGGGCCGCAACGTCGTGATCGACAAGAGCTTCGGCGCGCCCCGCATCACCAAGGACGGCGTCAGCGTCGCCAAGGAAATCGAACTCAAGGACAAGTTCGAGAATATGGGCGCGCAGATGCTGCGCGAAGTCGCCAGCAAGGCGAACGACAAGGCCGGCGACGGCACCACCACCGCGACCGTGCTTGCCCAGGCGATCGTGCGCGAAGGCATGAAGTCGGTTGCCGCCGGCATGAACCCGATGGACCTGAAGCGCGGCATCGACCTCGCGGTCACCAAGGTCGTCGAAGACCTCAAGGCCCGTTCGACCCCGGTTTCGGGTTCGTCGGAAATCGCGCAGGTCGGCATCATTTCGGCCAACGGCGACGTCGAAGTCGGTGAAAAGATCGCCGAAGCGATGGAAAAGGTCGGCAAGGAAGGCGTCATCACCGTCGAGGAAGCCAAGGGCCTCGAGTTCGAACTCGACGTCGTCGAAGGCATGCAGTTCGACCGCGGCTATCTGTCGCCTTACTTCATCACCAATCCGGAAAAGATGATCGTCGAACTGACCGATCCCTATATCCTGATCTTCGAAAAGAAGCTGTCGAACCTCCAGTCGATGCTGCCCATCCTCGAAGCCGTGGTGCAGTCGGGCCGTCCGCTGCTCATCATCGCCGAGGACATCGAAGGCGAAGCGCTCGCGACCCTCGTCGTCAACCGCCTGCGCGGCGGTCTGAAGGTTGCTGCGGTCAAGGCGCCGGGCTTCGGCGATCGCCGCAAGGCGATGCTGCAGGACATCGCGATCCTGACCAAGGGCGAAATGATCAGCGAAGACCTGGGCATCAAGCTTGAAAACGTCACGCTCAACATGCTGGGCCAGGCGAAGCGCGTCACGATCGACAAGGACAACACCACCATCGTCGACGGTGCGGGTGACGCCGAAGCGATCAAGGGCCGCGTCGAACAGATCCGCGCGCAGATCGAAACCACGACCAGCGACTATGACCGCGAAAAGCTGCAGGAACGTCTGGCGAAGCTCGCCGGCGGCGTTGCCGTGATCAAGGTCGGCGGCGCAACCGAGGTCGAGGTGAAGGAGCGCAAGGACCGCGTCGACGACGCGCTGCACGCGACCCGCGCCGCGGTCGAGGAAGGTATCGTTCCCGGTGGCGGCACCGCGCTCCTCTACGCGACCAAGGCCCTCGAAGGGCTGAAGGGCGCCAATGACGACCAAACCCGCGGTATCGACATCATCCGCAAGGCGATCGAAACGCCGCTGCGCCAGATCGCGGCCAACGCCGGTCATGACGGCGCGGTCGTCGCGGGCAACCTGCTGCGCGTCGGCGACGTCGAACAGGGCTTTAACGCCGCGACCGACGTTTATGAAAATCTGAAGGCCGCCGGCGTGATCGACCCGACCAAGGTCGTACGCACCGCGCTTCAGGACGCCGCGTCGGTGGCGGGCCTGCTCATCACCACCGAAGCGGCGGTGAGCGAGCTGCCCGAAGACAAGCCGGCGATGCCGATGGGCAGCGGCGGCATGGGCGGCATGGGCGGCATGGACTTCTAAAAGTCCAGGCCGGTCGGCGCTCAGCCAACAGAAACGGGGCCGGGGGAGCAATCCCTCGGCCCTTTTTTGCTTCCTTCTCGCCAATCGTCACCCCGGACGCGATCCGGCGTCCGGGACTGCGCCACGGCGCTGGATGGCGGATCGAGCCCGGCCGGGCGAAAGCGGGGCAGCGGGACATTGCCAGTTCAGCCCCGCCCACCTAGCTAGGGCGGCGATGCCGTTCGTCCTCGCTCTTGCCCTGCTCGCCGACTCCCCGGCTGCGACGCCAGCCCCGCCGCCGCGGGTCGAACGCTGCGGCTACCGCATCGTCCAATCCTTTCCGCACGACCCGTCATCCTTCACCCAGGGCCTCTTCTGGCACGATGGGCATCTTTACGAAGCGACAGGGCAGTACGGGCAATCGCGTGTCGCGCGGCTCGACCTCAAGACCGGCAAGGCGCTCGTCGAAACGCCATTGCCATCCGACCAGTTCGGCGAAGGCATCACCCGCTGGGGCGACCAGATCATTGGTGTGACGTGGAAGAACGGAATTGGCCACCGCTGGCGGATCAGGGATCTGAAACCGCTCGGCACCTTCCGCTATGCCGGCGAGGGGTGGGGAGTGACGATGGTCGGCAAGGATCTGGTGCTCAGCGACGGCACGCCGCAGCTGCGCTTTCTGGACCCGGCGACCATGGTCGAACGGCGCCGCGTCACCGTGCGCTTCGCCGGGCGCCCGGTGGCGATGATCAACGAGCTCGAAACGATCGACGGCCGGATCTGGGCGAATGTCTGGATGACCGACTTCATCGTCCAGATCGACCCCGCGACCGGCGACGTCGCCGCGATCATCGACCTGTCGGGCCTGCACGCCGACGCGGGGGCGCGGGGCACCGACGGCGTGCTCAACGGCATCGCCTGGGATGCAAATGCGAAGCGGCTGTTTGTCACCGGCAAATACTGGCCGAAGCTCTACGAAATAGCGCTGGCGAATTGCCGCTAGCGCGCCCTCTTGTTTGAGCGAATCGATTGGGGATTCAGACAGCGTTGATTTTCCGATTCGACCTGTTGGCTGCGCGGGAGGCCAACAGGGACCAGCCGAGCCAATTCGATTGATCGTCGGCAAGGGCGGTTGCCGCGCGGGCATTGGGCGCGTCGGCGCGCGGGACGGCACCGCAGGTCGGGGGGAGCGTCGCCAGCGCGGATGCGCCGGTCCAGCGGCAGCGCCGGACGGGCGGCGTCGCGCCGGGCAAGCTGGGCGGGCACCACAAGCCGGGGCTTCCGCCCGAGCGTGAGTGGCTGCTGGTCGCCGTGGCGGCCGAACCGGACCTGGGCTCGTGGGGCTTGCTGGGCGAGCAGGTGGATCGCGTCCTTGTCGTTGATGAAATAATCGTCGTTGAACCGGCTGCGGTCGATCGCAAGGAAATCGATCCGGCCATTGCCGTCATAGACCAGGCGCGTAAAATCAATGAAGCTGCCCGCATCATTGTTGAGCACGCTGAAATCGCCCTCGCGGTAGGCGCTGATCAGGGTCAGTGTGCCGGCGCCGCTGTCCCAGTTCGCGCTCAGATGGATGCCGCCAAGATCGGCGTCCTGCCGACCGTCGACATTATTCGGCCCGCGCCGCGGATCGGGGTTCACGAAGGGGATATTGTGCGTCGACGGCGTCTGGATGTCGACCCATTTGCCCCGCGCCCGCCGCCGCGTCAGATCGCCCGTAAGCAGAATGTCGAGGCTGTCGCCGGGCTGATAGCGCAACTGGCCCATCAGGCCGAAGGCCGACAGATCCTCGACGTCATTGCCCGTGAAGCTGTTGAAGGCAAAACCGTCGCGGCGCCGCGCGGCCGCGGCCAGGCTGCCCGACAACCCTTCGCCGATGCCGCCCGCGATCGTCGCTTTCACGTCGAACGAGCCATAGTTGCCGATCCCCGCCTCGACCCCCGCACGAAATGCGTCGGTCGGCTTTCGGGTGATGAAGTTGATCGCGCCGCCAACGACATTCTTGCCATAGAGCGTGCCCTGCGGGCCGCGCACAATCTCGACGCGCTCCAGATCGAACAGTTCGATCGCGGTGCCCGACGCGCGCGGCAAATAGACATCGTTCAGGAAAAAACCGATCGCGGCGCTCGACGCGGCGCTTTCGATGTCGGTTCCGATCCCGCGAAGGAAGATATTGGGTTCGGAGACATTGTCCGGATTGAGTGTGAAGCCCGGTACCCGGGTCGCTATCTCCGCGAACTCGTCGATCCCGGCCCTGGCCAGCGTATCGCCGCTGAAAGCCGCGACCGACAGCGGCGCCGACTGGAGATTCTCCTCGCGCTTGCGCGCCGTGACGACGATTTCGTCGAGGCCACCCGTCGCGGAGGCCGCGCCCTCCTGCGCCCACGCCAGTTCGGGTGCGATCAGCACCGACAGCGCTCCCATCAGCGGAACGATCCGGCGCCTGCGAATATCCTGCCTCATTCCCCACCCCTTTCGTCTTGCCGGACGATGATCCGGGCCCGCGCCTGAAGCAGCGCGGCGACGACAGAAAATGAGGAGCCCAGGCCTGCCTGAATAATAATAATACGCGTCTTATATATATCCTTCCGTATATATAGCCGGCCCGGTCCATGGTCTTCGTCGGCGGGGGGATGAAAACCCTCTTTCCTACCTTGCGCCGTCATGCTCTAGGGTCAGGACCCATTAATTACCCGTTCGAGGTTTGAAGCGATTTTGCTCAGGGCGAGGAGAAAAGGCGCGGGAATATGGATATATTTCAAGACTTTTCGACGCTGCCATGGGCAAAATCGGTCAAATCCCGAAGGGACGCCGAAATGGCTTCAATCTCGGACCTTCGCGGCCTTGCGGGTAGCGATGCTACCCGCTGCACCCGCCAAGGCCCGATATCTTCGCCATTTCGACGCCTCGAACGGGTAATTAATGGGTCCTGACCCTAGCAGCACCGAGTTCGCCGAGGCTTCGCTGGGGGTTCTGACCCTTTGGCCGATCGACATTCGCAAGATGGCGAGCCGAAAATGGAGTTTCTTCGCGACCCGGAGCGCAGCGTGCCGATGGCCCGTGAGCAGCGAAAGCGCGAAAAGCCCCCATTTGCGGGCCACCAGCGACGAATGTCGATTGACCATAAAGCCACAAAGGACACAAACAGGCGCCGCGCAGGCGGCTCTTTTGCGGCTTCAAGCGGAGCCGTACGACTGACGGGAGATAGATGTGCATCCGTTCCGCTGGCTAAGGATCGCAATCCTGACTTTGGCGCTCGCCGCCTGCTCGCCCGGCGCGCCGAAAGATGCCGAGGTTGTCATCCCCAAAGGTGCCAGCATCGCCAGGGCCGGCGAGATTCTCGAGGAGGCCGGCCTCGTTTCGGCGTCGAGTTTTCGTAATCAGGCCCGCTTCTTCGGATCGGACGAGCCGATCAAGCCCGGCGAATATAAAATCGAAAAGGGGATGGATGCGGGCGATATCCTGAAGCTGCTCCAGTCGGGCAAGACGATCCAGCGCCTGGTAACGATTCCGGAGGGCATGCCCTCGATCATGGTCTGGGAACGACTGATGGCAGAGGAGCGGCTGACGGGTGAAATCCCTGTGCCTGCCGAGGGCAGTGTCCTGCCCGACTCCTATGCTTTCACCACCGGCGAAAGCCGGGCGGCCGTGGTCGCGCGGATGCAGGCGGCGATGGACAGGGTCTTCGCCGAACTCTGGGCGAAGCGCAGCCCGCGCACGGCGGTCAGAAACCGCAATGAGGCGATCACGCTCGCCTCGATCGTCGAAAAGGAAACCGCCGTTCCTGCCGAGCGCCGCACCGTCGCGGGCGTCTATACCAACCGCCTCGCCGTGGGGATGCGGCTTCAGGCCGATCCGACGATCATCTATCCGATCACCAGGGGCAAGCCGCTCGGCCGTCGCATCCTGCGCTCCGAAATCCAGGCGGTGAACGACTATAACACCTATGCGATGGCGGGGCTGCCCAGGGGGCCGATCGCCAACCCCGGCAGGGCGTCGATTGCGGCGGTGCTCGACCCCGAAGCGAACGACTATCTCTTCTTCGTCGCGCGTGGCGACGGCAGCCACGTCTTCGCGCGCACGCTCGCCGAGCATAACGCCAATGTGCAGAAATGGTATGCGCTCCGCCGCGAACGGGGAGAGATGTAAGGCGCAACACAGAAAGCAGAGGGAGAATCATGATACGGACCGTCTCGATCACCCTGGCTCTGGTCATCGGACTTGCCGGCTGCGCGGCGAACGGGGAGGATGCGGCCGGTCTGCAAGCCGCCGACCTTCGCTTCGAGGACGGGCCGCGCCTCGGCGCGCCGCGGGCTGCCCATCAACTGATCGCGACCGCGGACGGCAAGCTGCTGGCCATTGGCGGATGTGTGCGCTCGGGGTGCGACGTCGGCCCCGCCAGCGCAACCGTCGACATCATCGATGCGGCAAGCATGGCGCTGATCGGCAGTGGCCGCCTGCTCGCCGCGCATGTCCAGCCATCGGCCGTCGCGCTGCGCGACGGCCGGGTGCTGATCACGGGCGGCTGGATCGACGGGCGCCCGGCCACGGCGATCGAGATATTCAACCCCGCAACGGGCAGGTCGGTCGCGGGACCGGCGCTCGGCGGACCCCGCGCCAATCCCGCCGTCGTGGGGCTTGCCGACGGACGCGTCCTGATCGCCGGTGGTTATGACGGCCAGGATGCGCTCGGCGATGCGCTGATCTTCGATCCCGCCAGTGGAACGCTGTCGGCGACGGGCAGGCTGGTCACGCCGCGCGCCGGGGCCAGCGCCACCCTGCTGTCCGATGGCCGGGTGCTGTTGGTTGGTGGCGGCCGTGCCGAACGGAGCCCCCGGATCGCGCTCGCGAGCGCGGAAATCTTCGATCCGGCCACGGGGCGATTCGAGGCGGCCGGGTCGCTGGCCCAGGGACGCTACAAGCATGGCGCGCTCCGGCTCGACAATGGCGACGTGCTGATCGTCGGCGGCGCCACTGAACGCGATTCCGCCGGGAAACTGCGTTCGGTCGAACGGTTCGACGCGGCCACGGGCCGCTTCGTGGTTGCGGGGCAATTGCTCGCCGGACGCTACAAGCTGGCCGATGCCCTGCTGCTACTGCCGGGCAACCGCGTGCTCGTGGCGGCGGACGACATGGCGCCCGAGATTTTCGATGTCGCGCGCGGCCGGAGCAGCCGGGTCGATTACGATCTGGGCGAGCGCTGGAACTTCATGGCGATGGTCCGTGTCGATTCGCGGCGGGCCCTGCTCGCCGGCGGCTACAGCGAAAAGGGGATCGACCCGACCGATCGAAGCTGGGTCATCCATCTGCCCACGGGGGCGTCGTGACGACCGCCAAGCTCTTTCTGCACGGTGTGCCCGACAGCCCGGCGATCTGGCGCCCTCTGCTCGCCGCGCTCGATCTCGGCGGCACGCCCGTCGCGGTTCCGGCGCTGCCCGGTTTCACCGCACCGCTGCCCGCGGGTTTTGCCGCGACGAAGGAGGTCTATGCCGACTGGGCGGTGAAGCAGGCCGAGGCACTGTTCGCGGCGCATGGCCCGATCGACATCGTCGGGCACGACTGGGGGGCGCTGATCGCGCAGCGCGTCGCGATGCTGCGACCCGACCTCATCCGCAGCTGGGCGATTTCGAACGCGGTGATCGAGTCCGACTATCGCGGCCACCGCATCGCGCGCATCTGGAACACGCCGATCCTCGGCGAACTCTTCATGGCGCTGAGCAGGGCGGACAAGCTCGCCGCGGCGCTTGCGGCGCAGGGGATGCCTGCCGACATCGCGGCGGAAGAGGCCGCGCAGTGGAAGAACAGGGACAAGCGCCGCGCGATCCTCAAACTCTATCGGTCGGCCAAGGGGCTGAGCTTTGCGCAGGACTGGGCGCTCGACATTCCGAAGCTGCCTGCGCGGGGCGCGCTGATCTGGGGCGCCGGCGATCCCTATGTCGAGCTGGCGGTCGCACAGCGTTATGCCGCGGCGACAGGCACGCCGCTTACGGTCATCGACGGCGCCGGCCATTGGGCGATCGCCGAACGGCCGGGGGCGGTCGCCGCCGCGCTGCGCGCCTTTTGGGACGGCACCGCAATTTGATCGAGTGCAGCGATCAATCTGACGCATTTAATCGATTGGATCGCGGCGTCGTGATCGGACAGAAACATCGGCATCGGGAAAGGTCGTTCCCCATGGGCAGTGGCAACAGCGGTACGACGCGGCCTCGCCTTGCCGATCCCGACGACAGCGGCCCGGATATCCCCCCTCCCGTCCGGTTCCCTGGCGCCGCGCCCATCATCGTCACAGCATCGATGGGCGCGGCAGATCAGCGCCGTTTCGACGCGCTCCGCGCGGCCCATTTTCCACCCGAACGCAATCATCTCGCGGCGCATGTCACGCTGTTCCATCAACTACCGCCGTCGTGCCTCGACGAGCTTGCGCGCCTGCTCCGCAGGATCGCCGCCGACACGCCGCCGCCCGCTGCGATGCTGCGCGAGGTCTATTTGCTGGGGCGGGGCGTCGCCTTCCGCATCGACAGCCCGGATCTCCTTGCGATTCGCGAACGCATCGCCGATCATTTTTGGGGGATGCTCACCGCGCAGGACCGGGGGACGCCGCGGCTCCACATCACCGTCCAGAACAAGGCGACGACGGCGGCAGCACGCGCGCTGCTCGCCGCGCTGGCCGCCGACTTCCGCCCGCGCTCGCTGACGATCGCCGGACTCGCGGCGTATCATTATCGCGGAGGCCCCTGGGAATCGGCATTTGCCCTCTCTTTCCGGGGGGCACGCAGATGATATTGACCGGCGCGACGAGCCTGCCTATAGGCGCGGCTCGCCCGAAATGGCGGCCCCATGGGGCGGAGTAGCTCAGCAGGTTAGAGCAGCGGAATCATAATCCGCGTGTCGGGGGTTCGAGTCCCTCCTCCGCTACCATCTCCTTATCCGGAAGCTTCCGACAGCTTCCGCATTTTTCCAAAAATCGAAAGAAAAGCAGAGGGTTGCGGGTGATTCGCGTCCGCATGTGCCCATGGCCTTCCACATGCAGCCAGATTTGGTGTGGGGGTATTTTGGGGGTAGTTTTGCGGTGTATCGGAAAGGAGCGATACCCCCATGCCTCTGACGGAGACTCAAGCCAAGAATGCAAAGCCACGCGAGAGAGCGTACAAGCTTGCCGACAGCGAAGGCTTGTTCCTGCTCGTCCAGCCGAACGGCACGAAGCTTTGGCGGATGAAATACCGATTTGCAGGCAAGGAGAAGTTGCTGTCGTTTGGCGCTTATCCGGCGTTGGGGATCGCCGCCGCCCGGGACAAACGCAAAGCGGCCAAGGCGCTCCTTGCCGAGGGCAAGGATCCAATGAAGGCCAAGAGGGAGGTTATATCGGAGAACGGTGACACCTTCTACATGGTGGCGAAACGTTGGCACGAGAACCGCCAGTCGGCGTTGAATCCGGCACATGCCGAACGTGTCTGGTCACGAATGGAGCGGGACGTGTTCCCCTCCCTAGGACAGAGGCTGATCCATGAGATCACTGCCCCCGAGGTCCTGGAGATGATCCGCAAGATTGAGATACGAGGCGCGCTGGATATCAGTCGGCGTGCCAAGCAAGGGGTAGGGCAGGTCTTTCAGTTCGCGATTGCTTGCGGGCTGGCATCCAGCGATCCCACTGCTCACCTTAGTGGAGCCCTCAAGCCCCGGCCCAGGGTGAAGCACATGAGCCGCCTTCCTCTTGATGAAGTGCCTGCGTTCCTCGAAAAGCTCCGAGCATATCAAGAGGAAGGTGACCGGCGCTCGGCAATCACCCGCGATGCGGTACTATTCGCCTTGCTTACCTGGGTCAGGACAAAAGAGCTTCGACTGGCTGTCAAATCCGAATTTGAAAATCTCGATGGTACGGATACCGTTTGGCGAATTCCGGCTGCGCGCATGAAGATGGGGCGTGAACACCTTGTGCCACTCTCCGCTCAGGCCGCACTCATTGCTAGAAAAATGGTATCGACGGCGACCGGTGATCACCTGTTTCCCGGGACCCACCCAGACAAGCCGTTGTCTGAAAACACGATGATCTATGCGCTTTACCGCCTTGGCTATCATAGTAGGCAGACCATCCACGGCTTTCGAGGGCTCGCCAGCACATGGGCGAACGAGCAGTTGGTTGAGTTTGGCAAGCCAGCGATGTGGATCCGGAAGTACCATGAGGATTGGGTCGAGATGCAGCTCGCTCATTCAGAGAAGAATGATGTGCGGGGGGCTTACAACGCGGCAGAGTATCTCGCACCCCGCCGGCGAATGATGCAGGACTGGGCTGATTTCCTCGATGGGCGCAAGGTGCTCGACATCAGGAAGGGACGAAAGCGGGCTGCGTGACGCCCGTGAGTAGAAGCATTCAATCCGATCAAGTGCCACTCGGTGCAGTTCGTACTAAAACTGCCAGTGCCGCAGGACGTCGCGGACATATCCGGGTGTTTCGCCATTGCGGGGAATGCCACCTGCGCGTTCAACTGCCCTTGGACCGGCATTGTAGGCAGCGACCGCAAGGTGAACCACGCCAAACCTGTCGAGCATCTGCCGGAGATACCGCGCAGCGCCGAAGATGTTAGCCATGGGGTCAAATCGGTTGAAGACCCCGAGTTCCTTTGCCGTTGCGGGCATCAGCTGCCCAAGGCCCGCGGCACCCGCCGGACTGACCGCCAAAGGGTTGTAGCGAGATTCCGTCCAAACGAGCGCATCGAGCAGGCCCGCGGGCAATGAGTACTTCGCTTCTGCCGCATAGATGTGGGGAAGGTAGCTTGCTCGCCTGAAGCCGGATGGGCCAGGTTGGGGATTCCGCTCGTATCTGTAGGGCAGGTTGACCCGACCAGTTCGCGGCACAGTCACAACAGGCGCCGGGCCGTCTTGGGCAGATCGCCAGAGCCCATGCTCGACCAGCTGGAAGCCATTCGATGTTTTAGCAATCCGAATGCCGTCGGAGTGGCTGGCGGTTGCTTCGATTGTTGCTGGCGTTGGCAACTCCTGGGCACTGGCCGGGATAGCAGAGGTGATCGCGATGCCTGCGATCAAGAGAGTTTTGATTGTCATTTCTCGATCCTTGTCTAGTCGAATCGAGTGGGAACATATAAAGAACAACCGACGTAGGAAATTGGTTTGGCGCAAGTGCAGAGCGGAGGCTGCGCGGGGAGGGCACCTCAACCGGAGTAGGTCGATGCCCCCGTTAGACAAAGCTCATCAACTCGAACGCCGAGCCCGCACTATCGTTGAAAGCCTTCAGGGTACATGGAGTCGGGGCAAAGGCATGTGCTGCTGCCCCGCGCACGACGATCGAACTCCGTCGCTGAGTGTGACCTTGGGGCGCAAAGCCATCCTGTTTCACTGCTTCGCGGGATGCCTGAATGAGGACGTCATTGCGGCGCTGGATCGCCAAGGCGTTCGCAGCCGCGACCTTTTCAACGCTTCAGACGCTGAGACCATCGAAAAGCATAGATATCGCGACTTCAGTCCCAATGCGCGGCGCTTGTGGCAATCGGCGACGGCGAGCTCCGACAGCCCTGCCGTACAATACCTTGCGCAGCGCGGTCTTCTGCGCGGATCCGATCAACTCCGCTACCTAGCGCGCACGCCGCTCGGGCCGCGCGGCGCTGTCCAATTTCTCCCCGCGATGCTGGCCGCAGTAACAACCGACATTGGCATAATCGCGGTACACCGAACGTTTCTCGACTTGGCGAGCGGCAAGCTTGCCGCTTTCGAGCGGCCCAAGCGTGCGCTTGGCACCCTTGGCTGTGGCGCCGTCAGACTGGTGCCGCCGGTGCAAGGGCGTCTTGGACTTGCCGAAGGTATCGAGAGCGCCCTGTCAGCCATGCAGCTGTTCGGAGTCCCGTGCTGGGCAACGCTCGGGAATGAGCGCTTCGGTCTCGTTTCCATTCCGGAGAGTGTCCGCGAGCTTTTCCTGTTTATCGACAATGATGCCGGAGGCGCTCTCGCCGAGAAGAGAGCGCTGAAGGCTTACGCTGCACCTAGTCGTGTCATCCACTCACGAGTTCCGGCCTCGCCCGGTTTTGACTGGAACGATGAGCTGAAGTCCCGGCTTGCCCGTAAACCTGACCCGTTGGGCAGAGGGGAGGGGGCCTTCGGCTGATTGAGGCCTGCCCGGCGCAGGACCTCGTCAGGAGGTTCCCATGTCCAATTCTTCCCTCGCTTTTGCATTCGATGAACCATCACCGCCCGCTGTTGCGACGGCGGCCCAGGTCATGGCTTCAGAGCTCGCAGCAGGCCGCGCGCTGTCACGCAGCGACGTGACGCGTATCATGAGCGAGCACTTCGGGGGCAGCGATGCTCTCGGGCGTTGGTCGGTGCGTGACGCCCACGCAGCTCTAGAGCTGGCACAGGTTCAATACCTGCAAGCGTGCGATCAGATCCAGCTCTCGAGCCCGATCGACGAGGCGGAACAGTTCTTCTTCTCCCTCGATGACCGAATTCCGACCCAGACCAATCGCAGCGACGAGCAGATCGAATGGCAACAATTCGCAACGCCGCCGCGCCTTGCTTGGCTCGCTGCCCGGGCTTGCGCGCTGGTCGCCGACGAACTCGTGCTCGAACCCTCGGCCGGTACCGGTATGCTCGCAGTCTGGGCGACCAAAGCCGGCACGCACCTTGCCTTGAACGAAATCTCGCCGCTGCGCCGCGACTGCCTGACTGCTGTGTTCCCGGCTGCCCACGTGACCGGACATGATGCCGAGCTGATCGACGAATTGCTCGATCCGGCCATCGCACCGAGCGTCGTGCTGATGAACCCGCCGTATTCTCATGGGATCGAGCGGGGCCACGATGGCCGCACCGGAGCGAGGCATCTGCGCTCGGCCTGGAACCGGCTTGCCCCCGGCGGGCGGCTGGTCGCGATCATGCCTGAATGGTTCGATTGCGCGCGGTTTCTGGCCCGGGCGAAGGGGCCAGTGTCGATGCGGCTCAATGCCGCGGTCGAACGTGCCTTCATCAAGAACGGCACCGGGATCACCACGCGGCTGCTGGTTCTCGATAAGGTGGAAGGCGTCAACGAGCCCGTCGCAATTCGCACGAACGAGTTCCGCCAGCTGGTCGATCTTGTCGATGCCTTGCCTGCTCGCGCCAGCAGGCAGGCTATCGCTGAACAATCGACTCTTCCGGCTCGTGCGCCGTTCCGTCTGCTAACCGCGCCACGCAGACCACCCCCGGCCCCGTCAACGACCACGCGAGCCGCGTCGATGACCATCGGCGCATTGACCTACGAGGCGCTTGAAAAACCTGCGCCGCTTGGAGCCCAGGTCGGCCACTATCTGCCCTATCGCCCAAGCAGGATCGTGATCAATGGCGCGGCCGGGCATCCAACGCCGCTCGTCGAGTCCGTCGCCATGGGGTCGATTTCGGCACCCAAGCCGGACGCGGTGCCGCAGCTGCCTGACGGGCTTATCGTCAAGGGACTGCTGTCTGCTGCCCAGGCAGAGACCCTGATCTACGCCGCCAGCGCTCACGCCCGCGATTTGCATGGCCGGTTCGAGCCCGAGGACAAGGGCTGTTCGCTCAAGGCCTCGGCAGAAGGTCAGGTCTACCGGCAGGGCTATTTCCTCGGGGACGGAACGGGTGCCGGGAAGGGCCGTCAGGTTGCGAGCGTCATTCTCGACCGCTGGGTGCGCGGGGAACGCCGCCATATCTGGATTTCGAAGAACGAGGCGTTGCTCGAAGATGCCCGGCGCGACTGGGCTGCGCTTGGGGGCCTCCCGATCGACATCCAAGCTCTAGCGTCCTGGAAACTCGGCACCCCCATCGCCATGCGCGACGGGATCCTCTTCGTCACCTATCCGACCCTTCGGTCTGGGCGGAGCGATGCAACACGTCTCGACCAAATCCTCGCCTGGGCCGGTGAGGAGTTCAACGGCGTGATCGTGTTCGACGAAGCGCACGCCATGGCCAATGCTGCCGGCGGTGAAGGATCGCGGGGCAAGGTCAAGGGATCGGAGCAGGGCATTGCCGGTGTGCGCCTGCAGAACCTCCTGCCCCGGGCGAGGGTACTCTACGCTTCGGCAACCGGTGCATCAGACGTCAACAACCTGGCCTATGCGACGCGCCTCGGGCTCTGGGGTCCGGAGACCGCCTTCGCCAATCGCGAGGCCTTCGTTACCGACATTCGCGACGGCGGCATCGCCGCGATGGAACTCGTCGCGCGGGACCTCAAGTCGCTCGGCCTCTACACCGCCCGGGCCCTTTCGTTCGCTGGTGTCGAATACGAGATCCTCGAGCATTGCCTGACCGAGGATCAGATCTCGGTCTACGATGCCTATGCCGAGGCCTGGGCGATCATTCACGCCAACCTGCGCGAAGCGCTCGAGGCCACACGGATCGTTGACAGCGAGACCGGGGGCACGCTCAACTCGGGTGCCAAGTCGGCAGCGCTGTCGATCTTCGAGGGAACGAAGCAGCGCTTCTTCGCGCAGCTGCTTCTGTCTATGAAGCTCCCCAGCTTGCTGCCCGCGATCGATACGGCGATTGCCGATGGTCACGCTGTGGTCGTCCAGCTGGTCTCGACGGCAGAAGCCATGCTCGACCGGCGGCTTGCCGACCTCTCCGACGAGGAGCGCGAAGCGCTGGAGATCGACCTGTCCCCGCGGGAATACATCTAATGTGGAGCTCCACATTACACATATTCTTTGCAGTCGCAGTTTATGTCGAGCGTGGCGGCGAGAGACGCAGGTTTCCTTCGGTTTTCCATGATTTCACTCCAGATAATATGCGGGTTAGAGGGAGTGTTCGAAGACGGGTCAGGCCCGCCTTCGAACGTCGGTGAGCATTGTGATCAAGGCGTCGGAAGGCGGCTTGAAGCGCCCCGGCTTGATCGCAGGGGCACCGTGGGCTGCGAGAATCTGCAGCTTCTCTTCGGGATCGGCGCGCAAGTAGGTCTCGGTGCTCTGGATACTGGCGTGGCCGAGCCATAATGCGACCTTGCGAATGTCCCCCGTCGCCGCGAGCGTGTGCATCGCGCAAGAATGACGAAGCACGTGGGGTGTGACGCGCTTCCCAAGGATCGACGGCTGCTTCGTCGCTGCCGTCTTGACGTGCTCGGCCAATCGGAACGCAAATCCGTCGCGGGTCATCGGCTGCCCGTTGGCATTGAGGAAAATCTCGGTGACCTCAACTTGAGGCCGGATCGCAAGCCATGCGCGCAATGCGATCTGGGTCTCCTTCCACAGCGGCAGGACCCGTTCACGTCGCCCTTTGCCCATGATGTGCATGGTGGACAGGGAGCGGTCCGGGAAATCGCCCAGTTGCAGCGTTACGAGTTCCGACACCCTCAGTCCGCCAGCATAGGTAAGATGCAGCATCGCGCGATCACGGGTGCCGAGGCGTGTCCGGGGATCGGGTGTATCGAGCAAAGCCTTGATCTCGGCCCGGTCGAGGTAATCGATCAGCGCCTTGTCTGTCTTCTTGGTCGGGATTGCTCTGACACGGAGTGCCTGATCGAGGCAGGCTGGAATCCGGTACTCGATGTATCGGAAGAAGGATCGGATCGCGGCGAGCCTGCCATTGCGGGTCCGCACGCAGCTGCCGCGGCCGATCTCCACATGATCGAGGAAGGCCATGATCATGTCTGTGCCGAGATCCTCAACCTCGAGATCGGTCGGTCGGCGCTTCAGCCGATCGGCAGCGAACTGGACGAGGAGGACGAAGCAGTTGGCATAGGTCTTCACCGTGTGCGGGCTGACGGCGCGTTCGCGCGGCAGATGTTCCCGCAGATATGCCGAGAGATGGAGAGCAAGCGCCGTCATGCCGCTTCTCCTTGAAAAAGTTGCTCGCTTGCAGCCGCAATGTCGCGCAGCAGCACTGGCGTGGCTTCGAGATACCAGTACGTGTTGGCGATCGACGCGTGCCCCAGGTAGACACTGAGACCGGCCATGTGGTGGGCAATGGCCTCCCTGTCACGCGGGCAGGACTCAAGCGAGCGAACAGCGAACGTATGTCGCAGATCGTGGAGTCGCATGCCTGCCGTACCGGTTGCTCCACGATATCCGAGAAGCCGGGCCAACCTGACGAACACGACGTGGGCGCGCACCTTGTGCGGCGCCCGCCCCCGGATAGTGACGAACAGGTCATTACACTTGGCCGGGTGCTTCGCGCGGATCGCAATGTAGGCTTCGAGTGCTTGGCGCGTCGATGGCTGCAAGGCGATCAGTCGCTGCTTGCCGAACTTGCCGTTGCGGACGACCAGCCCATCCTCGACCAGATCGTTGCACTGTAGCGCGAGAGCCTCGGAAATCCGGAGACCTGTCGCCGCGAGCAGGCCGAACAGGTAATGGTACGTGTATGGGCTAATCGTGCCATGGGGCGGAACGTTCAATGCCGCCGCCATGATCGCCCGCACCTGGTCCGCTTCGATTATGGTCGGAGTGGGACGTGGCCGCTTCCCCCGGCCGAAAACGCCGACAGGCGGGACTTCGTTGTCTGGGTCCTCGGCATGAGCGAAAAGGCTGAAGTTACGAGCAGCGTCGTACCTATGGCGAGCCACGTTTTGCGAGCTTGCCGTGTGGCACCAGTCGTAGATGCGCTGCACTCGGGTGTGCCGGTCACCGAAGCGTTCAGCGAAAGCGGCGTATTGGCGCAGCAGTCGTTCCTGTTCCGAGAACTTCCGCCCCAAGCTGCGATACAGCGAGACGTATCTGGCAATCTGCGTGCTCAGCATGACGGTTCTCCCGGCCATGGCTGCGCGATTTTCATGAGCATCGGCAGGTCGACCTTGGCGTAGATGGCGGTGGTCTCGGGCGAGCTGTGGCGCAGGATCGTTCCAACGGACTCCAGCCCTGCGCCCGCGCGCAGCAAGTTGGTGGCAAGCGAATGCCGGAAAATGTGCGATCCGGTCGGCACGCCTTCGATCCCGCCGCGCTCATGCGTGCGTGCAACGATGCCGGCGATCTCCGCCGATGAGCGGAACGAACGGAACGGGGCTTGCGCGCGCACGAACAGATGCGGATCGGCGGTCTTGGGACGCGCCGTGGCAATGTAGTCCAGGATCGCGTCACCGACGTCCTGAGGCAATGGCAGGCGATCAGGCCGACGCGTCTTGCCCTTGACCGTCAGGTGGCCCGAGCGCCAGTCGATATCGTCGAGGTGCATATCCCGAATATCACCGGCACGCAGGCCAAGCCGGGCGAGCAGGAGAATGATGGCCTTGTCCCGAACTTCCACCGGGCGATCAGTCGGACATGCGCCGATGATCTGCTCGATCGTTGCCGGGTTAACGTGCCGGGGCAGCGTCGAAAGACGGTAGCGTTGCACTGATGGGATCGCGTGCAACAAAGCTGGACGGCAAATACCCTGCACGACCAGGAACCGAATATAGCTCCGTATTATCGTGACGAGCAGTGATGCCGAACCCGGCGTCTCCTTGCTTCGTTGTTGAAACGCCCGTCTGAGGACGGCTGCATCCCATTGTGAAGGCTCGCCGAGCATAGGCGCGAGCCGCCTGATATCGGCCCGGTAGCGCCGGATCGTCTCATCGGTCGCGCCGCGGTGTTGCTTGAGCCATGCCAGATATGCCGCCATGTGCGGGTCGTCATCCGACACCAGTTCGACTGAAGGGATGACACCGCGGTCGCGCAAGAACTCGACGAAGTGCCGAGCGCCTCGCCGCCGCCGCTTCGCGCCCGAGGCAACAAGCTTGCCTCGCTTGCGCCAGACCGGACATCGACAATCATGCGCGCCGTACTGGTCGATGATCGTGTCATCGATATCGGCCCATTGTCGTCGCGCAATGCGAAGCCAGGCCGCGAAATGCTCGGCCTCGGATCGATAGGACTGGGCCGGTCCTTGCGCGAGTTGCAAGCGATCGATCCCATCGAAATAGTCGGCGAGGTGCCGTGGCAGATCGTCGATCCCGTCGTCGACACCGACGTAGCCTTGATCCTCCAGGAAGCGGACGAAGCGCCTGACTCGCGCTGCAATGTCCGCCTTATAGACTGGCTGCTGCGCCGAATACCGGTGGCAACGGCACCGATGCTTCTCGAACCGCCGAACGGTCCGATCGTCGATCGTGCGGATCGCGATCCCATGCAGTTCCATCCAATGCAGGAAATGACGGGCCGCAGCGCCAAACAGAATCGCACTGCCTGACCTCTCGTCGAGCGACAGAGAGGAGAGGAATGCGGTGAGTAGAGCGTCGTGACTGGGCGGGTCTTCGACCCGGAGCCGGGCCGCTCGAAACGACAATAATGATCTTGATCGCATGTTGGTTCCTTCGACTTGTTCAGGTCGAGGGAACCGTAATTATCTGGAGTGAAATCATGGAAAACCGAAGGAAACCTGCGTCTCTCGCCGCCACGCTCGACATAAACTGCGACTGCAAAGAATATGTGATCGACTATCTCGCCAAGAGCTTTCCTGTTCGTCTGATGGCGGTGTTCACCGACGAAAACGGCAATCCGCGCTCCGAGCCGATGACTGACGAGGATGGCGCACCTGTGCTGTGCCGCTCCGCGCTGGCCGCGCGCGACCGGATGATCGAACAGCTCTGCGCCCTGCCGCCGATTGCTACTGCGCTCGATGCCATCATCGAACGGTTCGGCGTTGACCAGGTGGCGGAAGTCACCGGTCGCACACGTCGGCTCATCGTCGGCCGCGACGGTCGCCAGAAACTCCAATCCCGCTCGCCGCGCGCCAATGTGGCCGAAACCCAGGCCTTTATGGACGGCGCGAAGCGCATCCTGGTGTTCTCCGATGCCGGGGGAACGGGGCGCAGCTACCATGCTGATCTTGCCGCCAGGAACCAGGCCCGCCGGGTCCACTTTCTGCTCGAGCCGGGCTGGCGAGCTGACGCCGCGATCCAGGGGCTTGGCCGGACCAATCGCACCAATCAGGCATCAGCCCCGCTGTTCCGGCCCGTGACCACCGATGTGCGCGGCGAGCGGCGGTTCATTTCGACGATCGCCCGCCGCCTCGACAGCTTGGGCGCTCTGACGCGCGGGCAGCGCCAGACCGGTGGCCAGAACCTCTTCGATCCGGCCGACAATCTCGAAAGCATCTACGCCAAGGAGGCGCTCCACCGCTGGTTCGGCCTCTTGTTCACAGGCAAGCTCGAAGCCGTCAGCCTCGGGCGCTTTCAGGAGCTGACAGGTCTCCGGATCGAAGCGCCTGATGGTTCGATGGTCGATGACCTGCCGTCGATCCAGCGGTGGCTCAACCGCATTCTTGCGCTTCCCATCGCCCTGCAGAACGCGATCTTTGACGAGTTCATGGGGCTGGTCGAAGCGCGCATCGATGCCGCCCGGCAGGCTGGCACCCTCGATCTCGGCTTGGAGACCATCGCGGTTGAGGACTTCACGGTCCTGTCGGACACGCTGCTGCGCACAGATCCAGCATCGGGCGCGACGACCCATCTCCTCGAACTGGAAATCGCCAGGGCCCTGAAGCCGCTCACGCTGACGCGGCTCGAGGAGATTCACGGCATCACCGGGCAGCGGCAACGCCCGGTTCGGAACGCCCGCTCAGGTCGAGTCGCCTTACTGGTGCCCGCCCGAAGTATCCTTGCCGATGACGGTACGCGCGTGGCCCGCTTCGAATTGCTTCGCCCGATGAAGCACAGCCACATCACCGAGGATCAGCTCGCTGAGAGCAGCTGGGAGGGGATCTCCGTCGACGTTTTCCGCGAGGCCTGGGTCGCCGAGGTGGAAGAGGCCAGGACCAGCCACAAGCGCGAGCGCCTCTATCTCGCGACGGGCCTACTGCTTCCGGTCTGGGACAAGCTCCCTTCGGATTTCGTCAGGGTTAGTCGCATCTCGGCGGCGGATGGCCGTTCGCTCCTTGGCCGCGAGGTTCCCGCCCATTGTGTGCCCGAACTGTGCCGAGCGCTGGGTCTGGAACGCGAGCAAACGCTTTCCGCCGACGACATTGTCCAGACCGTCCTGGCAACGGGGAGGGCCATGGAGTTCACGGGCCGCGAGCTGCTCATGGTCAAGCGCAGCCTGGTCAATGGGTCACAGCGACTTGAGCTTACGGGATGGAGTGCTGCTCGGCTCGACTGGTACAAGGCCCAAGGCTGCTTTACCGAGATCATCCGCTATCAGACCCGGCTCTTCGTACCGATCGAGGGCGCGGCGAGTGTGATTGCCAGACTGGCATGATCGGCAGGGGTTCCTTGCCAAATGGCATTATTTGCCATATATGATGCCATATGGAGAACTGCCATGCTGGCTCTGCAACCCGTTGATACTGCCGTTACCGCCTTCCGTCCCGATCCGATTACCCAGGATGAGGCAGCTGCCATGTTCCGGGCAGTCCTCAATCTGTTCGGCAAATGGGAACTGACCGACGAGCAGGCGGCAACCCTGCTCGACATGCCGGTTCGATCCTATCGGCGCTGGAAGGCAGAAGGCCCGGGGCGCATCTCGCGTGATGCGCGCGCGCGTCTTTCCAACCTCATGGGGATCCACAAGGCGCTTCGCATCATCTTCTCGGAGGCGACCCGCGGGTACACTTGGATCAAGGCAGCGAATGAAGCGTTTGGCGGAGCCAGTGCGCTCGAAGTGATGCTGGGAGGCGAGCTTACCGACATCATGCGGGTGCGTCGCTACCTCGACGCCGAGCGCGGTGGCTGGTGAGCGAAACAGCAGAAATCCCCGTTTCTAGAGTTGAGTGGAAGGGCGCTGTCAGGATCATCCGCAGCGCCTTTCCGCCGATCGACCTGTTCGAGGACATCGCCGATCCCGCGGACTGGCCGCTGCTGATTTCGGCCGAGCAAAAGACCAATCCTCGCATCATGGCGACTATTGGTAACCTCGACCTCGTTCCGGTTGACCGCCGCGTCGGCGGCAATGGTGCCTCCTACCTCATGGCACCATTTACCCACGTTAGCACCGATCGACCGAGCCGCTTTACCGATGGCAGCTACGGCGTGCTCTATGTTGGGGACCGTTTTGAAACCGCACTGTTCGAGACGATTTACCATCACGCCCGCTTCATGGCCCGAACCCGGGAAGAGCCGGGATGGACCTCGCAGTTCCGCGAAATCATCATGTCGGTCGATGTAGACTTACATGATCTCCGAACTCTGGTGGGGAAGCCGGATTCGGCGCTCGATCCTGACAGCTACGCTGCATCTCAAGCGCTCGCGCGGCACCTCAGGGGCGCGGGATCGAACGGGATTGCCTACCCGAGCATCAGGCACCCCGGCGGGGAATGCGTCGCGCTCTTCTACCCGGACTGCGCATCAAATCCGCTCCAGGGGCGGCACCTCGACTATCACTGGGATGGCGCGCGGGTTGATCTGGTCCGTGATGCGGGATCGGGCGCTGTCTTCCGGATTGTCGATTTGCCGCCCGATCCCGCCTGACCGAACGAGCTGGGTTTCCAGACAAGTGCTGTAGGATCTCCGAGCGCAGTGGACGGCCAGCAGGCTCATGCCTGCGAACCAGCCTTCACGAGTTCATGAAGGGCTTTGTCCGGCGAGACCGGCCCCTTGTACAGCGGGCTACATGGTGTCTCCGCTAACTTGGCGGAAATCGCCAAGAGGTCGTCATCATCACCCTTCTCATAGGCATAGGCAGCCAGCCAGAATTCGGCCTGCTTAACGAACTCATTGAGGATGCCCACGACGCTCCGGTTCGCGGTCTTTGCATATTGGACCTTGTCCATCTGCCAGACTTCCTCAGCGATGAATTCGCTCGGGACGCCGTGGTCCTTCAGAACCAGGGCCAATTGTGTGGGGAATCTTCGAGCAAGCGTGGCCGCCGGGGCCAGCGGCATAAGCACGGGAAGCAGCGTGCGCTCAGAAACCAGCAAAGCCACCTGCGGTTTCCAGAACATGACCGTGGCATACCAATTGCCGAGTGCAGTGTCGCTTTGCCTCGGGGCAACGATTTCCGGTTTAATTGTGGACCGGCGTGCAAAAGGGACCCCGTTAGCGGGGTGATCGGCGTCTAAAAGGGACCCCTCATTCTGATGGTGTAGCAGGCTGCCTGGTTTTCCAGGTGGTGAGATCGGGATGTTGGTGGTGGAGACGGTTGTTCGGATACGGCGGGAGCACGCGAGCGGGAAGGCGATCAAGGCGATTGCGCGCGATCTGCGGCTGTCGCGCAAGGTGGTTCGCAAGGCGATCCGGGCGCCGGAAGGCGCGTTCGATTATCGCCGCACGGTTCAACCACTGCCCCGGCTTGGGCCGTTCCAAGAGCGGCTCGATACGCTGTTGATGGAGAACGAGGCTCGGCACCGGCGTGACCGGCTGCGCATGACCCGGATCCATGATCTGTTGTGCCGTGAGGGCTTTGAGGGATCCTACGACGCGGTCCGGCGCTACGCCCGGCGCTGGACGGAAGCGAGGCGCAAGGATGCGGGTGATGGGGCGCCCGCGTTCATCCCGCTCATGTTCAAGCCAGGCGAGGCCTACCAGTTCGACTGGAGCCACGAGGATGTGGAGATCGCGGGCAAGCCGATGCGGGTGAAGGTGGCGCAGATGCGGTTGTGCGCGTCGCGCGCGGTCTACGTCAGGGCCTATCCGCGCGAGACGCAGGAGATGGTGTTCGACGCCCATGCGCGCGGCTTTGCCTTCTTCGGCGGCGTTCCCCTGCGCGGCATCTACGATAACATGAAGACCGCGGTCACCACCGTGTTCGTCGGCAAGGAGCGGGTGTTCAACCGCCGCTTTCTGGTCATGGCCGATCATTACATGGTCGAGCCCACGGCCTGCTCGCCGGCGGCGGGATGGGAGAAGGGTCAGGTTGAACACCAGGTGCAGACCATCCGGGGCCGCTTCTTCCAGCCTCGCCTGCGCTTTGCCAGCATCGAGGAGCTCAACGGGTGGCTGGAGGCTGAGTGCCTGCGCTGGGCCGCAACGCACGCCCATCCCGAGCAGAAGGAGCTGACCGTCGCCGAGGCGCTGGAGCTCGAGCGGCCAGCCCTGCAGCCGATGCTGGCGCCCTTCGACGGCTTCCACGAGACCACCCATGCCGTGACCGGCACGTGCCTGATCAGCTTCGACCGTAACCGCTACTCGGTCATGGCCAAGGCGGCGCGGCGGGCCGTTCAGGTCCGCGCCTATGCCGACCGCATCGTCGTGCGCCTAGGCGACGAGGTAATCGCCGAGCATGCCCGGCACTTCGGCCGCGACCGGACGATCTATAATCCCTGGCATTACCTGCCAGTGCTGGCGCACAAGCCTGGGGCCTTGCGGAACGGCGCACCCTTCCAGGGGTGGGACCTGCCACCGGCACTGACGCGGTTGCGGCGCAAGCTGGGCGGCGGTGATGACGCCGACCGCCGCTTCGTGCGCGTGCTGGCATCGGTAATGACCGATGGCTTGGAAGCGGTCGAGGCCGCGATCCGGGAGGCGCTTGATAGCGGTGCTGTCAGCGACGAGGTCATCCTCAACATCCTGGCCCGATACCGGGACCCGCCATCCGAGCGCCCCCTGGATGTGGTCGCCGATCTCAAGCTCAGCCACCCGCCGATCGCGGACTGCGCGCGCTACGATACGGTGCGAGGCCTCCATGCAGCGGCATGAGATGATCGAGGCGATGCGCTCGCTCGGCCTCAAGGGCATGGCAGGAGCCTTCGACGAGGCGGTCACCACCGGGTTGCAGCGCAAGCGCACGACCCACGAGATCCTGACCGATCTGTTGCGCGCCGAAGCCGCGCATCGTCATGCCGCCTCGATCCGTTACCGCATGACCGCAGCCAAGCTGCCGGTAATCAAGGACCTCGACGCCTTCGCGTTCGAGGGCACCCCGATCAACGAAGAGCTGGTGCGCTCCCTGCACACAGGTTCGTTCCTGCCCGGTCGCCGCAACATCGTGCTCATCGGCGGCACAGGGACCGGCAAGACCCATCTGGCCACTGCGATCACCGCCAGCGTCGTGCGTGCCGGGGCCCGCGGGCGCTACTTCAACACGGTCGATCTCGTCACCAGGCTCGAGGAAGAAGCCCGCATCGGCAAGGCCGGCTCCATCGCCGCCCAGCTCGGCAGGCTCGACCTCGTGGTGCTTGATGAGCTGGGCTATCTGCCGTTCGCCCGATCCGGCGGGCAGCTCTTGTTCCACCTGATCAGCAAGCTCTACGAGCAGACCTCGGTCATCATCACCACCAACCTGGCCTTCGGCGAGTGGCCCACCGTGTTCGGCGATCCCAAGATGACCACCGCGCTGCTCGACCGCATCACCCACCATTGCGATATCGTCGAGACAGGCAACGACAGCTGGCGCTTCAAAAACCGCAGCTGACCCAGCCAGAAAACCGCCTTCGCGCTGCTGACGCCTCCGGTCGGGCTACGCCCTCCCTACGCCGCCAGCAGCGCGAAAACCGCGCCCAGCATCAACCACCCACCATCTCAGCAAGGGGGTCCCTTTTGCGCGCCGATAGGGGGTCCCGATTGAACGCCGATTGACAGGTTTAATCCGATCAAGCAACTTCTTGGTGCAGTGCAGGTGGAACATCGCGGCGAAGGATAGTGTTCGGCGTCCAGCGCGTCCACCGAAGCTGCCGGCTTCGCCGCTAAAATGGCAAAGACCGACCAGAAAACGTCGTTTGTCGAACGAAGGGGCAATGATTGCTTCTGTCGCAACCGTTCATTCGCTCATCCCCGTCGCAGCGGGCGTGGGAATGGCTGGGAGTGCGGCCATTCTATCGGTCCGATCATAGTTAGATAGCTTTGGAACGCGACGCTCGCGGTACCGTCACAGGGATGATGGCGTCTTAAGCATGCCGGGTACTCGGAACACGATGATGTGCCGCGCCAGCGTGGATCCTTCCGGAATATAGTCCGTATGCCAGAGGCATTCGGCGATCGTCGGGGGTGGGCCCGGACGGCCCACGAGTTCGAGGATGCCAAGGAAGCCGAGACGCACATTGGTCGCCTGATAGGCGCCAGCCTGCCCGAAATAGGACCTGGCCACTTCACGATCGACAGCGCCAAAATGGCGCTTGAGCTCTGAGATGAACCGCACACCTCCGAACCCGACATAGATATCGCTGCGGCCGGTCGCGATGCCCTCCACTTCGGTCAGTACCTCCGCAGTGGTGATGTTGCCCTTGATGAACTCCCTCAAGTCAGACTGAAGGTCGCCCTCCTTCGCGTCATCCGCTCGCAGATAATCGGTTCGTGGGCCTAGTTGCTTGCGGCCGGCATCTTGGCGGTCTGCACAGAACATAAGGATCTGCGCCAGCAAGGCGTCAAATCCATCCTTCGTCTCCCCGTGGTAGTCTGTGCACGACGCGACCGCTTCGGTGAGCTCGCGGAAGAGCTGATTGATGACAGGATTGGTGAACTGCTCCGCCTGATTTGCCTGTCGACCGAGAGCAGATTCGAGCGCAGCAGCGGTGATCTGGGGCAGTTGGTCTGCCCCCGGGAGACCATGGAGAACGCTCGTCAGCAGCGGATACGAAGCGTTCTCCTCAGCTTTTCGCGAAGCTTCTGTCTCCTCGCTGCGTCGCTGCACACCAGTCCGAAGTTGTGTCGCAAGGCAAGCATCTATCCCAAAGAGGTCGGGTTCACGCAGCAACCGGTCGAGATGTTCCGCTAGCCCGCGCTCGCGGACAAATGCCGCCTCGATACGCGGTCGAATAAGCAGCGACAGGCCAGGGCCTGCCTTCACGGTTCGCTCCGCGTCATAGATCGCCAGCAACGCGTTTAGCGTCGCGGCGGCGTTCAGCCAGCTGGGACGCGAGAGATCGTCGACCGCCCGCCGCGCGCCCCGAGCCAGTCCGACCCAGGCGATCTCGCGATCCGCCCGCGGCGCGAGCCAAGGAGGCAGGGATGCTGCCCGCAGCAGAGCCTGTCGGTCGGTGATGGCTCGCTCCAGTCGCGAGAGCGATGCATGCAGATCGGCTGCGCCTGCCTCGTTCCAAAAGCCGCGGATAATGTCGATGATCGCGTCATAGGCGACTGCATCGGCGCGGTCCTCGTCGGCCCGGGCGGCTTGCCTGAACCGCAACTGTGCCGCTTCGAGGCGACCGAGAATGTCGGGCATGGACGCCTGCGCGAGGCCATCGCCCAGCGTGATCAGGCCGAGCTCGAACGCGGCTTCGGCCTCAGCTGAAGGGAGCAGGCGTTCGAGCGCCGCGATGAGATCGCTACCGCCCCATTGCGTGAAGGCTGCGCCGAGGAGCTTTGCCGCATGAGCTGCGAACAGTTCGCTCGGCGTCCCGTCAATTTCCGTGAGAAGCGCGAGCAGCCGGTGGCGATTCATGGCGTCGGCTAGCGCGAGGCGGAAAAGCGCTTCGAGGGCATAGGCCGCCATCAAGTCGGTCCGGGGATCGGATCGATCGGCGACCTTATCAAGTAGGATCGGTGTCAGCGTCCGTCCGAGACGGTCCCGCAGATGCGGGGCCTCGATCAGCAGATGGGCCGCGTCGCGTAGGACCGTGGGCGAGGGCGCTGCTGCGAAGCCATCGGTCAACAAGGAATCGAGTATGGCCTGGTCGGTCTCGGGCGCCGTAACCGTCATCGTCACTAGCACGTCGAGGAAGGGGGCCTGCAACAGTGCATCCCGCTCCAATGCGAGGCGATTGGCGCCGCCAATTCGCTCCAGCGTCACGACCTCTCCTTGCGCGAGGCATCTGGATATCGCGTCGATGACCGTCACGCCGCGACGCTCGCGTGCGCGATCACCACAGATATGCATCCTTCTCCGCAATCCGGCACCGGTCCTCGCCGAGCTGACTGACGATCGCCGGCGGATTGGCGCTCGCTACGAGGATCTGGAGGCCCGGCGTCTCCTTCGCGATCGTCTGCAATTCCCCCAGCAGCGCGGCCAGATCGATATCGCTGACCTCCTCGGCGCCCGGCGAGTCGATGATCAGGAGCCCCGGATGGCGCCCAAGGCCGCGCTCTTGGGCGACGCGCAACAAGGCAACCGCCGTCGCGAGCCGCAACCGCAATCGTTCGCCCGCAGTGACCTTGCTGAAGCTGGTGCTTTCGCCGCCTTTGGTAAGGGCCAGCGTCGCGTTCGATCCTAGTTTGACGCCCTCGAGCATTCTGACGCCGAGGCGCTGCCCCAATGTGAGGATCTCCTCGCTCAGCCGTTGCAATATGTCGCCGCGGCTCTGGTCATAGGCGGTCTCGGCTTCTTTGGTGGCAGCCCGCACGAGCGCAAGATCAGGAGAGGGCGTCGGAGCCACCCCGTCGATCTTGCGCTCCTTGAGCGCTCCCTCGAGCCGCGCAACGGCTAGCTCTGCCTCCCGCCGCTGCTGGAAGGTTATCCCCGTCGCCGCTTTCTCCAGCGCTGCGCGCGCTGCATCGACCGCCTTGCTCGCATCTTCGGCAAGCCGGCGCAGCGCAGATTCGTGGGCGACGGCCCGCTCCACGGCGGCCCTCGAGGCTTGTGCCCGCCTTTCGCCGGCCTCGATGGTCTCGCTCACCCCCTCCATGGTTTCGACCGGGATGTGCTCGGCGCAAAGCGAGCAGTTGAGATCGACGCTCTCCCGCTTGATGCGCTCGCCCGACACCTTCGCCTCGCAGCGCGGGCAGCAGACCGGCTCCAGTCCATTGAAGAACTGCTCAGCGACGATATTCTCGCGCAAATTGCGCAGGGCCCGCTCATCGGTATCGGCCAACTCCCGCAGCGCCTTGAGCTCGGCTTGCGCTGTAGCGTGGCGTTTCGCCTGGTCGATCGCGATCGGGGAAAGCCGGGCCACTTCACCTGCCAGTCGCTCAAGCTCTTTTGCCGTTGCCTGTGTCGAACTCAGCCCTGCCAGGGTCTTCTGCGCCGCCGCGAGATCGGCCTCGAGGCGCGTTCGTGCCTTGGCGGCTTCCTCCGCCGCGCGCGCCGCGGCCTTGTTGCCCTGGTCCTGTTCCTGCTCGACCTCCTTCTTGACGGTGCGCGCCTGCATGACCGTCAGCGCCCAGGGGAGCCCCACATACATCTGCAGCATACGCGCGGGCAGGCCACCCATCTGTACGTCACCGAGAAGCAATTTGTGGTCGCCGCCGAAATAGAGCCCGCCCGACAACGCCGTCCAGCCATGTTCGACCGCCATCTTGTCGCCGTCCTTGCCCTGCATCGCGGGAATGGGATCGAGGTCGAGCGTGTTCATCATGAACTGCGACATGCCGGCCGCAAAACCCTCGTCCGACGAAAAGTGATCGACGATGGTTGGCGCGCCACTTGGTCGGATAAGCATCAGTGTACCGGTTGGAACACCGGCATCGACGGTGAACTCGATCCGATAGGGCTGCGCATCGACCAGAAAGTCTAGGGCAACCCAGCTCAGCCATTTGCGGACATCGCCCTGCAGATCCTTGGGCGTGCCGCGCAGGCACCACAGGATGATCTCGATGATGCTCGACTTGCCGGCAAAATTCTTCTCGCTGGTGATCGCCCAGATGCCCGGCCTCAAGCCCTCCCAGCAGAAATCGATCGCACCCTGCGCCTTGCCGCCCTTCTCGCCCTTGAACGCGATGGCTGTGATGGTGAGCGTCCGCGCCGGGCGCATCGGACGGTCCGCCGTAATGCCCCGTCTGCGAAGCGCTATCTCGGCTTCGGCCGGGCTCATGCCCGCCTTTTCCGCCACCATTTCGAGCCAGCTTGCCGTCATCGTCCGGCCCTTTCCAATATGGCGTCCAGCCTTTTGCGCACGCGCTCGGTGATCGGCGCGATGATATGGTTGAGTTCCGTCCCGGCATATTCAGCCTGGAGATATTGCCGATCCTTGAGAGCCTTGCCGCCCTTGTCGCCGGCAACGCGCGTGACGATCGCCGCTCGGTCGCGATACCAGGCCAGTTCCGGCGCGGCCTCGGCCAGCGACGCCATTGCCTCGCGCCCCTTGATCGTCAGCAGATAGATATGCTCGCGGACCTGGCCTGGCGACCCTTGCCGCCTGATCTTCAAAAGACCTGCCGCGACCAGGATCGACAGCGCATTGTCGAGCGGCTCGAAGGCCCCGAAATGATAGCGGATCATCGGCAGACGCCGGAGATCGGGCTCGCGATCATCGAATATTCGTTCGGCCAAATGGATGAGCGATGCGTCGCCCGTTTCCTCGAAGACGGTAAGAAGCTCATTTGCAAGATAGTCCGGATTGCGCATCCAGAAGTCGAGCGCTTGCAGCCGCGACTGCGCGTGCAGCGTAGCAACGACATCCTCGCCCCACTGGTCTGCGTCTGCCGTAGCCCCCGCAGCATCAATACATGCGAGCAACCTTACCGCACTCTGCCGGTCCGACGCCCCAGATACTTCAGACACCACAAGAGGCCCCTGTTCTTGTCTACCCCGGACAGCCCGTCACCATGATGAAGATGATGTAACCCATGAATGCAATTGAAAACCCCAAATCGTTCAAATGTGAAGAAGACCCGTTTCTTGCAGGGAATAGTCGTGTCGCCATCGTCGCCGCGATGACGCCTAGGTTTGCTTGGGGGCTGCCAGTCCTTGATCGGCCCAATATCCGACGCTCTGCGATCCCGGTCGGACACCGGCCTTTGAGTAGACCTGCCATTCGACATTTCGCTGCGGAACGGTCGCTTAGTCCCAGCCATCGTGATCGATCATTACCGTGCCTGTCGGGATATTCGCTGCGAACGCATGAGAGGGGAGTGGGCTTTGCCTTGATTGAGCCAGTTGGGCGTCGAAGGTCGATGCACCGGGCTCACAATCAGGAGTGTGTCCCATGATCAAGTCGATCCCGCTGAACAAGCTCGTCCAGTCTCCCCGCAATGTTCGCCGTCACAGTGACCCGGCATCAGACGCCGAGCTCAAGGCAAGCATCGCAGCCTGTGGCCTGCTACAGAACCTCATCGTGAGGCCCACCGCCAAGGCCAAGTTCGAGGTCGAAGCCGGTGAGAGGCGTCGGCGCGCAATGCTCGCGCTTGCAGACGAAAAGATCCTTGCCCGCGATCACGAAGTCACCTGCCTCGTGCTCGAAGACAGCGCTGAGGTCGCGGTCGAGACCAGCCTTGCGGAGAACTTTCACCGCCTCGCCATGAACCCGGCCGACGAAGCCCAGGCCTTTGCCGCGCTCGTGGCAGGCGGTGCGACCGTCGAGGACGTCGCGCGCCGCTTCGGTCTGACCGTTCGCTTCGTTGATGGCCGGCTGCGTCTCGCGAACCTTGCGCCTGTGGTGTTTGAGGCACTGGCCTCCGGGGAAATCACCCTCGATATCGCCAAGGCCTTCGGCGCGACCTCGGACCAGGACATCCAGGCCCGGGTGTTCGAGCAGGTTTCCTCGGCCTACTACGCACCCAATCCCGACAGCATCCGGCGCATGGTCCTCTCCGGCACAGTCCGGGGCAGCGATCCGCGCGCCCGTCTCGTTGGCCGCGATGCCTACATTGCCGCGGGCGGCCGGATCGAGCGTGAGCTGTTCGACAACGACGACAGCGAATCCTGGGTCGATGTTGCGCTGCTCGAAAGCCTAGCGGCGGCAGAGATGGAAGAGCAGGCCAAAGCCCTCGCCACCGAGCAGGGTCTTGCCTGGGTGAAGCCAACGCTTGATCCCTACGCCAGCCACGATCTGGTCGAAGGGCTGGTCCGGCTTCCTGCCGACCCGGCGCCGATGACCGAAGCCGAATTGGCAAGGCTCGACGAACTCGATGCCTCCTATGACGAACATGCGGCTATCCTCGAAGATGAGGACAGCGCCGAGGAGGCTGTGGCAGCGGCCGAAGCGGCAATCGAGGCGATCGAACGCGAGTGTCAGGACATTCGCGCCCGCCCGCCCGTCATCGCGCCCGAGCTCAAGGCCGAGGCAGGGATGATCCTGGTGCTCTCGCGTGATGGGACGCCGGTTCTCCAACCGGTGTTCTACGGCGAGCGTCAGGCTGATCCCGCGGAAGCTGACGATGGGATCGAAGTCGTTGCCGGCGATGAAGGTTCGGACAGGCGCCGGACGACTTTGTCGAAACGTCTGGTCGACGAACTCGCGATGCAGCGTCGCGATATTCTGGCACTTCACGTTGCGTCCGATCCCGGGCTGGCGCTCGACATCATGGTCTTCACCCTCGCCGATTCCGATACCCACGATTGGCGGGCGCGCCCTTCGACCACGCTGCGCGCGCCTGTTCCGGCAGGCCCGATCATCGGCTTCGAAGCCAAGGATGCGCCAGCGAGCAGCGCGCTTGCCGAGCTCAGGTCCGGTCTCGACGAAAGCTGGCGCGCCGGTGCCAATGCAACGTCCCGCTTCGACCTGTTTCGGGCGCTGTCCGATGACAGCCGCGCCGCGTGGCTGGGCCATGTCGTTGCCCGGTCGCTCGAGGCCAGCCTCAACATGGAAGGTGAGCGTCAGCTGCCATTCCAGGATCATCTCGGCAGCCTGATCGGCATCGACATGGCGCAGTGGTGGCGTCCGACGGCGGCCAATTACTTCGATCGGGTATCGAAGCAGGTGATCCTCGACGCGCTGACCGACGTCGGCGGTCTCGAGCTCTCCTCCCGCTTTGCCTCGGTCAAGAAGGGTGACCTCGCGATGAGTGCCGAACGCGTCTTCGCCGGCACTTACATCACCGAGGTCGAAGTACGCGAGAAGGCCCTGGCCTGGGTGCCTGAGGTCCTGCGGTTTGCCTCCGCTGCCCCGGAGGCTGGCGAAGCCGAGATCGACGCGACCGACGCTGACCCCGGTGACGATACCGAAGATCAGTCCCCCCGCGAGTTGGCCGCCTGACCTCCTCCTGACAGGCTCGGTCACTCGCACCTCGAGAAGCGGTCCTTCGGCTTACGCCGGAGGGCCGCTTCCTTTTTGGAAGGAGAGCGGAGGGGGCTCGAGACCTTGTGGCACTGACCGGCGAGCCCGTCGCCGACTGTCCGGATGCCTCAATCAGGAGACCCATCATGGCCTATCGCAAGGGACAGAGCGGCGGCTTGTCGCCCGCCACCCGCATCACCCAGGAAATCATCGCCCGTCTGGAAGCAGGCACGAAGCCGTGGATCAAGCCGTGGCGCGGTGTCCCGGTCTCCCGCCCCTTGCGGGCCTGCGGGATCCCGTACCGCGGTATGAACGTGTTCTGGCTGTGGATGGTCGCTGACATGTGCGGCTACGCCTCGCCGTTCTGGATGACCTACAACCAGGCACAATCGCTCGGAGCCCAGGTCCGCAAGGGCGAGAAGTCGACCATCGCGATATTCTACAAGAGCTACACCAAGGAGGTGGAAGCCCCCGATACCGGCGAAAAGACCGACGAAGCCCGCCGGGTGCTGAAGGCCTATCCGGTCTTCAATGCCGATCAGGTCGAAGGTCTGCCCGAGCGCTTCCATCCGGCCGCAACGCTCGAACTGGTCGAGCCTGAAGGGCGCGAGGCCGAGCTCGACGCCTTCTTCGCTGCCATCCCAGTCAATTTGCGTCATCAGGGCTGCGAAGCCTATTATGAACCGACTGCGGATCGCGTCACGATGCCGCCGGTCAGCCTGTTTGGCGGGTTCGATCACTACTATGCCACGCTCGCCCACGAGCTGTCGCACTGGACCGGCCATGCCAGCCGCCTGGGCCGCGATCTCAAGAACCGCTTCGGCACTTCCGCCTACGCCGCCGAAGAACTGGTCGCCGAACTCTCCAGTGCCATGCTGGGTGCTGAGCTGGGGCTGCCGGTCACGCATCTCGACAGCCACGCGAGCTATATCGAGCACTGGCTCAAGCTTCTGAAGGACGACGACCGCGCCATCCTGACCGCTGCGGCCAAGGCCGAAGAAGCTGCGAGCCTGCTGCTGAAGCTCGGCGGGAAGATCATTCCCGAGCAGTCTGACGATGCGTCCGACGACGCTGCGCTGGCGGCCTGAGGGAGGATGCCATGGGCCGATCAGTCAGCTATCCCAGCGGCGCAATTGTCGCCTTTACGGTGCTCGACGTTGAAAGCGACGACGATTGGGAATTCGAGTATGAATGGCTGCGCGAGGACTTGCGCGAGCGGGCCGCCAATGCTTTCCCGTCCCTGATCCCGCATGACGGCTGGCGCGGCCGGGAAGACCGGATCCTCATGCGCAATGCCTATGCGGATTTCGGCGTATCGGTCTATGGCGGGCTGGTGGCCGTCTGGATCGTCGAACGCGATGACGGGCCCTATTGGGACGCCGATTGGCGCACGGCTCGTTCACCGCGGGCAAGGCGCTGGCTGTCCCAGATCGCATCCCGCTTCGATGCCTTGTTCGGCGACTTCGATTGCCTCGGGCACATGTCGAATGGCGAGGGGGTCTACACCAAGCGCGCAGCTTGAGCTCCGCGAGTTGGTCACGCCCGGAGCTTTGGGTTGCCATCCCTGACCGAGCTTTGTCGGCCGGTCATGGTCTGTCGCCATGCGAGAGAGGCCCTGGGCCAGCCGCCAGCCTTGCGCAACCCGGCTTGGGCGGGCCCGTGTTGGCCTTGGCCCTTGGGGCCCAAGGCCTGCCCGCGCCAGCCCGCCAAGCCGGGTTCCCCCTCGCGGGTGCGCAATCCTGCCTGAATGCTGGCCCTGACGGGCTCTCGCTGGCGCAGCCATGAACGGGTGCGTCGGCCTTACGTCAGTCAGGAGGATACCCTATGCACACGTCATTCGCCGATCAACTCGCCGGGCTCGATCTCGCCGGTTTCTCGATTGGACCGGCTCCCGTATCGACAAGCGATTTCCCAGTCCGGGAGGCGGTCGTCCAAACCCTCGAAGCGGTCTGGTCCGATCTTTTCGCCATGGTGTCCGGGACCGCTCTTGAAGCCGACGCCGAGGATCTTGGCTGGGCCTTCGTCAACATCTTTCACCGCTCGGCGGAACGCAAATCGACTGCCCTTGACCGGGCGACCGACGAGGTCCGCGCGCTGATTGCTACGGCCGATGGATCCGAGGTCCACACCCATGACCTTGAGACCCAGGTTGAGCGGGCGCAATGCGCAGAAAGCGCTATGCTGGCACTCGAAGAGATGCGTGAAGTCGCAGCAGGCCTATACCTCAACGAGTTCGGTTCCTCCTGGAAGCCAGTCTCCAGTTCTCGCTTCAATCACAGTGCAATGCTGACCTCGGCGCTCGTCGAAGGTCGCGACTTCCTGCGCGCCCGCGCCGAGGCCAAACGCCGTGCGGCCGTGCCCGAAGGAACCCCGGTCGTGTTCGCCGGAGGGCGCACCCGTCATGCTACCGAAGACGATGCGCTGACCTTCGGCAACAATGTTTGGGCCACGCTCGACAAGGTCCGCGACCGCGTGCCGGATATGGTCTTGATCCATGGCGGCGACACCAAGGGCGTCGACCGTCTGGCTTCGAGCTGGGCTGAACGTCGCGGCATCCCGCAGGTCACGTTCTCGCTCGACATGCGGCTGGGCGCCCGTGCCGGCTTCAAGCGCAACGAGCGGATGCTCTCCCTCGATCCGCGCTATGTCATCGCCTTTCCGGGCAATGGCGTGCTCGAACGTCTGGTCATCGAAGCCAAGGCCCGGCGGATCACCGTGGTCGATCGCCGCGGGCCCCTCGGTACCAATCCGAAGAACACTTCGGCCAGGACCGACTAAGGCCCTGTCGGTCTTCGCGCCAGCGCCGGATCGGCGCTGGCGTCGCCCATCAGAGGAAAGGCGTGCGCCTGTCGGTTGGAGCCAGCGAATGGTCGTTGGCTCCTTTCTACAGGAGGTATTCCATGATCGATATCGAGGCCGTGATGGCCGACTTTGCCGTTCGTCAGGCCCAGCGGCAGGCCCAGGTAGTCGAAGAGATTCAGCAGCTCAAGACCGTCATTCTCCCGCGCTTGCAGGAAGCCGGAATCGCCCGCGTCGAGATCCGCTTTGACGGCTGCGGCGACAGCGGTGCTGTTGAGGAATGCGCGTGCCTCGATGCCGCTGGTGCCGCGATCGCGTGCCCCGATGTCACCATTCTGGAAGACGAAGCAGGCAACTCGGATGGTGACGGTTCCGCGGAGCTGCACTCACTCGGCCAAGCTCTCGAGCAGCTGACCTATCTGGCGCTCGAACGTCACCATCCTGGCTGGGAGATCAACGACGGTGCCTGCGGCGAACTGGTGATCGATGTGGCTGAAGCGACCTTCGTGCTCGACTGCAGCCTGCGCTTCATCGCTACCGATGATCACTCGACCGAGCTCTAGGAGACTTGGCATGGCCCATTGCTATTACCACGCCCTCTCGTCGGTCCGGAAATGGGGCGGCAGGGTCGATGACTATCTCCCGCTGCACCAGTGGTTCGACCAGTCCAAGGCAATCCTGGCAGACCCTCGGCACCGCGCGCTGCGGCACCATGCCGAGGGGATATTCATGCTCGAAACCTTGTTCGGCGAGACCCTCGTCAATGCTGATGGCCGGGTCGTTCCGGTGCGTCTGGTCGGCGAACAGCACGTACGCGAAGACCTGGGGTCGATCCCCTCCTTTGCGGACTGGGCGCGCTTGATCACGCCGCAGGCCTGGATGCTGCGAGGCAACCCTCTGGACGGCGCTGAAGGGGTGACGATCGATATGCCTGTCCCCGGCGAAGCAGTTGCGTCCAGGACCAGGCCACCTGCTGGAGGAGAGGTCCGTACCGTGATCTAGGAAGGGGTTCTCCGGTGGAGGGCTGGCGGGGGAATGATTCGGCCAAGAACGGAGGGAACCGAGGCAGGGCAAACCTGTTCAAGGCATCCAGCTCCACCCGGCTTCGATGCAAACCTGTCCCTGAATCACCCCCCGTCGAGACGCGCAACCCGGATCAGGTCCGGCCGAGTTGCCGGGCTGTGCCCGGCTGCCCGCACCACCCGGCCCAGTTCCGGGTTCCCCTTCGGTGCGCTTCGCCATGGGGCGCTTCTGCTCGGGTTTTGCAGCCGGGATGGACCCGGAATGCTCGATCAGGAGAAAGCCCATGACCAATCTCGTTATCCTCGTTGGCCGTATCGCTCGCGACCCCGAAACCCGCACCACCCAGGGTGGAACCAGCATCACCTCGATCTCGGTCGTGACCGATCGGCCCGCCCGCAAGGATGGCAAGACCTACAAGGACAAAAACGGCTACACCGCCAAGGACAGCGAATTCCACCGGATCACCTGCTTCAACGGCCTGAGCCAGAACGTCGCCAAGTATTGCACCAAGGGCCAGCTCGTGACGGTCGAAGGCCGCATCCACTACACGCAGTGGGAGGATCAGAGCGGCGCCAAGCGCTACGGCTGCGAGATCATCGCCGACAAGGTCGACTTCCTCACCAAGGGCCGTTCGGGCGGCAACGAGGGAGCACCCGATATCGACGAGGACTGAATGTCCTCACTCCGCGACAAGGCCCCGGTGGCTGACGCCATTGGGGCCTTTTCTTTTGTACGCCAGCGATGCGGCGGCGCGGGGCATCGAACCCCTTGCCGCCGCCAGGTTGGGCTTTACGCGGGAGCAATCCGCTTCAGCGTTTCCTCGATCCCGAGGGCCATCGATGCGCGAACGATCTGGCGCAACTGCGCTGGTTCGATCGTCTCCGCGCCGCACTCGATCAGCAGCTTTCCGAGTTCGGTCGCTGCCTCTTCGCGGAGACGAGCCTCCTCGTTCTCGAGTTGGGCACGCTGTTCACGCAGCTTCCTCAGCGCATCGCGTGCAGTAGGTTTGGACCTGGCCATAGTGTTTCCTTCTTGCTGGCCGTTGGTCCCCTCCGCTCCCGATCTTGGCACTGCGGGGGCATGTAGGAAAATGGTTTGTGGGGCAGGCGTCGCGCTTCTGCGCAGGCGTTGGAGAGGTCTCTCTCGCAGAAAGACCAAGTCTGATGCGGGCTTTGGGGCTGCGTCAAGGACGACGGGGCCCCACCATTTTTACCGGGCAAGCCCGGCAAAAATCGTTGCCCCCATCGCCGCTTCGCGGCCGCTATCGCGGTCCCTGACCCAGCCCGTCACCCACATCCTTCGCAGCTCCTGATGCGACGCATCAAACATCAGGAGGAAAGATCATGTACGCTTCACTGAACATTGCCGCTGCTGGTCCCGCCGCCGATCAGGCAGCCTTCGTTGCAGCCCTGGATCAGGCCCATGCCCGGTCCTTTCACAGCTACTTCACGCAGTACGTCCTGACCGATGACGAGGCAGGATACATCGCGGTCGATGAAGGAGATTACGGTGCCTTGCCCAAGGCCATGCTGGACCGTGTCATCGACACCGTGGCGGGCCGTCTCAGCGATGAATTCTGATCCGCCGGTTTGGGAGGAAGTCCGTCAGGGCTTCCTCCTTTCCTTTTGCTCGCAGACCGTTTCAGCATCACTCAGCCGGAACGTGAAGGCGGGTCGCAAGCGTCAGTCGGGGGTATCGGAACGGTCGAGATCGGTGAGCCGCTCCGGCATATCCAGGACCTTCAATGCCGCGGCCTCGATTGCCTCTGCCTGCGTCGGGAAAGCCTCGGAAGAACTGATCGAAACCCCGTTCGGGTAAGTGACTGTCGCCTGGAAGCCGTTGCCCTTCGGTGTCGCACTCAATGTGACCTGGCCCATGCCGCGCCTCCCTGCTGCCCTCATTAAATGCCCCCATCATAGGCATCGATCCCGTCTGTGCCTATCGCGATCCGAGGGTCAGCAAACTGCCAAGCGTCCCAGAGAATGGGGTTTGCAAACCACATCATCCGTTACAGGCTCAATAGCTGGTTCCTGTCCTCGCAGTTAGGGACGGTTGAGCACACCGTACGCGACAAATCGCTGGGATAGTTAGCGGAAAAGCACGAAATTACAGATGCATGGATCGAATTCTGCGAAATGGCAGCTTCTCCGTCAAAAGTGACGGAGGCGAGGGGAGTTACGTGGATTTGACCAAAGCCATGCCGGGAATGGCGGAATTCCGCATCTCTTGATGTTCTTGACATGTTCTTGAATCTGACTTAGCTTCGATCTTGCCTTTCGCAGTGTGAACCGGGCTCCTGACCACAAGGAGTCCGTGCATGACACGGCCAATCTGTCTCCAGGTTTATATCTCCAGCGAGCTCAGCTCGCTGATCCGCAAGGCTGCCAAGGCCAAGGGGATCAGCATGAGTGAGTGGGTTCGCGCCTTGCTCGCCAATGCCTGCACCGAGGACGAGCTTGCCTCTCGGCTCGACGCATCCATTGAACGTATTTCCCGCCGCTCGGTGTTCCTCATGGTGGGTGTAGATGCGCTGCTGGCAGGGCACCCCGACCACGCGCTGCGCGGTCGGGCGCACCAGGCTTACGCGCGCAAATGCAAGGAGCTCGGCCTTTCCGCCGCTACCGGTGAGGGAGGTTCCGATGAAGCGTAACCTTGTCAATTTCACCCGCGGCAGCCAGCTGCTCGGACACTTCAGCTTCATGTTCGCGGCGGGTCTCAAGGGCCCACTGATCATTGCCGCGCTCGTGATCTCATGGACCTCCTGGTGGACCATTTCGGCAGGCCTCACCGATCATGAAGTCTACCTGTGTTGATTTGCGCTGAGAACTGACCCGGGATTTTCATCGAGAACTGACCCGGGTGGGTATGGGTTAAGTGTTGCCCTTAGCGGGCATCGTCAAGTGTTGGCATTACCCCTTTCTGGATTTGGGCGCGGTGGAACTGGCCCTGAAGCGGAAGCTGTCATTGCCGGTCTCGAGAATGTGGCAATGGTGGGTCAGGCGATCCAGTAAAGCGGTCGTCATCTTGGCATCGCCGAAGATGCTGGCCCACTCGCTGAAGCTCAGGTTGGTGGTGATCACCACGCTGGTGCGTTCATACAGCTTACTGAGCAGATGGAACAGCAGGGCACCGCCTGACGGGCTGAACGGGAGATATCCCAACTCGTCCAATATTATGAGGTCGAGCTTGAGCAGCCGCTCGGCCAGTTGGCCTGCCTTGTTAGCCGCCTTTTCCTGTTCCAGCGCATTGACCAGATCGACGGTGGCGAAGAAGCGAACTTTTCTACGGTGGTGCTCGACCGCTTGGACGCCAAGGGCGGTGGCGATGTGGCTTTTGCCGGTGCCGGGCCCGCCGATCAGCACCACATTGTCGGCGCTATCCATGAAGTCACCGCGGTAGAGCTGACGCACCAAGGCCTCATTGATCTCGCTGGCGGCGAAGTCGAAGCCGGCCAGATCCTTGTAGGCAGGGAAGCGGGCAGCCTTGATCTGATAGGCGATTGAGCGGACCTCGCGCTCGGCCATCTCAGCTTTGAGCAACTGGGACAGTACCGGCACGGCCGCCTCGAAGGCAGGGGCGCCTTGCTCGATCATGTCGCCGACGGCCTGAGCCATACCATACATCTTGAGGCCGCGCAGCATCACGACGACCGCGGCGCTGGCGGGGTCATGACGCATGACGCAGCTCCCTCAGCGTGTCGTAGCGGCCTACATCGGCTTTGGGCTCCGTGCTAAGGCGCAGGGCCTGCGGGGCATCGATCGTTGGTGCCGGTGGCGCCTTGCCGTCAATCAGGCGGTGCAGCACGTTGAGCACATGAGTTTTAGTTGGCACACCGTCCTCAAGAGCCAACTCGACTGCGCATAAAACGGACTGCTCATCATGGTGCAAAACAAGAGATAGGATCTCAACCATCTCCTTGTCACCGCCGAGCCGCTTGAGCAGTTGGGTCTGCAACTGGCGGAATGCCTCGGGCATCTCAAGGAATGGCGCACCATTGCGCAGGGCGCCGGGCTTGCGCTGAACGACAGCCAGATAGTGGCGCCAGTCATAGATCGTGCGTCCCGGCTTCTGATGGGACCGGTCAATGATCCGCTCGTGTTCGCACAAGACTTGTCCTTCCGCGACGATGACAAGCCGCTCGGGGTAAACTCTCAGGCTGACGGGCCGATTGGCAAAGGAGGCTGGCACACTGTAACGGTTGCGCTCGAAGGCGATTAGGCAGGTGGGCGACACGCGCTTGGTCTGCTCGACGAAGCCATCGAAGGGCCTCCCCATGGGCATCAAGCTGATTACCTCTTCGGCGTGCACATCGGCGATGGTGCCAGGTAATGTGCCGTGCTGGATTTCTGCCCACTGCGCGACACATTGTTCCTCAAGCCAGGCATTGAGAGCTGCAAGATCTGGGAAGCTGGGCATGGGCTGCCACAGACGGTGACGGGCATCCTGAACGTTCTTCTCGACCTGTCCCTTTTCCCAGCCCGATGCTGGATTGCAGAAGTCTGTTTCGAATAGATAATGGCTGGCCAGGGCGGCGAACCGGGCGTTGACTTGGCGCGCCTTACCACGGCCGATCTTGTCGACCGCCGTCTTCATATTATCAAAGATCCCGCGTTGGGGAATGCCGCCCAGCACTCGGAATGCCTGCGTCAGGGCGTCGAACAGCATCTCATGCGTCTGCAACAGATAGGCCCGAACGATGTAGGCCCGGCTGTGTGATAGCTTGGTATGGGCCACCTGCAGCTTGACCTGCTTGCCACCCAGCACGGCGTAATCCTCGCTCCAATCGAACTGGAAGGCTTCGCCAGGCTGGAAAACCAGCGGCACGAAGGTCCCGCGTCCGCTGGTTTGCTGCTCATACTGGCGGTCGCGCTTCCAATCGCGGGCAAAGGCCGCCACGCGAGCATACGAGCCGTCATAGCCCAAAGTGACGAGATCAGCGTAAAGCTGCTTGGCCGTACGTTTCTGTTTGCGCGATTTGCCCGACTCCACGCGCAGCCAACCTGTCAGCTTCTCGGAAAACGGGTCCAGCTTGCTCGGCCGGTCGGGAACCTTAAACACCGGCTCTACCGCGTCTGCTCGCAGATATTTGCGGATCGTGTTGCGTGATAAGCCGGTCCGCCGCTTGATCTCACGAATGGCCATGCCTTGGCGGAAATGCCACCGGCGGATCACACTGAGTAGGTCCATGTCGATCACTCCGATGCCTCCCGACTGCCTGCCGGGGGCGAGGAAAACATGGGTCAATTCTCAGTGAAAATTTCTGCCCCTCCCGGGTCAGTTCTCAGCGCAAATCAACAGCTCCACCACCAGTTGCCCAATCTTGGCGTGCAGTTTCTCTACCTCGCTCTCGCTGATAACCTTAGCCGCATCGCCGGCCCCGGAGAAGGTGCCTGCCATCCCATCGATGGCCTGGCGTTTCCACGATGCGATCATCGTGTGATGCACGCCATGCTTGGCTGCCAGCTCCGCCAGCGTCAGGTCGCCCCGGATCGCCTCCAGCGCCACCTTGGCTTTGAAATCCGCGCTGTAGCGCTTTCTCGTCGTCTTCATTCCCGTACCAATCCATCAGGTCGGGATTAGCTTAGCATCCTGTCCAGAAAACCGGCACCACCTCAGTCCGGTATCGATATCGTTCGTCGCGCCCTGCGTGCCCCGGTTCGCCAGATTGCCGAGAAGGCGGGTGAGGACGGTGCCTATATCGTCGGCAAGCTGCTCGAAGGCGACGACTATAACCACGGCTTCAACGCCGCGACCGGCGAATATGAAGACCTGGTGAAGTCGGGTGTCATCGACCCGGCGAAGGTGGTGCGCACTGCGCTGCAGGACGCGGCTTCGGTTGCCTCGTTGCTGATCACCTCCGAGGCACTGGTCGCTGAACTGCCGAAGGAAGACGCATCTCCTGCTCCCGTGCCGGCGATGAACTTCTAAGACAGCATTTCTCCTGGAAGCCGGACAGGCGCGCTCGCACGGGTGTACCTGTCTTTTTCTGTCTGTAACCGCGCTTGCTACGGCTTTAGACCAGCCCTATTCCTGTGCTTGCTCAAGCCGCTCCTGCCGATCCTGATCGCGAACGAGCCAGAATACCGCACCAAGTGCCAGCACAGCCCCCGAAAGCGCGGCGACCTTCGCGGCGCTCGTGTCTGCCAGATTGAGAATGATGAACTTGCGCACAATTGCCAGCAGCGCAATCAGGATAATCGTTCGCACCTGCAGGACACCGAATCCCCTATCGGCAGCTACGAGCAATGAACGCTTGAACTCAAGCGCAATCACAGCAGTAAAAATCATTCCGAAGACAGTCTGGAAAGTGGCAAAATCGAGCGGATCAAGAGCGCCCAAGACAAGGCTTGTGACAACTTCGCGCAGCAATGACCAAACCGCCGCAATCACGACGATTGCGATTATTCCGCTGAGAACGATGACAATCGCGTCCTCGAATTTCTCGTAAAAGGACATCGCAGACCATTCTGCACGTGTCATTTTGCGCAATCTCAGAAAATTCGCGAGCATTGGTTTATCCTTGCGGTCGTCTTTCAAGCATTCTTCACCGCAGCCTCGGTTTGTCCAAGCCGGATGTTCAGCGGAGGGGCAGGGCCATCTTTCGGGAGCCCCGGATACAGGGTAAGTTGCGGGAATGGTATGTCGATGCCAGTCTCGTCGAATGCCTGCTTGATCCTGCGGAAGAACTCCCTGCGCACTTCCCATTGTGCTCCTGGCGTCACCTTCAGGCGCAGTCGCAATATGACGGCACTGTCACCGAGCGCTTCCGCACCGATAATTTCGGGCTCATCAATTATGCGGTCTGCAAAGGCGCGATCCTTAGCCATCTGCAAGGCAACGCTGTGCATAATGCCCAACGCCTCGTCTGTCTTTTTCGCGATAGGCGATACCGACATCGATTACCGACCTGGAATATTCCATGGTCTTGTTAACGACATTGGTAATGTTCCCACATGGCATGAAAATCACCTTGCCATAGTAATCGCGCAGACGAACGCTTCGCAGCGTGATTTCTTCTACCACTCCAATATGGCCACCGATCTCGACTATGTCATCGACGCGCAGCTGCCCTTCAAGCAGTATGATAAATCCGGAAAAGTAATCTTTCACCAGGCTCTGCGCGGCAAAACCTGCTGCAATTCCGGCCACTCCCGCAGCAGTCAGCAAATGCGCTATGGATAGGCCCATGATCGAGAGCAAGGTCACCCCGGCAACTGACCATATCACGATGCGCCCGAATATCAGACCATTCCTGTATGCAGTTGCAACCCTCCCAACAGAATCTGGATCACTTCGTTTGCTTGTCATCTTCTGTTCTATGCGCCGCATCAGGCGCGAAAGCAGAGCTGCCGCCAACGAAGCGAGAAACACCACCAACACGATCCGCACTGCGTCTTCAAGCAGGGATGAGGAAACGGAGAGAGCTTGCAATTCGAATTCGTCGATTACATTTGACACCTGATACTCGCTTATTTTCGACTGCATCGACCTTTTGGCCTAGCCAATTGTTGCGCCCGTAAATGCCGGCGGATCGGAGGCTGGAAAGCTTTCGAGCAGCGCTTCATCCACCGGGTCGAACTCCTTCTCGCGCTCAGCCCGCTCGCCGGCTTGCGCACCTCGATACAGCCGGTTTTGGGAAATCTGTTTGCCTTCTCCTGACCATCGTATCGGCCAGTTCCCGGGCGCATCAGAGCCACGATAGAGTTGGTCGATCTTAGAACTGAGATGCCGCGACTCCGAATTGTGGATGACCCTGTATTCCCACCCCTGTCGCTCGGCGAATGCGATAGCGCTGTCCCGGTCAGGAAACTGAACACGGATATGGCGATATGGATCATCATTGGTGATCCAGCCCGTGAAGACGTCGCGGCCCAAAGGTCTTCTCGCCTCGAACTCGAGGTACCACGGTTGCGGGCGGTGCCCGCCCTGAAGCGTGGAGCGCGGTTCCTGGTAGATCTTTGCCATCGGAACATCGGCCGAAATAGTATTCGTGCCGGGCTGCTTCGATAGGCGCGGCGGACGATTATGGCCTCTGTGCATGTTCAGGTCCTTTACGCTTTATCGTTGCTGGCCGTTACGCTTCGTCCAGATCATCGAGCCGTTCCATCTGCCGAGAGTTGCGGCGGATCAGTTCCTGTGCGGTGTCATTCTTGGCGCTCCCGATCTCGTCAAGCATGTCGGATCGCATTCCGATGGTCAGCTCGGCGACGGCGTGCATCACCTCTTCTGCGTCGGCATTGGTCAGGTTTCCGTCCCGTAATCCGCGTATAAGCTTGTCGAGCACCGACTGGAAGGACTTGATCACCTCGGGACTGGCGATCACTGCCAGTTTGTGTCCGATAACCCGCAATTCATCGATGAGAGCCGGATCGGGATCGCGTTGTTCGGCGATTTCCGCGACCTTTTCGATCGCCGACATGTAAACCGAGTTCTTCTGGTCGAACAGATGGACGCGGGCCTCCTTGCTGAGCTCGAGCTCGGTCTGGCGGTTGAGCAGCATCGCGGTAAGAAAGATCGTCGCGAGAGCGCCAAGGAAGACAAGGATAGTTTCCTGCACGAAAGGAAAGCTGGACGCGCCGACATAGAGCTGGTGGTAGAGCGCATATCCCAAGACCAACGCGGCAAGGATGCCAGCGAGCCATACGATCTCACGAATGCGCGGCCTTTTTCCCTCCATCGCCCCCTTTGCCGTCATATGCTTGCCGACCCGCTCTGAAGCCAGTGCAGTGCCGTGGCGATACTTCGGGATAGGCTCATGTGATTTATCCCGGTGGCAGCAACCGATCCACGATGTGGAAAAGCTACCTAGCTCGCCGGCTGTACGCCTGTATCATCCGCCTTCGCCGCGCGCCGCAAGCGAAAGCCAAGGAGCAGCATGACAGTTCCGAACATCGCGGCGTAGAACGCGAGGACCCAGCCCAAGGCGAGGAATGTCTCGACGGGAGCAGTCAAGAGCATCCAGATTACGAAGCCGGCCAGCGCAAGGGACAACAGACCCCCTAGCCCCAGCCAAAACTCGCCTTTGATTTCCTTGCGCAGCCGAATGGCGGTCACGATCTGGGCGATGCCCGAGGCAGACGACCAGAATGCGATCATCCACCAAAGGAACAGCGAAAGCACGAAACTGGCCATCATCGGAGTAATCAGCACAACAATACCAGTACCGATGCCGACCACGCCGTTGAATGCCAGCCAACCCCACTTCTCACCCGCGCGGATGTTGCGAAAAGCCGCGATAAGCGAGAATATTCCGTCTACCATCGAGAAGGCACCGAAGATGATTGTCAGCCCGAGCAAGGCGCTGGCAGGCATCAGCACCGCGAGCACCGCAAGGATCAGCGCAAGCACACCGCGCAAAACGAAAGTCCACCAGTTTCCTACTAGACTACAGACCGGGAATGGGATTTTATGTGCCAGTGTTGCCATATCGATAGCCCCATACGTTGAGATTGGAATTCAACGAAGACAATATTTCTGACGGCACGCTGCCTTCATTGCATAACGCACCGCCAGGGTATAGCTCTCAATTCTTTGTCGGCTGTACTGCTTCGCGGGCCTTGCCGAAAAGCCCCTTGATGCGTTCGAATAAGCGAGTTGCAGCATTGCCCCCGCCAGTCTCTCGCTCAAGTTCTTTGATCGCGTCCTGCAGATCGTCAAGATCCTTCTTGGTTGCATAACCGAGCGCTTGCGCCATCTCGATTTGCTCGCGGGCCTTCTGCAGTTCCGCAGCGATTGCCTGGTTGTCTTGTTCCGTGCGGTTCTCCTTTGCCGCAACGACCCGCGCAGCCTCGACGCTTGCCTCTGCACGAACGATCGGCAAGGGAATTACGGTTTCGGTCACGACAATGGTGCTCAGGGCGTTTAGCAAGACGAGCTTGGCCTCCTGAGGCTTCTGTTCGTCCAGCAGTGCGGCCGCGCGTTTGATGGCATCAGGATAGGTACCCAGCGGAAGGTTGCTGGTCCTGATAACCATCTCGCTTGCGAGGCCTTCCATAAGCCGCCTCGCTTCCTGCAAACGTCCCTCATCAGTCAGATCCTCGATCCGGTCGGAGAGCGCCTTGACATCGCCTGGCGTTGCAAGAACATCATGTTCGATGACCGAATTGGCCACCGGAGCAAGTGCCAGGTTGGGTTCGCGCGTCAGGATGATCTCAAGTTTGCCCGTGGCCCTGGCCAGAGCGTCGATCGCCCCTTTATTATTGCCCGCGTCAATGGCGCTGATAGCCGCCTGCGTTTCATCGAGAGCGGAAACCGCTTCCTTCAGCAGAGTTCCGAGTTGCACCTGATCCTCGGCCGTGGCGCCGCCCGCAGCCTGATCCGTATCGGTTGCGCTAGCCGAAGCTTCCTGTCCGTCCGCCGCCTTCTCGGCATTATCGGAACAGGCCGTAGCCGCAAGCAATGCGATGGCGGCAACGCCATGGGCAAGATTTCTGAATGTCATGGCTGAACTCTCTCTTTGATGGTTGGCCTACAAGTTGGCTTATAGAAGTGAAGCTTACTCAGCAGGCGGGGGTGGCAACTTAAGCGGCTCCCGGAATGATGTGAGATGCCGCACACCTTCCTTGTCCACAATAAGGACTGCCTCGATATTATCGTCGTAGCCTTTGGTCTGGATATCGACCGGGTGCGGGATCAGGTGAGCAAGCCCCTCAAGGGCGATGACCACGACATCGTCTTTGTGATCATAGGTGATACCTAGGATTGGAAGAAATTCGGCCTCGATCTGATCGCCCAAATCCAGCGATTGGACCTCGATTTCGGCGCGCAGGCCAAGCAACCGCTTGCTAATGCGATCGCACAATTCTGCCCACTCGTTTTTGGCAATTTGCTCCATCACCACCTCCATCAAAGTTTCGAACGGGTGAAATCGCTGACTGCGCCTCCGTTCGTAAACTCGCGAGAGCCGCATTTCAATGCCGTTTCCGCTATCCTCGCCGACTCGACAGTCATCTGGCGATACGAGCGTACCATAGGAAGCAGATCGGCCCGCCTATTTATTTATGTCAAGGAGAAAATGGCTTTTCTATCTAGGTTCAGGACCCATTAAATCGCTTGCGCGGGAGGCAATCGGTTGATTCAATGGCAGCATCAAGGAGGTGGTGCTGTTGTCAGATCTGTGGTTGTTGAGCGAGGCGCAGATGCGCCGGATCGAGCCCTATTTCCCCTGTCGCACGGCATTCCGCGGGTCGCTGATCGCCGTATCGTGAGCGGCTGTCTGCGACGGCAAGGGCCGCCCGTTGATCATGCTGCTCAGCGAAGGGCAGATGAGCGAATACAAGGGCGCTGCGCTGATGATAGATGCCTTCCCCAAGGTCAGGGCTTTGCTCGCCGATCGGGGCTACGATGCCGACTGGTTCCGCGCCGCGCTGGCCGAGCGTGGCATAGCCGCCTGCATCCCGTCAAAGAACAACCGCAAAGTCCCCATTCCGCACGACACAGCCCTCTACCGCCAGCGCCACAAGGTCGAGAACATGTTCGGCAGGCTCAAGGACTGGCGACGCATCCACACCCGCTACGACCGATGCGCCCACACCTTCATGTCCGCCATATGTATCGCTGCAACCGTCATCTTCTGGCTGCCGCAATGAGTCCTGAGCCTAGAGGCTGGCGTCGTTGCGGGTTGATATTTGAGCAGACGGGAGTTCGATGTCCTGCTAGTACCTACTCAAAGTCCCATTTGAAATTGTAATTACGCTTGGAGACCCTTTGCGATGAACCTCGAGAAATTCACCGACCGGGCCAAGGGCTTTCTACAGAGCGCCCAGACAGTTGCCGTCCGCATGAGCCATCAGCGCATCACGCCAGTCCATATTCTCAAGGCATTGCTCGAAGATGAGGAGGGCATGGCCGCGCAGCTCATCCAGCGAGCAGGCGGTAGCCCCCCTGCCGCCATTGGCGAGGTTGAAAAGGCATTGCATAAATTCCCGGCGGTTTCCGGCTCCGGAGCGCAGACGCCGCCCGCCCTAGACAATGATTCGGCTCGCCTGCTCGATCAGGCCGAACAGCTGGCAAAGAAGGCCGGCGACAGCTTCGTTCCTGTACAGCGCATATTGCAGGCCATGGCCCTTTCCGACAGCACCGACGCAGGCAAGGCTTTGCAGGCTGCCGGCGTAAATGCGAAGTCGCTCGAGGCGGTGATTCAGGAAGTGACCGGCGGTCGCACCGCGGACAGCGCAAGCGCAGAAGAGAGCTACGATGCGCTCAAGAAATACGCCCGCGACCTGACCCAAGCGGCGCGCGACGGCAAGCTCGACCCGGTGATCGGCCGCGACGAGGAGATTCGTCGCACAATCCAGATTCTGGCCCGCAGGACCAAGAATAATCCCGTTCTTATCGGTGATCCCGGCGTGGGCAAGACCGCGATCGCCGAGGGGCTGGCGCTGCGCATCGCCAATGGCGATGTGCCCGACAGCCTCAAGGGCCGCACGCTAATGGCGCTTGACATGGGCGCGCTGATTGCGGGAGCGAAATATCGCGGCGAATTCGAGGAACGCTTGAAGGCCGTGATCGACGAGGTGAAAAATTCCGATGGGCAGATCATCCTGTTCATCGACGAGATGCACACGCTGATTGGAGCGGGCGCGAGCGAGGGCAGCATGGATGCCTCGAACCTCCTGAAGCCTGCGCTGTCGCGCGGCGAGTTGCACGTGATCGGCGCGACTACGCTCGACGAATACCAGAAATATGTCGAGAAGGATGCCGCACTCCAGAGGCGCTTCCAGCCGGTCTATATCGACGAGCCGAGCGTAGAGGACACGATATCGATCCTGCGTGGCCTGAAGGAAAAATACGAACTGCACCACGGGGTAAACATTACCGACAGCGCGATCGTGGCCGCTGCGCAGCTATCCGATCGCTATATCCAGAACCGCTTCCTCCCCGACAAGGCGATCGACCTGATGGACGAGGCGGCGAGTCGCATCCGCATGGAAGTAGAAAGCAAACCCGAAGAGATCGAAAACCTCGACCGCCGCATTATCCAGCTCAAGATCGAGGAAAGCGCGCTTGCTAAGGAAAGCGACGAGGCGAGCAAGGACCGGCTCGCCACCTTGCGCAAAGAATTGGCCGAGCTCGAGCAGAAATCGAGCGAGCTGACCACGCGCTGGCAGAACGAACGCGACAAGATTCAGGCTGAGGCAAAGATCAAGGAACAGCTCGACCTGGCCCGGCTCGAACTGGAGCAGGCGCAGCGCGCGGGCGACCTGCAAAAGGCGGGCGAGTTGTCTTATGGCACGATACCGAGCCTCGAAAAGCAGCTTGAAGAGGCACGTGGTGCAAATGAGACTGCGTTATTGCGCGAGGAAGTGACCGAGGAGGACATCGCCTCTGTCGTTAGCCGCTGGACAGGCGTGCCGGTGGACAAGATGATGGAGGGTGAGCGCGAGAAGCTGCTCAAGATGGAAGAGTTTCTCGGTCGCCGCGTGATCGGCCAGCAGCAGGCGGTACAGGCTGTCTCCAAGGCCGTGCGCCGAGCACGCGCAGGCTTGCAGGATCCGAACCGGCCATTAGGCAGCTTCCTGTTCCTTGGCCCCACGGGCGTTGGCAAAACCGAGCTGACCAAGGCTCTGGCCGAGTTCATGTTCGGCGACGAGCGCGCCATGGTGCGCATCGACATGAGCGAATTCATGGAAAAGCACGCGGTCGCCAGACTGATCGGCGCGCCTCCGGGTTATGTTGGGTACGAGGAAGGCGGCGTGCTTACCGAGGCGGTGCGGCGGCGACCTTACCAGGTGGTGCTGTTCGACGAAGTTGAGAAGGCGCATCAGGACGTGTTCAACGTTCTGCTGCAGGTACTCGACGACGGTCGCCTGACCGACGGGCAGGGCCGGGTGGTGGACTTCTCGAACACGCTGATCATCTTGACCAGCAACCTCGGCAGCCAGTTCCTCTCCAACCTCACCGACGATCAGAAGGTGGAAGACGTCGAGCCGCAGGTGATGGACGTGGTGCGCAGCCACTTCCGCCCCGAGTTCCTCAACCGGCTTGATGAAATCATTCTGTTCCATCGCCTGAGCCAGGAGCACATGGCACCGATCGTCGATATCCAGGTCAAGCGCGTCCAGAAGCTGCTGAAGGACCGGAAGATCACGCTCGACCTCACCGAAGGCGCGCGCAACTGGCTCGGTCGGGTGGGTTACGACCCGGTATATGGCGCCAGACCGCTCAAGCGAGCGGTACAGCGCTATCTGCAGGATCCGCTGGCGGAAAAGCTGCTGGCCGGCGAAATCCTTGACGGTTCGACCGTCAAGGTCGACGAGGGCGAAGAAGGTCTCGTTTTCGTCATTCCATCCCAGATCTGAGCAGCGCGAGCGCACGACAAGCAAGGGAAGGGCGGCGAATGGAAGCCGACAAGATCAAGGTAGTTTGCCCACATTGTGATGCGGTCAACGCTATCCCGCCTGATCGGCCAGCCCAGGCCGCAAAATGCGGCAAATGCCACAAGGCGCTGTTCAATGGTTCGCCCGTCGACCTGCTGGGCCAGAGGTTCGATCGCCATATCACACGATCCGACATACCTGTCGTTGTGGATTTCTGGGCGACGTGGTGCGGTCCCTGCCGCGCCATGGCTCCATCATTTGCCCAGGTCACGATTGCAATCGAACCGCGCGCCAGGTTCGCAAAGGTCGATATCGACAAGGCTCCCGAACTTGCCGCCCGGTACGGCGTGCAGGGCGTCCCTGCCTTGTTAATATTCAAGAATGGACGGCTGGTCGATCAACGATCCGGTGCCTTACCCCCCTCCGCGCTTCGCCAATGGGTGGAGGCACATATTGGCTGACCCGCATTTCCGCCCTGCATCCCAATTTCAGGTGATTTAGTTAATGGCAGATCCTTATACGATACTCGGCGTATCGCGCACCGCAGATCAGTCTGCGATCAAGAAAGCCTATCGCAAACTCGCCAAAGAGCTTCATCCCGATCGCAACAAGGACAAGCCCGACGCGGCGGCCCGGTTCGCGGAAGTCACCCAAGCATACGATCTTTTGAGCGATGCCGAGCAACGCGCGCGATACGACCGCGGCGAGATCGACGAGCACGGCAACCCGCGCGCACCTTACGGTTTCGAAGATTTCCAGGGCCATGGGCCGTTCTCGGGCGGGGGACCGTTTCGATCGGCGCAGGATGGAGCGACATCCTTTCATTTCTCTGGCGATTCGGAGGAATTGGGGGACATCTTCGCCGATCTCTTTGGGCGGGGTCGCGGGGCTGGCGGGCGCGAATATCGCCCGCGAGGAAGCGATGTGCTCTATGCGGTAAATGTCCCGTTCGAAAATATCGCCACTGCAAAACCATTCGCAATCAACCTCGATGGCGGCGAGCAACTCGAGGTCAAGATCCCTCCGGGAACCCAGAGTGGAGATCGCCTGCGCGTTGCGGGCAAAGGGCGGCCCGGACCGGGAGGGCGCGGTGACGCGATTCTTGAACTGACCGTCACGCTCCACCCTTTCTTCCGACAGGATGGGGACGACATTCGCCTCGACCTGCCAATCCGGTGGGACGAGGCCGTACTCGGCGCAAAGGTGCGCGTACCCACGATCGATGGTCCGATCATGCTAACAGTGCCGAAGGGATCCACCTCGGGCAGAGTTCTGCGCATCAAGGGTAAAGGAATGGCCCGTCGCCAAGGTGGGCGCGGCAATCAACTGGTGCGGTTGATGGTCGACCTTCCGCAGAACGATAAAAGCCTGGAAGCGTGGGCCAAGGAATGGCGAGAAAAGAATGAATACAATCCCCGCTCGAAGCTGGGTGTCTAATGCGATCACATTGGGACAGGCAAGGCTGATCCGAAACGCCTGATCTGGATCAGTGGATTTGCCTGAGAAGCGACTATCAGGTACATTTTGGCACAGGAGGCCGGTCATGAAGCGTCAATTCCAGAGTAGCTTTCGGGACATGATGCCAGCAGGAACGTCGTCAGTGACCCCTCTGCCATCGACGGAAGACCTGACAAGCATGCTTGCCGTGCTGGCTGCGGGCCTTGAAACGTTGGAATTCGCCGATGAGCAGGAGGCGATCAAGCTTCGTCGCAAGATGCGTTTGGCGCTACTCAATTCGGCCAGATTAGTAAGCAATTGGTCTGTTCCAGCTGCTCATTCGCCGCTTCAAGAATTGGTCGATGTGCCAGAGTTGATCGAGCATTTGATGGACCAGATCCAGTCAGGAATTCCAGTGGAGGCGGAGTTTGAAAAGACTCTTGAAACAGGTTTGTGGCCGGTTCGGGTTGCCCCTGCCTCTTTCGCCAGCGCCTTATCGGCCCTGCTTGAAAATGCATTTCTGGCTGCCGGAGGAAATGGTGGGAAAGTATCTTTGCGCTTGAGGAACCGCCCGGCGATTGACGCTCTCCCCGAGCGGATTGAAATTGAAGTTGCCGACAATGGCCCTGGGCTCAGACGCGATGCGATCGCGCTGGCTTTCGAGCCGTTCTATTCGAATTGGGGCGCTGATCAACGCCTTGGGCTCGGACTTACTCATGCGCAGCGCTTCGCACAGAAGTCGGGAGGCAGCATAAGCTTGGTGCCTCGATCACCCAGTGGGGTCCGCGCAGTCTTGTGGCTGCCGCGCGCATACGACCATTCCGCCAGCCGATCCAGCCAGATCGCTGACGTGATCCTTCTGCGTTAGGGGAGCGGCGAACCCTCGCCTGCAACTATCTTAGTCTACTGTTTTCTGGAGCTGCAAACCATGGCTAAAGTTATCGGTATCGATCTCGGAACAACCAACAGCTGCGTTGCCGTTATGGAAGGCGGCAAGCCCAAGGTGATCGAGAATTCGGAGGGTGCGCGCACCACGCCATCGATCGTCGCCTTCACCAAGGATGGCGAACGCCTGATCGGCCAGCCCGCCAAGCGCCAGGCCGTTACCAACCCGGATAACACCTTGTTCGCGATCAAGCGCCTGATCGGTCGGCGGTTTGACGATCCGACCACCAAGAAAGACATGGAACTTGTTCCATACAAGATTGTCGAGGGGCCCAACGGCGATGCTTGGGTTGAAGCGGCCGGCGAGAAGTACAGTCCTTCCCAGGTTTCCGCCTTCATCCTGCAAAAGATGAAGGAAACCGCCGAAGAGTACCTAGGCGAGAAGGTCGAGAAAGCGGTAATAACAGTCCCGGCCTACTTCAATGATGCCCAGCGCCAGGCGACCAAGGATGCCGGTAGAATCGCTGGTCTCGAGGTCGAGCGCATCATCAACGAACCGACTGCGGCGGCGCTCGCTTATGGTCTCGACAAGGATGAAGGCAAGACTATTGCCGTTTACGACCTCGGCGGCGGTACGTTTGACGTATCGATCCTCGAAATCGGTGATGGCGTATTCGAGGTGAAATCGACCAATGGCGACACCTTCCTCGGCGGCGAAGACTTCGACAGCGCGGTGGTGGAATATCTCGCCGATTCCTTCAAGAAGAAGGAAAATATGGACCTCAGAACCGACAAGCTCGCCCTGCAGCGCCTCAAGGAAGCGGCGGAAAAGGCCAAGATAGAGCTGTCAAGCGCAGCACAGACCGAAATCAACCTTCCCTTTATTACTGCGCGCATGGAAGGCGGCACCACGACGCCGCTGCATTTGGTCCAGACAGTCACCCGCTCCGAACTCGAAAAACTGGTTGACGGTCTGATCAAGCGCACGCTCGAACCCTGCAAAAAAGCTATGGCTGATGCTGGGATCGACAAAGGGGCGATAGACGAAGTGATACTGGTGGGCGGCATGACGAGAATGCCCAAGGTACGCGAAGTGGTCGAGGATTTCTTTGGCAAGAAGCCGCACACTGGCGTTAACCCCGACGAGGTTGTCGCCATGGGTGCCGCCATCCAGGCGGGTGTCTTGCAGGGCGACGTCGAGGATGTTCTCCTGCTCGACGTGACCCCGCTGTCGCTCGGTATCGAGACGCTGGGCGGCGTATTCACCCGCATGATCGATCGCAACACCACGATCCCGACCAAGAAAACCCAGACCTACTCCACTGCGGATGACAACCAGCAAGCGGTGACCATCCGCGTGTTCCAGGGTGAGCGTGAAATGGCGGCGGACAACAAGCTGCTCGGCCAGTTCGATCTCGTCGGCATCCCGCCAGCGCCGCGCGGCGTGCCGCAGATCGAAGTCACTTTCGACATTGACGCCAACGGCATCGTCAACGTTTCGGCCAAGGACAAGGGCACCGGCAAGGAACAGCAGATCCGTATCCAGGCATCGGGCGGTCTCAGCGAAGCCGACATTGACCAGATGGTGCGTGATGCCGAGAAGTTCGCCGAGGAAGACAAGAAGCGGCGTGAAGCCGCCGAGGCTCGCAACCAGGCCGACAGCCTGGTCCATGCGACCGAAAAGCAGCTCGAAGAGCATGGCGACAAGATTGATGCCGACACCAAGGCAGCCGTCGAAGCTGCGATCGCCGAAACCAAGACGGCGCTTGAAGGCGACGATCACGATGCGATCAACGCGAAGGCTCAGGCCCTCACCGACGCTGCCATGAAGATGGGTCAGCAGATCTACGAGAAGGAGCAGGCCTCTGCCGCCGGCTCTGCCGATGCCGGTAGAGCTGCCGGTTCGGAAGCTTCGGATGATGAAGAAGTCGTCGACGCCGAATTCTCCGAGGTCGATGATGACAAGAAAGACTAAGTAGGGGGGTACAGGCCGTGTCGGACAATGCAAAGAATGGCGAGAACGAGGACGGATCGCCCTCGGCAGTTGGTAAAAGCGTGGAGTCGGAGGTCCTGCCGGAACCGGAAGAAGGGGACGCGTTACAGGATCGATTGCTTCGTGCACTGGCGGAAGCTGAGAATGCGCGAAAGCGCGCAGAAAAAGCGGGAACCGAAGGTCGACAGGCCGGGATGGCGCAACTGCTATCCGAACTCGCACCAGCGCTCGACAATCTCGACCTTGCCTTGGAGGCCTTGGCGGGTTCACACGAGATCGAGCCATCGTTGATCAAGGGGCTGGAGGCGACGCGGCGAGCAATCAACGATGCCTTGCTCAAGGCCGGGGTAAAAATACTGCGTCCTTCGATTGGCGAAGATCCTGATCCCAACGTGCATGAAATTATCGGGACCGTGCCGAGTACGGGATCCAATGCGGGCCAGATCGTGAGCGTCGCGCAGTCAGGTTACATGATTGGGCCCAGACTGGTTCGCGCCGCGAGAGTCATTGTTTCACGAGAAGTGGATGCTTCCTGACGTGACATGACCAGCCTCTTTCGGCGCGGAACCAGTGGCCAAGCGAAGAGGCCTGGAGACAGACCGCGCTATAACGGCGAGCTGATAGCGAAGACATGGTCGATACCAGAATCTCCTGCACTAAGATTGAAAGTGACATATCGCACACTAGGGTCCATATCTGTAATTTGCGGTCGCTTGGCGGTTGTCCCTTGAGGGTTTCAAGGATCTGTCCGCACTCGCCGATGCGAGGATCGGTGGTGCTTTATCGGGTCTCACAAGGCCGGACGTTGCATTGACTCGAAGCGGGCTTGGTGGCCCATCTGTCGACCTTCGCAGATCGTCCGTCCCTGCGTTCCCTCGCGGGACACCGCCATCGGGTCAGCTCGAGAGCATCACCACTGGCATCGGGATACTACCTCAACTCAGGCCTCGAACAAGGTCCCGTCACGCAGCATGTCGTGCATGATGACAGCGAGGCGGCGGGCTAGCGCAACTCGGGCCTTTCGCAGCCCGCGCCGCTTTGCGATCTTGAGCGCCCAGCTTTTCAGCGCAAAGCTCTGGCGTGTGGAACGCATCCGATAGCGGCCGCGGGCTGAGGGGTGACTGGCCGTGAGGTTGTTTCAGGCGGCGAGCTCTGCGTGGTCCTTTGGTTGCTGAGCAGCCTTCCAGCTCCATGGGAGGAGTTCGTGTAGGCGGCTCTGGGGGATGTCGGCGATCCGGGTGAGAACGTCGGTGAACCAGGCAAGCGGATCGACGCCATTGAGGCGTGCCGTGCCGAAGAGGCTGAACATCATCGCCGCGCGCTCACCGCCCGATCCGAACCCACGAAGAGCCATGCCTTCCTGCCTCGCGCCACGGCGCGAAGCTCGCGCTCGGCGGAGTTGTTGGTCAAGCAGATCCGACCATCGGCGAGGAATGTGGTGAAGCCCTCCCAGTCGTTGAGGAAGTAGTTGATCGCCTTGGTCACGGCATCATGACGCGAGAGGCTGGCGCGGGTTTCGCGCATCCAGCTTTCCAGGTCGACGACGATCGGTGCCGACTGCTCCTGACGGACGGCCAGGCGCTCGGCAGCGCGCTTTCCGTTGATGTCACGCTCGATGGCGAAGAGCCGGTCAATCCGTTCCAACGCCTCGCTAGCCAAGGGCGAGATGAGCGGGGCGACGGCATTCCTGCGCTTCATCTGCTGCCTGATGTCGACGAGCTTGAAGAACTCGCGTCGGCTATGCGCCCAGCAGTTCGCACGCGTCATCGGCTTTTCGCCCCGCCCCTCGCGGAACAGGTCATTGAAGCCGGCAAACTTGTCGACCTGCAGGATGCCGCTGTAGCCGGCCAGGTGCGCTCGCGGATGCTCTCCCTTGCGGTTGCGTGAGTAGTAGCAGAGCGCAACCGGTGGCGCGGGGCCGCCGAAGGGCCGATCATCCCGCACATAGTCCCAGATCCTGGCCACCTCGGTCTTGAGCTTGGCCAGAAGTGGGACCGTGGTGTCGTCGGCATGAAGCCGATCGGCGGACAGGGCGTGGGCTTCGAGAAGCAGGAACAGGGGCTTCACGGCCACGCAGATCGCGCCGATCTGATCGGCCAGCGTCGAGAGGCTCAAGGGAATGCCTTCGCGCTCGAGACGATCGCGCTGGCTGTTGAGGGGCTGGTGCAGACCGTATTTCTGGAAGGCGAGGTTGGCCAGGAAGTGTGGCCCGAACATCCCGCGCGGAGTAACGTGGAAGGGTGCCGGAGGCTGGCTGATCTTCTCGCACTGACGGCACGAGACTTTTTCCCGCACCGTCTGGATGACCTTGTGACGGGCGGGTACCCGCTCGAGCGTTTCGGTGATGTCGGCGGGCAGATGGCCCAGATCGTGAGAGCCGCAGCACGGGCAAGCCTGGGGGGCCGGGATCACGACCTTCTCGCGCGGCAGGTCAGCGGGCAAGTCCCGGCGCGTGGTCCGCTTGCGGGTGAAGGCAGTGACCGCCGTGGTCTTTGCGGCTGCAATCTGCCCGAGGAGTTCGGCTTCGCTGGCATTCGCCTCGAGTTCCTCGAAGGTCAGCTCCAATTGGTCGCGCAGGCGGCGGCTACGCTCGGAGCTCGCGCCAAATTTGTCACGGCGCATCTTCTCATTCATCAACTCGAGATAGGCGTTGCGCGCCAACAGGTCGGCATTGATCGCCCGAACCTTGGCCACTTCAGCTCAGCCTCAAGGGCATGATCCTGAGCTTTTCTGGCCTGTTCGCGAACGGCGGCGAGTTCAGCACGAAGCTGTTCAAGCTCGTTGGATGCCTCGCCGGTAGCCATGCCGTTTCATAGCACAGGACCGGCATAAACCCCACGATTTCCTCGACTTTGCCGCCGCCCAGGCGATCAACCGACCTGGGTTGGTCGCCAGGTTTCCTTGCGGGTTGCGCCAGTCTATTCCTTCCAGAAGACTGGCCATCGCCGAGGCCGAGATGGCGACTGTCCCGTCCTTTGCCGCAGGCCAGACAAAGCGCCCCTTTTCGAGGCGCTTGGCGTAAAGAGACATGCCGATGCCGTCATGCCACAGGATCTTGCACAGCGATCCGTTCTTGCCGCGGAAGACATACAGGTCGCCAGCGTGGACGTCCTTCTTCAGCGATTGCTGGACCTGCAAAGCCAGCGAACGCATCCCTCTGCGCATGTCCGTGTGCCCCAGTGCGAGCCAGACCTTGCCGCCCGTAGGCATCGGGATCACCGGATCAGCACCTTCATGATCGCCGCGGCCACCGCTGGCGGTGCCGAACTGAACACGCTGACACGACCCCCGCGGGGAAGATCGACAACGATCGCCGGCTGCGTCGTGCTCGCCTCGGTGTCCTGATCCTCGATCACTATCGCTTCGACGAAGCCCTCTTCGCACGGCAATTCCGCCGCCACCGCGCACAGCTTGCGGCGCCAGGTGTAGATCAGCGCCGTCGAGACATCATGGTGCCGGGCGACCTGCGCGACACACGCGCCGGGCGCAAACGCATCTTCCAGAATTTGTCGCCGTTCCTCGTCGCTCCAGCGTCGCCGACGTTCAGGGCCGCCGAATACCGTGATCCCACCCACAAAACCGCTCCTAAGTTCGCTCTCAAGAGCGACCTTAAGACCGGTCCATCACGAGCCCGGCAAGGCGGCCGTCATCGGAGGCGTACCGCGTGTGCGCGTCAAGATCGAGTTGGCCGCTTCGTAGAGGAGCTTGCGGACCGTCCCGTCGCCTTGTTTGGTAATGCGTCCTGTCCAGTCGAGCTCTCCCGATTGGTGTCGGCGTGGAACCAGGCCAAAGTACGCACTAGCCGTTCGCGATCGCTTGAACCGGCTGGCATCATCAACAGCGGCGGCGAACGCAGCGGAGGTCTGCACACCCACGCCAGGGATGCTCATCAGGGCCTGGCTGGCCAGAGAAGCCAGGCTGATCGCTTTGAGCTGGCGATCCATCTGCCCGATCTCCTCCACGAGGCGCTCGCGGGCCCGAAGGAGCGACGCCACCGCTTCGCAGAGGCCGGGGACAGAAGCAGCCACTCGCATTCGCGCGAGGAACCGCTCGCCCTGGCCCGCGCCGAGCCTGATCCCGAAGGTGGCGCAGAGGCCGCGGATCGTGTTGTCGAGCCGGACGCGTGCTTCGACCAGATGGCCGCGGGCGGTGATGACCGAACGCACTCCGTGCGCGGCCGGCGACTTGACATGCATGTCCTTGTAGAAGCCGGTACGCGCCAGCTGGGCAAGCGCGGCCGCATCGTGCAGATCGGTCTTGTTGGCCTTCATCGCCTTCAAGCTCTGATGCGCCTGACGCGCGTCGATGCAGGCGATGGCAACGCCCAACTCGCGCAAGCCCAGCGCGATCCACGGGTCAAAGTCGGCGAACAGCATGTCCAAGGCACCGGCCTGGGTCAGCCGTTCGCGGCACAGCCGCATGGTGTTGGCGTCGGGCGTCGGCGCGCCGAGGTCGAAGCCCAAAAAGCGCAGCCAGCTCAGCCGGTCGCGGATCAGATACTCCATACGCCCGTCGGCCACGTTGTTTTGCGCCGCCAGCACCAGCACCTTGAGCATCGTCACCGGATCGTAGGGTGGCCACCCGCCCTTCGCCCCGTCCGAATAGGCCAGCGACACGTCCAGCACCGGCCGGAACGCCTCGAAATCGACAACCCTCGCCAGCACTTCAAGCGGATCGCCATGCGCCGAAAGCCGCTTCAGATGCTCCGATAACCCGAACAATCCCGCCTGCGGCATCGCCCGATCCCTTCAGGCAAGAGTAAATCAGATTAGGTCTGGATTTGCGAGGGGTCTTTGGAGGTGCCCATCTTGGCCTCACGAGTGAAACGGTTACCCGTACGCTGACGTTCCTGCAGGGCGAAGGCATGATTTTGGTCGATGGAAAGCAAATTACTTTCTTAGAACTCGACAAACTCGAAATGCTTGCTGCGCAGATCTACTCGACCTAAGAAACAGCCCGATCGAATTGCCTGAGTCTCTTCGGCCTTATCGTGGCGCAGCCGGCAAGCCCGGTGAGCGCAGATGTAATTGCCCAGATCAACCCGCCAAAGTTGCTCGCAGCATCCATGCAACCTTTTCATGGACCGCAATTCGTGAGACCAGCAGATCTGAAGTCGCCTGATCCCCGATTTCCTCGGCATCAGGAACAACGCATCTCGCAGTGCGGGCCGCCAACTGATTGCCTTTCATTAGCAGGGACACCATTTCCATCGCTTCAGGTGGTGAATCGGGCACATCCGGCAATGATGTCAGTTGCGCAAACTGTTTATACGAACCGGGGGCGAAAGAACCGAGAGTAAGGAGCCTCTCGGCAATCAAATCCACTGCAAGCCAAAGTTCATTATACTGCACCATAAACATTTGATGCAAACTATTAAAGTGTGGACCCGTCACGTTCCAGTGAAAATTGTGGGTTGTAAGATATAGCGTGTAAGTATCTGCCAGAAATTTTTTCAGGCCATCAACGACCACAATCCTTTTGGGATCATCGAGATTGGAATCCATAACATACCTCATTGACATTACTTCACCCTCACCAGAACGTTTGGACGAGCGCCCGAATGGCCGTTCCAAAGACCTTGAGCCTCGGTTGTCCCGACCGGCACATCACCCACTTGACGACCCTGGCCGACCGCTGCTCAAGATTCGGGTCTGGTTTTCCTGTTAGCCTCACTCATATGCAAGCCGCACTGAGATATTAGGGACGGCGGGCATGATGGCAATATTATTTCTCCTCCAGCAAGCCGACTCGCCGATTTCAGATTCGCGATGGATGAGGAGGTCCGATGCTTTCGCAGTCACAGAAGCAGTCGCTCAACCTCCGCGTGCTTTCTCTGGTAGCCGGAAAACCGCACCAAGGCTTGCCGGTCTATGATCTTCAGCGTGTTTCCCGGTATTGTTGCCAAGCCGAGTTTGCTCAGTTCACTTGTCGACCTACTGACATGCGTAGGCGAAATCCCGAGATTGCCGGAGAGGTCGCCGCGTTGAAGAGGGAAGTGACACCACCGCTGGTTCTGCCCACCCAGTGGGCCAGCCCGATCAAATATTTCCAGCAAAAAATGACCAAGGCTGCTTGCCGAGGAGGTCTTCGCATCGAGCGTCATCTGGCGATCGGCGCGATTTTGATCCTGCAAAAGGGAATTGACCAGTCCTCGTGCGAGACTTGGCTGGTGGGCGAAGAGTTCGCCGACTGCGACACTGCCAAGAACACACAGCGAAACGCGGGTCAGGCTGGAAACGCCTTCGTTTTGCAGTCCGAGCAGTAAGCTTTGCAATCCGATTATGCTCCCAGGAAGCAGGACTTCGACAATCTGTCGCTCGCCGCAGGTTGTCAGGCGATACCGGAGTGCCCATCCACTCAGTGTCTGATTCGAAATTATCGGTTGAGATTTCATGATCTTGCGCTGCGGCGGGTAAAGATCTGGATCGAGGCGATGAAGAGCCATGCGGTTGCAGGGGCGATGGTCTGCTCGAAGTCCTTGGCGAGGCGTCGGTTCCTGTTCAGCCATGCGAGCGTTCGCTCAACCACCTAGCGCCGCGGGAGCACCTCGAAGCCTTTCACCGCATCGGACCTCTTGATGATTTCGATGGTCCACTTGCCGAAGCGGCGCAGGGCTTGCTTGAACTTGTCCCCGGCATAGCCGCCATCGGCGAACACATGGCGCAGCCAGGGGAAGCGTTTGATGATTTCGGCGAGTACCAACGGCGCGCCATCGCGGTCCTGGATGTCGGCGGCATGGATCACGGCGTGAACGAGATTGCCCTGATCGCGGATGTTGACAGCCTGCGTGCAGCACAGCGAAGTGCGACGCTGGCCTTGATTGACGGAGACACGCAGACTGCCCGCACTCTGCTCTCCAATTTCGCTGACCAGACCGCAGTCCGGATGGGAAATCTGCCTATGGCGACTTATCCGACCGCGATCAGGCGGGCAGCCGCGCTGATCGAAGCGGGTCAGCTCGATGAAGCAAAGACCGATCTAGAGCAAACCTTGAGTACTGTCGTTGTCACCGAGACGGTCTTTCCGTATCCGGTGATCAATGCCGTGGTCTCACTCGCGCTGCGGAAGAACTGGCAGCGAAAGCGCGCAAGTCCGACGAGGGTCGCGCCGCTCTGGCTATCGCACTGAAGGCATCTCGCATGTCTCTTCAGCGCGCGGCGGTTTTAGGGTACTGTCGCCCGCCATGGGGCGCAGTTTTGAAACCAGATTCGCACGATCGAATTGGCAACCATTGCTGGCGGCAAAGCAGAACGCGAATTTGCAGAACTCCTCCGCCAGGTACGCGGAGCATCTACCAGACAGACACGTTCGCGCTGGCAGTCGTTGTCCAAGAGGAGAAGAATGATGGTTTATCCAGCAAGAATTTACAGGGCCGATCCTTTCGAAATATTGAGAAAGGGGTTGTCGGGATTGCCAACCGCAAGGGTAAGTAGTGCCGCCGCCTTTCCCAAGCTGAACATCTGGCGGACCGGGCAAGGTGCGGCAATCGTCGCCGAAATGCCTGGCATTAATCCCCAAAAGGTCGACATCACCGTCAAGGAGAATTTGCTTTCGATTTCAGGCGAACGCGCACAGCCCGATTGCGGCAATGATGCGCGTTGGATGAGGCGTGAAAGGAGTTACGGCCAGTTCACTCGAGCCGTGACGCTGCCTTTCCGGATCGATCCGGAAAACGTCGAAGCGCGCTATTCGAACGGCATCCTTTTTATCGCTGCTGGCCTGTCCGACGCCGACAAGCCGCGCAAGATCGCGATCAAGGCAGGTTAGGAACTGAACATGAGTAACGACATGGAAACGACGACCAATGAGAAATTGGCGCAGCAGGCGGAGCAAGCACAGCCAGTCCAGATGCCCTTGACCGACATCGTCGAAACCTCTGACGGAGCAATTCTCCTCATCGAACTGCCCGGATGCAGCTCAGACGATCTGGACATCGAGCTTGCGAACGGCGTATTGACAGTCGCGGCAAGGCCTTCGGTTTCGATGCCCCAAGAGGAGGAATTGCAGCACATCGAATTTGTTTCAACGGCTTATGAGCGCTCTTTCCAGGTCTCGAAAGATTTCGATCCCGATAAAACCGATGCGTCGATGCGCGACGGCGTACTTACCTTACGCCTTCATCGCTCTGAGAAACTGGCGCCCCGGAAGATTTCGGTGAAGGCAGGATAAGAAGGAGGAACGATGATGAAGATCAAGGATCTTGTGCCATGGACGCGCTCGGAGAACCCGCGCCAGCCCGTATCGAATGCTGAGCAGGAAGAAGCGCATCACTCTCTCAAACGTGACATCAACGCGCTTGTCGATAAGTTTGTCGAGAAGATCGGCAACCTCGATTTGCCGTGGCAGGATAATGAAGCCAAATCGGATGTAGTCCAGGCAGGCGATGCAGTCGAAATTTCGATCGAGTTGCCCGGCATGGATTTGGCTGACATTGATCTTTCAATTTCGGGCGACATGCTGGTGGTGAAAGGAGAAAAGAAGGTCGAGCGGCAGGAGGAAAAGCAAGGATACTTCCTCTCCGAGCGGGCCTACGGGCAAATCTGTCGCGCCATTCCCCTGCCCCCGGGTCTCGACACCGATGCCGCCAAGGCCGATCTGAAAAACGGCGTATTGACCATTTCAATACCGCAGTCGGCCGAAGCGCGATCCTCGATGAAGAAGATTTCGGTCAACAAGGCATAACCCCTTGTCGGGGCGGGCCCAGACCGCCCGGAACTACCGACCACCGGCTAAGCACAAGCGCTTCAAATCTGGTCTCGTAATATGATTTGCGTGAAAGACTTGCTTTTGCGCTTCCAACGATGAGAAAGCACGCAGAATATGTCCGATCGGGAGGATGATCAAACAGTCGACACGGTTGAAATCCGGGAAGTGGTTGGAATTGTTTACAATCATAACGCTCTTGAAGAAATGGCAACACAACTGGTTGCCGCAGGGGTGGACCGCAATGACATATCCCTCATGGCCGATTGGAATACGGTCATCGAAAAACTCGGCCTGACCTATCCCGATCCGGGCGCGGTCGTCGATAACCCCGAGACTCCGAGGCGGCGCCTAACGACCAGGGATGAACATGCCACGGTCACCGGAACCGTTTTTGGAACCTTGATTGCGACCGGTGCCTTAGCAGCCGGAGTACCCATCATAGCTTCAGGAGGTGCAATTCCGCTTGCACTTGCGGCATGTACTGCTGGCGGCGGAATAGGAGCGATGTTGGCCAAACTTGTTCGCAAGAATTTGCTGACGCGGGATGATGCCGATGCAATCGAGCATGATATAAATCGCGGCGGCATTGCAGTTTTTGTCAGGGTGGATAATGCGGATGAGGAGCAACGCGCAATCGACATCATGAGGCGCAATGGTGCGCATAATGTCCACGCTCATACCATCACATTACGCAAGGAATTGAGCGACCTCCCGCTTGCAAACGTACAGCCCGATCCATGGCTAGCCGACGACTGACACGACAGATAAGGCCTTGCCGCTCATTGTAAATTCGTGCGCAGGGCAGACATCAAGCATGGTCTGCAGCATCGGAAGTCAAGGTGCAGGAAATTTTCTCGATCTCATTTTTAGGAAGATCGACAGCCGACAGTACCAGACGTGCCAAATCCATTCCCAGATATAGCTCCGGGTCTAACTGCAGGATCCGTTGGTCGGTGTGCATCGTCTCATCCCTATCCTGAGATGTGCCGAGCAAGACGATTTTCCCGTGAGCGTTGCCTTCGAGAAACCAGTCCACAATCCGGTTTTGCCTTTGCGAAAACGGTTTCGTTATCACGATTGCCGCCGCGACGTTTGCGCGCGCCGCCTCGAGCGTAGCGGTGCGACCCGGGTCGCCGAGAATGACTGGCAGCCCTTCTTCGCGCGCGGTCAAATAAAGTCTCAAATCTGGTTCGATCATCACAAAGTCGAGTTCTGCCAGTCTCACCGCTCTCGCCGCTGATCGCGCAAGGTTGTCCGCGCCGCAGAAAACGATGTGATTGATGCAAGCCCTGACTTCGCGAGCGACTTCCACCTCCTCCCTTTGCGGTAGATTGGTCATTCCGGATTTCCCGCCGCAGAGGTTCCGCGCGATGGTTTCCGAAGATCGGAAAAGAATTGGCCCAAGACCCATCGAAACGACAAGCGCCAGCAGCAGTGGCTGGCCCATTTCGGTCGATATCAGCGAAGCGGTAAGAGCTCCGGAAAGGAGCAAAAGTCCGAATTCCCCACCATGAGCCAGAATTACAGCCGTCTGCAGCGCATCACGCGCAGAGGATCCGGATATCTTCAGTGCGATAAAATTCAGCAATGCTTTTGCAGGAAGGAGAACCAATAGCCAGGCAAGGACCGCAAGCGGACTGCTCCCAAGCTGGCTCAGGTCCAGCTGCAAGCCGATCGAGACGAAGAAAATACTGGCGAAAACGTCCCGAAAAGGCCGCAAGTCTTCCTCGATCCGGTGCCGGACATCGCTTTCACCCAAAATAAGTCCCGCCAGAAATGCACCCAGAGCAGCGGAAGCTCCGGCGAGATGGGCGGATTGCGCTGCCATGGCAATAATCGCGAGAGCGGCAAGGACCAGCAGCTCGGAATTGCCGCGCCGATAGATTGCCATCAGCAGGCTGCGGAGTACAGGCCTCGCCAAAACCAGCGCGACTGCGAAGATTGCCAGGACCTTGAGGATTTCGAGCGATATCTCGACCGGACCGGGCTGTCCGCCAGATTGCCAGATCGCGAGCATGGCAAGTAGTGGAATGGCCGCCAAGTCTTGAAAGACCAGCACCGAAATGGCCACACGCCCGTGCCGGGTGGTCAATTCCCCGTGGTCTGCCAACTGCTTTGCCGACAATGCGGTCGAGGACATTGCGACCGATGCGCCCAGCAAGATCGCGGGCGCGATTCCCCACCCCAGGCACCAAACGAGGCTTCCCACGGGCAGCCCGACAAGAAACCCCTGCAGCGCGCCAGCCTTCAGTATTTTGCCCTTGTCGCTCCAGAATTCGGTAAGCGAAAATTCCAAGCCTACCATGAACAGCAGGAGGATAATGCCTGCCTCGGCCATGAAGTCCAGCGCCGGACCATCGGGAAACAATCCGGTGACTGAGGACCCCAGAAGAATACCGACAGCAATATAGCCCAGGATCGTTGGAGCCTTCATGAGATGAAACAGCAAGCCGGCCACCAGGATGGAAGCAAAGAGAATGAACACAGAGAAAAAGAGTTCTTCCATTATCGCTTTCCGCCAGTTTCAAAGGATCGGCGAAAACAGCCGCGCAAAGCCATTTCGCAGTTTCACGAAATACGGCATGTCAGACAGGTCGGTCGGCCTCACTTTCTTCGACGCAGACCTGATTCGGGCGAAATCGTCACCAAGCTCCAGCGCCAGCCTGCGATCGTAAATTTCCAGGTTGAATTCGAAGTTCAGGCGCAGGCTACGCGCATCCCAGTTGGCGGAGCCGACACACACCCAGGCATCGTCAATTATCATCAGCTTGCCATGATCGAACGGGCCGGGGCGCTCATAAATGCAGACACCGTGTTCGATTATCTGCCAGTAATGCGCCTTAGATGCCCATTGCACGAACAGATGGTCGCTGTTTCGCGGGACCACGATCTCGACCCGAACCCCTCGCAAAGCGGCTGCGCCCAGCGCGGCAATAGTAGGCTGGTCAGGCAGGAAATAAGGTGTGCGGATGGAAATCTTTTTCTGAGCGGCATTGATTGCGCCTATGAAAATCCACCGCATCCGGTCCAGCGTTTCGTCAGGTCCGGATTCGATCCCGCGCGCAAGGCTAAATCCGTCGGTGATCGGACCGCCCGATTTGCCAGTCCAGAAGCTTTCGTCCAGCTCTTCTTCCTTGCTATCGTACCAGTCCCGCTCGAAGGTTTCCCGCATTTGCCCGACGACCGGACCCGAAACCTCAAGGTGCAGATCGCGGAAAGCGCTTTCCGGGGCCTTGGGACACCAATAGGGCCTATGGATGTTCATGCCGCCGGTAAAGCCCCGGTACCCGTCAACGATGAGCAGTTTGCGATGGTTGCGCAGATGCAACCCGTGCAGGCGTGCCGGTATCACAGGGGGATTGAACAGGGCGACATCAATACCGTGAAGCCGCAATGCTCCGTAGGCGTCCGAGTTGGATAACCTGGCATAGGCATCATCGATCAGGACCTTGACGCTCACTCCGCGCGACCGCGCTTGCGCGAGGGTATCGACGAAAAGCGCCCCGATCCCCTTGCCCTCGAAAATGTACGAGGCAAGGGCGATAGAATGCTTCGCTTCGCAAATCGCCTGAAGCATTTGCGGGTAGGCCTCTGTGCCCCCAAAAAGGGGGGTGCAGCGATTTCCGGGCAACAGTTCTTTGCCTGACACGTCTCGCCCGAGACGCGCAAGACTGGCCAGATGAGGCGGCAAATCCATGCCCGCCGAACCTAGATTGGAAAGTTCGCTTTTCGCTGGGCGCGCCGCGCGTAGCCGCATTGCTTTGCGGTTAACCCGATTTATCCCAAATAAAAGGTAGCAAAGTGAGCCGCCTAGAGGGACAAGAGCAACCACTAGCAGCCAGATGGTCGCCGATCGCGGGTCGCGCTTGTGGATGATCGCGTGGCTGGCCGTGGCAATCGCAGCGATCACCGCGATTGAAAATATCATCCAGCTAAACGACGTAGTTTCAGGAATGTTCATACCCCGGTACGCATCGGTGCCTGACGGCAGCAGCGGCAACCTTTGCTTCGGAAAATTTCTTCCCACGAGTCGGCACCCCACTCGGCGAGGCGCGCATCCAGAAAGGCGGATACCTTTTCGAAAATATCTTCAATCTCATCGAGCGCGCGGTCGACCACTTCCGAAACCTGCTTCGGTGCGAAGAGATCTTGCTGGCGCAAGACGAACACCCTGCGCCAGAGATTCGGCAGGTCGCGCAGAGCCGCGACCACGCCTGCAACGTGCATCTCATCGAGCGCGACTTTGGTCTGCGAGAGCTCAACTGGCAGGACATCGGCCAAAGTGACATGGTCGTCGGGCTGATAGAATTCGTAAAATTCCTCTTCGACCATAGCCTCCGCTTCATCTTCTGCATCTTGAGGCACTTCGCTGTCTAGCGGTATAGCCGACATCGAAATCTGCTGAGCGGCGATTTCCGCGTCGATCACCGCGAAGAGTTCGCGCAAGGCGGCAATCTTTAATTCCCCGGCATCCACGACCCCATGATCGCTCGCAATGACGCGCATGATGGCTTCGTCAACGATATCGGCGGCTTCAGGATAGCCGGTTGGAAGTTTGCTCACGGCACGCAGATAGGCCAATTCACGCCTGGCAGCTGTTTCCAACTTGGGCCGGATTTCGGCCAGTCTCGCCTCTACCAGGCTGCGCTCCCTTTCAGGACGCTGATCGGCCCCGGTCGTGATCTCGTAGAGACGCTCGCGCCGCCTTTTGCGGGCGAATTCGGAACCATGGGCCAGTCTTTCCAAATGCCTGCGAGTAGCAGATGTTAGCTTGTCGATGACGTCCCTGGCCAATGAACGCAGATCGTCTCCCTTACTGTGAACGGCCACGATCCTCTGGCCCGGCAAATGCAAATGCACCGACAGGCTGAATGTCGCATCTTTGTCCGGCGAGCGACCAAGAACAGCCTGAATACGGGTAGCAGATGCTCCGCGTGCACCGAAAATTGGTTGAAGGGCCCCGACAGCTTCCTCCAGCAACGCCGTGCGCACGGTTGCCGCATCCTGTTTCGATGTAGTTTTGTCTGTGACTGACAGGCTGATGAAGATTGCCATGCGCTCTTATCCTGCGATGAGGTGTTGTGCACGCTGTTGTCTGGCGCGATCGCCTGCAAGGAGCAACCGGCGGGGGAATGCTTCCAGGGCTCTTGCTTGCATGAAGAGCATTCCCCAATCGTGTTTTGCGAATCAATGTACGCAAAAATGGGTACTGCAGATCGCTTCACGCGTCCACGCCATCACGTCAAAAGGAATACGCTACCTCAAGCTACCGCTCAATGCGCTCTGATTATGTGTACATTCCACGTCAGCGGGGACCTCAAGAATTCTCCTGACACTTTTCAAAGGTAGGACCACCAGATGGCAAGACATGTTGCAGCCCCTACGACGAAATTCATTGGTATGCCGGTTGGACAGAGGGCGTCGGCTCTTGGTTCCCGGCGCCTCTCATGCCCAGATTGCTCAACAAGGAGGATTTGGAAATGAGGACTGCATTTGATTTGACCCCCTATCGCCGCTCGACGGTCGGTTTCGATCGGCTCTTCGATGCGCTCGAGAACAGCTTCCGCGCCGAGACGCAGGATGGCTACCCACCCTTCGACATCGTTCGCACCGGCGAGGACAGCTACCGGATCACTCTGGCGGTTGCCGGCTTCCGTCCGGACGAAATCGACATCACTTCACATCAGAACCAGCTCGTCATCTCCGGTCAGAAGATCGAGAAGGACGAAGACGGTGTTGAATTCGTTCACCGCGGTATCGCTGCCCGCGCGTTCGAGCGCCGGTTCCAGCTGGCCGATTATGTCGAAGTGCGCGATGCGGATTACGAGCACGGCATGTTGACGATTTCGCTCCAGCGGATCGTCCCGGAATCGCTCAAGCGGCGCAAAATCGCCATCGGAAGCCGCGAGCATGTCAATGACGACACGCCGCAGCTGCCCGAAGACAAGGCGGGCTAAGTCCAAATCATCGGGCAAATCCTCGGCGGGGTGGGTGCCACCGCACCTGCCCCGCTTGACGAAGCTTTGCCTGAACCAGTCGGAAAATAGGAGGAATGTCGAGATGGCTATTCGCGATCTCATTCCCTGGAAAAGCCAGGGCCAGGACATCGCTCCCCGGCAGGAGGAGCGGGTCGATCATCCGGTGATGTCGCTTCATCGAGATATCAATCGCTTGTTCGACGACATGTTTCGCGGGTTTTCAATGCCCTCGCTGCCGTCCATCGGGCGCAGCCTTGGCTTGCCGCGGGTCGAGCTGTCGGAGAACGACAAGGAAATCCGTGTCACGGCCGAGTTGCCGGGCATGGAGGAAAAGGACATCGAAATCAGCCTGGACAATCACCAGCTGGTGATCCGGGGCGAAAAGAAGTCCGAAACCAGCGACGAGGAACGCGGCTATTCCGAACGTAGCTATGGCCGCTTCGAGCGTCGCATCGGCCTGCCTTCGCAGATCGATGAGGACAAGGTCGAGGCGGCCTTCCGCAATGGTGTTCTGACCGTTACGGTTCCGCGTACCGCAGAAGCGGCACATGGACGCAAGACGATCCCGATCAACGCCGGTTAATGGCAGACAGGAGGGCTGGTCTCACCGATGGGACCGGCCCTTCTTCGTGCATCAGCTTCCCGGTTCGAGTTCGAGCCTGACCATTCGCTCTTCGCCGCCGCGCATCAGCGTAAGTTCGACGCTTTGTCCGACCCGAAAATCGTCTAGTCGGGCGAGCAGATCGCCGACTCTGGAAACGGGTTTGCCGTTCAGAGCGGTAACGATGTCTCCAGGAGCGACACCGCGCCTCGTACGCTGCGCAGCAACCAGACCGGCGCGATCCGCCGAGGACCCGGGATCCACCCGCAGGACGAAAACCCCTTCGATCCCCGAAGCGCGTTTGAGCCGATCGTTTATATCGTCATCGCTTTCAAAGCCAAGGCTGGGCCGCGTATAGCGCCCTTCCGAAATGAGCTGCGGCACGACCCGCATGACCGTATCAACCGGCACGGCAAAGCCGATTCCTGCCGATGCCCCGGAGGGACTATAGATTGCGGTATTGATCCCGATCAGTCTGCCTGCGGAATCGAGCAGCGGACCACCCGAATTGCCTGGATTGATGGCGGCATCGGTCTGGATGAGGTGCCGAATGTCGGGGCCATTTTCATTCGGCAGCGAACGATCCAGCGCCGAAACAATCCCCTTGGTCAGGGTCCAGTCTAGGCCGAACGGGTTTCCAATTGCGAAGACATTCTGCCCCACCTGCAGATCGATGCTCGTGCCGATTGGCACCCGCGCGGGCGCAGTGAAGCCCGCACCGCCTATTTTCAGGACAGCAAGATCGTGTTGTGGGCTAACACCGACCAGCGTGGCGGAAAACTGGCGACCGTCAGCAAGCTGGATTTGCGCTTCGGAGGCGCCCTCGATGACATGGAAATTTGTGACAATATGGCCGGCCTCGTCCCATACGAGACCCGAGCCGGAACCGCGCGGCACGCTATAGACATTGCGTGTCCAGAAATCGGCCACCCGCTGCCGTGTCGATATGAAGACGACGGACTCGCGTGCGTTCCGGAACAGGTCGATTGTCGCACGTTCATCTGCGCCAAGATCGCCTCGCGCAGTGACGACGCGTGGTTCGGCGACCGGAGCGGACTGGTTGATCAAGAGGGCTGCTGAAGCGGCAAGAAGAAGGACGTTCATGATGATAAGGAGTTCGAAGTAGGTTTTTGACTTCGATACCTTGAGGTTAGGGGATCTATCCATGGAGGAAACTTACGGGCGCGGCAGCCCAAATCAACCGTCGAGTGAGGCCAGGGTCGCTCGTGATGATGTATTTTTTGCCAAACCCTTCTTATACAGCGCTCACGACAAGCGCGAGTTTATCCCGTCTTGGATCTCAGCGCCGGTCCACCATCCCCAACTGCGCGAGCGTTGCAAGGTGTCGTGACCCCCAGCCTTCCCCCAGCTGGGATTAGAGCCGGGCGGTTGTTTTGCGCATCAGCGCGGTTGAAGCAATGGGCTGCGTAGCGGAGCCCGTAGGGCGTAGCGAAGCAGGCCATTGCTTATCCAGTTCGGCGGCGAACGCCGCCGGTGTTGCGTAGCCAAGCGATGAGTGCGGTCTCTCCCGGTTGTAGTCATCCACCCAAGCAGCGATCTCGACCCGGGCGTGAGCCATGCTCAGGAACAACGTCTCGTTGAGAAGCTCGTCCCGCATCCGGCCATTGAAGCTCTCGACATAGCCATTCTGCATCGGCCTTCCGGGCGCGATGTAATGCCACTCGACGCCGATCTCGCCGCACCATGCCAGTACGGCGTTGCTGGTGAGTTCCGTCCCATTGTCGCTGACGATCATGCCGGGCTTGCCACGCCGTTCGATCAGCGCGGTCAGCTCGCGCACGACACGGCGCCCAGAGATCGACGTGTCCGGCACCGCTGCCAGGCACTCCCTCGTCACGTCATCGACCACGTTGAGCACCCGGAACCGCCTGCCGGATGCCATCTGGTCGTGCACGAAGTCCAGGCTCCAGCGCTGGTTCGGCAACGCCAGAACCGGAGCAGGCGCTCTTGTGCCGACAGCACGCTTGCGGCTTCGTCGTCGCCTGAGTATCTGGATCTCTTGGAGCAGAAAGCGTCTTTATACATTGCCGAGGAGGGCTGGGCCGAGCCGGCACTGTGGCAGCGAGGCTGCTCATCGAGCTCGGCATAACAGGTGCCGATACCGCAATCGCCCAGCCGAGCGGCGGGTTAGGGATATCATGCTTCCTGCAGATCTTGTGAAGCGCAACGTCTGACAGTCGGAAGTCCTTCGCTAAGTGCGTCAGAGGTTTCGTCCAGACCAGGTCGTAGAACTCTTCGCGGGTGAACCTTTGGCTCATCTCGGCAGGACTCCAGACTTCCATTCAGGATTGTGCGGCATAGGGCAGGAGGGTGCCTATCCGTGAGCAAGGGATCGATGTCTACGGCTTCGGAGAGCAGAAAACTCCCGAGAGCTTCCGACAAGCGTGTCGCCGTTTCATCTACACCGAGAACCTGCTGCCAGAGGCGCCAACGTCAGATGAGCCAAGCCGACAAGATGCCCGTCCGGCTACCCACGAAGAATGCTCCTACGACACCCCATCCTGAAAAGCCCGCAGATTGCAGATGGACCAAACGAAATGGTCCCGTCGCACAGTCAGGGCAGCCCGCCGCAAAGATCCCTTTTTGGGGGTATCGATGGGGGTATTCTGCGCGATTATTGCAAGGAAATCGATGCACAGCAGATAGTTATGAGCTGGCAAAAGATCCCTCCTCCGCTACCAGACCCCGGAGCCGCAGCGAAAACGCTTATAGACCCTCAGTCCGATGGCTTGCGAGATGCCGTCACGCATCACCCGTCAAGCGGTTGCCGCCCCTGCCCGCGACGCCGGAATGAGAAACCACTTCTCTGGAAAACCGGCGCTCAGCGCCCCACCGGCGCCGATGCGTTCGGCAGATTTTCCCTGGTCCAGATTGAGCGATCGATGACATAGGCGCGGATCGCCGCGGCATCGGCCGGGGTCAGTACCTTGGCGAAGCCGACCATGCCGCGGTCCTTGAGCGCGCCGTCGAGGAGCACGGCCTTCCACGCCTCCGGGTTGGCAAGGGTGCCCGAGACGCGCAGGTCGGGGGTGAAGCCGTTGCCGATCGCGCTGTCGCCGTGGCAGACGATGCAATAGCGACCGAACAAGGCCTTGCCTGTGGCGACCTGTGCCGCTGTGCCGAACTGCGGCGGCGGGTTCCACGCGAGCGTCGTTGCCCGCGGCAGCGCGGGAAGCTGCGCCCGGCCGCCGAGCTTCAATACGACGAGGCGCGGGATATTGGGAACCTTGCGCGTCGCGCCGCCCGCGACGCCGGCGACGAGCGGGAAGGCACCGCCCTTGCTCGTCTGGAAAGCGACATATTGGACGCCGTTCACGCGGAAGGTCGAGGGCGCGCCGACGATCCCCGACTGCATGTCGAGGTCGAGGAGCTGCTTGCCGGTGTCGGCGGCATAGGCGCGGAAACGCCCGGTGCTCGTGCCCTGGAAGACGAGATTGCCCGCGGTGGTCATCGTTCCGCCGTTCCACGCCGCGGGATGGTCGACCCCCCACGCCACCTTGCCCGTGCGCGGGTCGAAGGCGACGAGGCGCCCGGTCGTCGCCGCGACCGCGGCGCGATAGGCCGCCTTGTCGTCGGGCAGCATCGTGCCGGTGAGCGAGGTGCCGACGTTGAAGCCGACGACCTTGCGCCGGTCGAGTTCGTTCATGTCGGCGACATAGGCCTGCGGGATCTGCTGCGCCGGGATATAGACGAGCCCCGTCGCGGGATTATAGCTCATCGGGTGCCAGTTGTGCGCGCCCAATGCGCCGGGGATCGCGATGAAGGGCTTGCCCGTCCTGTAGAAGCGCGCCTCGGGATTCTCGATCGGGCGGCCGGTCGCAAGGTCGTAGCCGCTCGCCCAGTTGATCCCGTCGACGAAGGGCTTGGCGTCGAGCAGTTTGCCGGTCGCGCGGTCGATGGTGAAGAAGAAGCCGTTCTTGGGCGCATGGTACAGCACCTTGGTGGGCGTTCCGTTCACCGCCTGCTCGGCGAGGATGATCGGCTGGGTCGCGGTATAATCCCACGTCTCGGCGGGGGTTTCCTGATAATGCCATTTATAGGCGCCCGTCGTCGCGTCGAGCGCGACGATCGAGGAGAGAAACCAGTTGTCGCCCTCGCCGTTCGAGCGCGTGCCGTGGTTCCACGGATTGCCGTTGCCGACGCCGAGGTAGATCTGGTCGAGATCCTTGTCATAGACGATCGCGTCCCACACCGTGCCGCCGCCACCCGACGTCTGCCATTCGCCCGTGTCGGACCAGGTGGCGTTGCCCTTCGACGCGAAAATGGCGTCCGACGCCGCGCCGTCCTTAGCCTTCTTCGGGTTGGGCGCGGTGTAGAAACGCCAGCGCTGCCTGCCCGTGTCGGCATCATAGGCGGTCACATAGCCGCGCACGCCAAACTCGGCGCCGCCATTGCCGATCAGCACCATGTCCTTCACCACGCGCGGCGCGCCGGTGATCGTATAGGGCCGGTCGGCATCGAAGGTCTGCGTCGCCCACAGTTCCTTGCCGCTCGTCCGGTCGAGGGCGATCAGTCGCCCGTCGAGCGCGCCGACAAAGACTTTGTCGCCCCACACCGCAACGCCGCGGTTGACGACGTCGCAGCAGGCGTGGACCGCGCGCTCGCCCGGCACTTTGGGGTCATATTTCCACAAGGGCTTGCCGGTCGCTGCGTCCCACGCGCTGACCTTCGACCAGGCATGGCTGACATACATCACCCCGTCGACCACCACCGGCGTCGCTTCCTGCCCGCGTGCATCCTCCAGGTCGGCGAACCAGGCGATGCCGAGATCGCCGACATTCCGGTCGTTGATGTCGGTCAGCGGGCTGAAGCGCTGCTCGTCATAGCTGAAGCCGATTGCGCCCCAGTCGTCGCCGTTGCCGCCGGTCTTGAGCAGCGCCTCGCTGGCCCTTTCGGCATCGTCGAGCGATCCGGCCGCGATGGCTTCATTCTTCGATGCGTTGCACGCTGCCAATGCCAGCGCCGCGCCGCCCAGCAGCGCAGCCGAAAAGACCCGTTTCGCCATATCGCTCTCCCTGTACGCCTATCGTTGACGTTAACGTCAAGACTGCGCGCGAAGCGGCGAGGGTGCAAGCAGGAAATTGGGGGGCCGAAGCGTCTCGTCGTCATCCCGGACTTGATCCGGGATCCATGACTTCCAACGCAGCGCCAGCCTTCCTGGACCCCGATCAAGTCCGGGGTGACGAAATGGGAATCGTCGTGCCGGTCAGCCCCACGGCGGCGCGTTCAAACCCTTCGGGCTCGCGGTGAAAATCTCGCAACCCGTCTCGGTGATCCCGATGCTGTGCTCGAACTGCGCCGACAGCGAGCGGTCGCGCGTCACCGCGGTCCAGCCGTCGGCGAGCATCTTTACCGCATATTTGCCGGTGTTGATCATCGGCTCGATCGTAAAGAACATGCCGGGGCGCAGCTCCGGCCCGGTGCCGGGGCGCCCGGCGTGGACGACCTCGGGCGCGTCGTGGAACATCTGGCCCAGCCCGTGACCGCAGAAATCGCGGACGACCGAATAACGGTGGCGTTCGGCGTGGGTCTGGATCGCATGCGCGACGTCGCCCATGCGGTTGCCCGGCTTCGCCTGCTCGATGCCGAGCATCAGGCATTCATAGGTGACTTCCACCAGCCGCCGCGCCTTGATCGGCACTTCGCCGACCAGATACATGCGGCTGGTGTCGCCGTGCCAGCCATCGACGATGCTGGTGACATCGACATTGACGATGTCGCCCTCGCGCAGCGGCTTGTCGTCGGGAATGCCGTGACACACGACATGGTTGATGCTGGTGCAGCAGCTGTGCGTGAAGCCGCGATAGCCCAAGGTCGCGGGAATGCCCCCGCCCTCCAGCATCATTGTGCGGACGAGGTCGTCGATCGCCGCAGTCGTCACCCCCGGCTGGACAAAGGGGACGAGCGCGTCGAGGATCTCGGCCGACAGCCGCCCCGCCTTGCGCATGCCCGCAAAGCCCGCCTCGTCGTGCAGCTTGATCGTGCCGTCGCGCACGCGCGCCGGGGCGGTCGCATCGTCGGCGGTTATGGTGACATAATCATACATGATCACCGATATAGGCGATGTCGCACCGGATTGCGAGCACGACCGTCAGCCGGCCAGCGGCTGCCCGCGCGCGATCGCCCGCCAGCTTCCCGCCGCCGCGAGCGCGAGCAACAACAGCCATCCGCCCGCCGCCGACGGGATCAGCATCCACGCAAAGGCGGCGGGAGTGATGATCGCCATTACCGTCGGGATCGCGGCCAGGATCGCGAGCGTCCCGAACAGCGCCCACCAGCGCCCGAACTGCGTCGCCGCGGCGCCGATGACGACATTGGTCAGCGCGAGCAGCAGGAACTTCGCCGCGACCGGATAGGGCAGGCTGGCCATCGCGGGCGAATAATCGCCCGCGGTAAAGGCCGCCTGGATATCGAAAAGCAGCCAGTTTTCATAGGCATCGCAGAGCGCCGCAGCTGCGGGAAGCATCGTCGCGGCCAGCAAAGCGCGCGCGCGAAGCTCGCGCCACAGCGCAAAACAGCCGCAGGCAAGGAAGCCCGCGTAAAGCAACATGTAAAGATAGTCGCGCTCGTTCCCCGTGCGCATCGCCGCGAGGCGCGCGACCTGCTGCGGATCGCTTTCGACCCCGAAAATCGCCTCGAGATCGTCCTGCCCGCCGGCGAACTCCAAGGCGAGCACCGGCGCCCCATAGCCCGGCGCGATCGCATGGCCCTGCTGCGGGAAAATCTGCGTCAGCCACGCCCCGAACACCAGCACCGCGATGCCGAGCGCCAGCGTCCAGTACCAGGCGCGCGTCGGCGCGGGCGGACGCGCACGCTCGGCCTCGATCCATTGCTGAACCCCCCCGAGCGGCATTCAACCGTCCGGCGACACGGCGCGCTTCACCCTATTGGCACTCGGCGCATTTACCGCGCACTTCGATCACCGGGCGTTCGGCGGCGAAACCCGTCTTTTCGGCGGCGGCGCGCACCCCGGTCGACAGCGTGTCGTCATCGACATGCACCGCGGTGCCGCACGTATCGCAGATCAGAAAGATGCAGTCGTGCAGGCAGCCGGGATGGCTGTTGGCGACAAAGGCGTTAGCGCTCTCGACCCGGCGGACGAGGTTGTTCGCGACGAACAGGTCGAGAATGCGATAGACGCTGTTCGGCGCGACGCGCTTCCCGCGCTTTTGCGAGACGATGTCGGCGATCTCATAAGCGCTCGCGGGCTTGCCGATCGCGGCGACTGCGTCGAAAATCTCGGCGCGCATGTCGGTCCACGCTTCGCCCGCGCCTTCGAGCGCGGCCTGCGCCGCCCTGGCGAGCGAGGCGCCGCTGGCTTCGACGTGCGGATGGTCATGCTTGCCCATGGCGGCTCCTCTGGCGCGGAAAATCGCGCGCTGACTATGGCGCAATGTAGGCTCTTTGCGGGGTGCCCGCAAGCGGCGGACCGATCCGCTTTGGCGCCGGGTCAGCCGCGCGCGCGGCGGTTGAGGTCGTGGCCGAGCGCAACTACCGCGACGCCAATCATCGTCGCGATCACTTCGCTGCCGTCGTGCGGCCGCGCCAGCGCGCCCGCCATCATGCCGAGCCCGAAGCTGCCGACCGCGAACGGCATCATATAGCCGTGGCTGAGCACGCCCGCGACGAGCGTGATGAGCGCAAAGCCGATCGCGACGATCAGCCCGATCTCGTGGAACAGATGATTGTCGAGAAACACGCCGCCGACCGAGGCGATCGAGGCGAAAAAGATCGTCGTCGCAAGGCAATGGACAAGGCAGAGCCCCGACAATCCCATCGCCAGCTGATCGCCCGACAGCGACGTCAGCGGCCGCGAACCGCGCGCAGCCCGAACAAGCGCCCTCCCCCGGCTCAGGAAAGCGGCGGGGCGCATTAGGACAGGGGCAGGGCTGGCAACTTCGGTCACCCGATTCTCCGTTGCGGCGATGATCGAGCAGGATATGGCATAACATGACCAAGGTTACAACATCACATTGTCCTGATTTTGGGTTTTCCCTGTCGCGGCAAATGGCTTCCCACCCCGCCCCGCCGGGGCTAGGGAAGCGCCGAATCCCATTAAAAGGGCGAAAGGCTGCACATGAACACCGTCATCATTCGCGAAGACGATCTGATCGAAACCATCGCCGACGCGCTTCAGTACATCAGCTATTTTCATCCGATGGACTATATTCGCGCGCTTGCCGCCGCCTATGAGCGCGAAGTGTCGCCCGCCGCCAAGGACGCGATGGCGCAGATATTGTCGAACAGCCGCATGTGCGCCGAGGGGCACCGACCGATCTGTCAGGACACCGGCATCGTCACCGTCTTCATCAAATGGGGCATGGACTGCCGCCTCGATTCGCCCCGCAGCCTGCAACAGGTCGTCGACGAAGGCGTGCGCCGCGCCTATCTCCATCCCGAAAACAAGCTGCGCGCCTCGATCCTCGCCGACCCGGCGTTCAGCCGCGTCAATACGAAGGACAATACGCCGTCGGTGCTCAATGTCGAGATGGTCCCCGGCAACAAGGTCGTGATCGACGTCGCCGCAAAGGGCGGCGGCAGCGAAAACAAGTCGAAGTTCAAGATGATGAACCCGTCGGATTCGATCGTCGACTGGGTGCTCGAAATGGTGCCGCAGATGGGCGCCGGCTGGTGCCCGCCGGGGATGCTCGGCATCGGTATCGGCGGAACCGCCGAAAAGGCGATGCTGCTCGCCAAACAGTCGCTGATGGACCCGATCGACATGACCGAGCTGCTCGCGCGCGGCCCGAGCAATCCGACCGAGGAACTGCGGATCGAACTGTATGAAAAGGTCAATGCGCTCGGCATCGGCGCGCAGGGGCTGGGCGGGCTTTCGACCGTGCTCGACGTCAAGATCGCCGACTGGCCGACCCATGCCGCCTCGAAGCCGGTCGCGATGATTCCGAACTGCGCCGCGACCCGCCACGCGCACATCACCCTCGACGGCAGCGGCCCGGCCTATCTCGAACCGCCGAAACTCGCCGATTACCCGCAGATCGACTGGAAGCCCGACACCACGGCGAAGCGCGTCGATCTCGACCATCTCACCCCCGAGATCGTCGCGAGCTGGAAACAGGGCGACCGCCTGCTCTTGAGCGGCAAGATGCTCACCGGCCGCGACGCCGCGCACAAGCGCATCGCCGACATGCTCGCGAAGGGCGAGCAATTGCCCGTCGAGTTCAGGGGCCGCGTCATCTATTATGTCGGCCCGGTCGACCCCGTCGGCGAGGAAATCGTCGGCCCCGCCGGCCCGACGACCGCGACGCGCATGGACAAGTTCATGGACATGATGCTGGGTCAGGGCCTGCTCGCCTGCGTCGGCAAGGCCGAACGCGGCCCCGCCGCGACGCAATCGATCGCGAAGCACAAGAGCGCGTACCTTATGGCGGTCGGCGGTGCCGCCTACCTTGTCGCGCGCGCGATCAAGGGCAGCAAGGTGGTGGGCTTCGCCGACCTCGGCATGGAGGCGATCTACGAGTTCGAGGTGCAGGACTTCCCCGTCACCGTCGCGGTCGACAGCGAAGGCCAGAACGTCCACGTCAACGCGCCGAAGCTGTGGCAAAAGCGGATCAAGGATGAGGGGTTGCTGGCGGGGGTGTAAGGCCTTCGCGCTCGGCGCGCATGCGTTCCATGAATAGCGCGACGTCCATCGCGTCATCGCCGGGCTCGCGCGGGGCGTATTTGGCAAAGGCGGCATAGGCCTCGGCCCAGCGCTCTTCCATCCGCACGACGTTGTACGGATGGCTGACGAGGTAGAATTGGCCTGCCTCCATCTGCGGCACGATGCGATTCGCAAAGACGTCGGCGTCCATCGCCGCATCGGCGTGGCGCGTCATGTCGGACTTCACCCAGCCGGGAATGATCACGCCGACCTCGATCGTGTCCGGCGCCTCGTTGCGCAGCGTGTCCATCAGGCCAATCACGGCATGCTTGCTGGCGACATAGATGCCGCCGTTCCGGCGCACCGCGTTGAACAGGCCATTCTCCGACGCTGTCGCGTAGATCGCCGACGGGAGGCCATCGCCCTGAAAGCGCCGGCCGAAGGTGCGGACGCAATTCCATACGCCCCAGAAGTTGACCTCGATCAGCGCGCGCGCCGCGGCATCGTCGGTATCGAGTATCTCGGTCCGAACCCCGCCGACCCCGGCGTTGGCGATGATTGCGTCGGCGCGGCCATGCGTTGCCCAGGCGAAATCGGCGAGCGCCTCTACCGCAGCGGCATCGGTGACATCACCCGCGAACGCGCACGCATTGACCCCGAACGGCGCCAGCGCCTCGACGGCCGCGGCAAGTCTTTCCTCACGCGGTTCAAACAGGATGATCCGCGCGCCTGCCGTCCCGATCCGCTTCGCCAGCGCAAAACCGATGCCTGTCGCACCACCGGTGATCACGACGCTCTTGCCCTGAAAGTCCATCGCTTCTCTCCTTTCTTGCAAGGCTAGGCGCGCTGCGCCATCAGCGTCAACGCAGCAGGGGATCACCGATGCCCTTGACTCTCGCTCCCTCGCCCATGTCCGGGACGGCCGGACCGAGGCAATCGAAGATAATCGGGGCAGGAATCGCGCGCGGATCGGGCGCGACGCCGACCGCTTCAGTCCCGGCGCGCTCGCGGGCCTCGCCGACTTCAGCCATGCCGAGGTGATCTTCCTTTTCGACAAGGTCCCGGACGAAAAGATCGAGACCGGCACACGGCTGCGGCGGCGGAGGTCGAAGGGCGCGATGCGATCGACGGCACGCCGGTACTCGACATCAAGTCCGTGATGGTGGAGTTTCAACCGCGTGGCGCCGTGCGACAGCCCGGCTGATCGCATGAATTGAGGCAGGATTACTGGATAAATCCTTAACGCAAAAGGGGTTCGCGATGGACATGAAGGAACAGTCTCTCCGCACGCTACTCGAACGGCGCGGGGTGCTGCGCGGGGCAGCCATGCTGGGCGCAGGTGCAACGATGATGCACCCGCTCCCGGTCCTGGCCGCGAGCAGCCAGTCGGCCGCGATCCGCAAGGCCGCCGAGGCGGGCAAGGCCGCCTCGATCCAGCGCATCCGCGACTGGATTGCCCTCCCCTCGATCGCCGCCGAAAATCTGAACATGGCCGAAGGCGCAGCCTTTATGGCCGAACTCGCGCGCGACGCCGGGTTCACCAATGTGGAGATCGTCCCCACCGACGGCCACCCCGGCGTGTTCGGCACGATCGACGTCGGCGCCCCCCGCACGCTCGGCATCTATTTCATGTATGACGTCAAACAGTTCGATCCCGCCGAATGGTCGTCGCCGCCGCTCGAAGGGCGGATGGTCGAGCGCCCCGGTTTCGGCCGGGCAATCATGGGCCGCGGCGCGGTGAACCAGAAGGGGCCGGAAGCCGCCTTCCTCGCCGCGCTCCACGCGATCCGCGCCGCCAGGGCGAAGCTGCCGGTCAACATCGTCCTCGTCTGCGAAGGCGAGGAGGAGATCGGCTCGCCGCATTTCCGCCAGATCGCGACCAAGCCCAACATCCTTGCCGCGCTCAGGAAATGCGAGGGCATCTTCATCCCCTTCGCCTCGCAGGGCAAGACCGGCAATGTCACGGTCAATCTGGGGTCTAAAGGCATCATCGAACTCGAACTGATCGCCAGCGGCGAGAAATGGGGCCGCGGCCCCAAAAAAGACGTGCATTCCAGCCTCAAGGCGATGGTCGACTCGCCCGCGTGGCGGCTGGTGCAGGCGCTGCAGACGCTGGTGACGAAGGATGGCAACACCCCCGCGATCGAAGGCTGGTTCGAAAATGTCCGCCCGCTTACGGAGCGCGAAAAGGAACTGATCCGCGCGGCCGCCAGGGCAGGCGACGAAGCCGCGCAGAAACAGGCGCTCGGCATTACCCACTGGATCGATAATCTCGCCTACGACGACGCGCTGATCCGGCTGGCGCAGGAGCCGACGGTCAATATCGAGGGGCTGGTTGCGGGCTATACCGGCCCCGGCGGCAAGACGATCCTGCCCGGCCGCGCGGTCGCCAAGCTCGACCTCCGCCTCGTTCCCAACCAGACGCGCGCCGAGGCCGAGAAGAAGCTCCGCGCTCACCTCGACAAACATGGTTTCACCGATGTCGAGATGAATGTGTCGGGCGGCTACGACCCCACCGAGGTCGCCGAGGACAGCCGCCTCGTCCGTTCCGAACTCGCGACCTATAAAAGGCTCGGCGTCGCGACGAGCCTCAACCCGCGCATGGCGGGCAGCTGGCCGGGCGCGACCTTCACCGCGCCGCCGGTGTCGATTCCCGCGGCGCATTTCGGCATCGGCCACGGATCGGGCGCGCACGCCCCCGACGAATATTATCTGATCGATTCGACCAACCCCAGGGTCGCAGGCCTGGTCGATGCGACGATGGGCTTCGCCGAATTTCTCTACACGCTCGCCGCGATCCGATGAGCGGCGACCTCAACGGCGTCGCCCACGTCATCCTGACCGCGGGCGACTTCGCGCGCTCGACCGCGTTCTGGCGCGACCTCATCGGCTATCTCGGCCTCAAGATCGTGCTCGACAGCGACGCGATGTTTTACGGCGTCGGCGGGCGCACCGCGATCGGCATCCGCACGCCCAGCCCCGAAAATGTGGGCAAGCGCTTCGATCAGGGCGCGCCGGGGCTGCACCATGCCTGCTTCCGGATGCGCGACCGCGCTGCGGTCGACCGCCTCTATGCCTTTTTGAAAGACCGCGACGATATCCGCTTCGTTCACGGTCCACAGGAGGAGCCATGGGCGCCCGGCTATTATTCGCTGCTGTTCGAGGATCCCGACGGCATCCGCATCGAATTCAACCATGTCCCCGGCGCCGGACTGCTCGCCGAGGGCGAGGCGATCGGTGGCGCCGAGGCCTTCGACTGACCACGATGTCGTAACAGCCTCATCCCCATCGTCATCGTCATCCCGGCGAAGGCCGGGATCTCGCCGTTGCGGTCGAACGTGAGGGCGAGATTCCGGCCTCCGCCGGAATGACGAAAACTTTGGGACGGGTTATGACCCGCTGCGTTTTCTCGCTAAAAGCCGTAAACCAGCGTGAAGCGCGTCATCGTGTCGACCGTTTCGACCCCCGGCGGCGGGTCGGTGTCGATTTCGGCCGAATAGGAAAAGCGCGCCGACAAGGCGCCGGTCAGCTTGGCGTTGAGCGCGGTCAACGCGCTCGTCGAGGTGTTGCGCCCGCCGACGATCGTCGATGCCACCTGCGTCAGCCGCAAGGTCGGCGACAATTGCCACCCGAAATCGAGCCCCGCGAGCCCGGTGACTTCGCTGTCGTCGATGCCGCGGCCGGGGATATAATCGGTGTCGCGCCACGCCGGTCCCGCCTTGACGCTGAGCGCCATCTTCTTGTCGGCGATCAGCTTGTAGCCGAGCCCCGCCGAGGCGTTCCAGCGTTCGCCGAACCCCAGGATGCGGTCACGTTCCCAGCGGCCGAGACCATAGGCAAAGGCGCGCTCGCTGACCTCGATCTGCGGTTCATATTCGACCAGATAGCGTTCGACCGAGGTGCGCCCGTTCGTCCGCTGATAATCGGCCTGCGCGCGAAACCGCTGATCCCAGTCGAGCCCCTTGCGCGCGAGCGCGACCCCCACGCTAAGCCCCGACGATTTGGTGTTACCCGTGCTGATGGAGGCGCCAATCTGGCCCTCGCCCTTCCAGTTCTGCCATAATTTAGCCTGCGCGAGCTTTGCGCGCGCCACTGCGGCCTCGGCCGCTTTCTCCCTGGCGCGGTCGGCGCGATATTGGGCGAGCAGCGCCTCGATCTTAGCCGCCTGATCGGGCAGCGTCGCCTTGGCGAGCTTGCCCACCGCCTCGACATCGCCGTCCTTCTGGCTCGCCATCGCCGCGGCGAGCATCTGCCGCACCGGATCGGGCTGTTCGCCGCCCTCGCGAATAGCTTTGGCCGCCGCCAGCATCGCCTCGATGTCGCCGATCGAGCGCGGATTGGTCGCCTTCGCCAGCGACACGACCGTGTCGATGTCGCGCTTTTCGCCGCTGTCGATCGCCGCAGCGATCATCGCGCGCACCGGGTCGGGCAGCGGCAGCGGGGTGGTTTCGGGAAGCAGCGACGGCACCATCGCCGGAACGATCAGCGGCGAAATGGTCGGCGCGACCGGGATGGCGTGGGCGGGCGCGGCGCCCGCCGCGACGAGCAGGGCAATGGCGGCGCGGCGCAGAAAAAAGGTCATCGAACGGGCCCTTCGCCGGGGAGAGAGAGGAGGCATTCCGAGCGGCGCACCGCGCGGCGGCACCTGCACCGCGCCGGTCATAGGCCGAAATCCGCTGGTATTTCCACCCCCAACGCCCCATCTGCAATCCTATGCTGATTGCCATCATTGCCATTTTCTGCGCCGGGGTCGGCAATTTCGCGATGCACCGCGCCTTCATGGAGTGCGACGACCCGCTGGTGCAACAGATGGTGCGCCCGCTCGCCGACAAGGTCGGGCCGCACGCGACCTATATCTTCGAGTTTCTGCTCCTCGTCGGCGCGATGGCGATCGCGACGCGCAGCGCCGTCACCGCCGCGACCCTCTATGGCCTCTACACTCTGTTCAACGCGATGGCGTTCAGCTGGATCATGCAGCGCGGCGATTGAACCTTTGTTTTGGCCGCAAGAAACGGGGCGCGTATCGCCGATGCCCACGCCATGAGCAGTCCATGACGACAGCAATCGACACCGATATCGCGGCCCGCCTCGCGGCGACCGACTGGGACGCTGCGGCCACCGCGCTCGACGGCGCGGGATGGGCGGTGCTGCCGGGGCTGCTCGGCGATGCCGAATGCGACGCGCTTGCCGCCGCCTACGACATGCCGCCGCTGTTCCGCAGCCATATCCAGATGGCGCGCCACGGCTTCGGGCGCGGCGAATATCGCTATTTCGCCTATCCGCTGCCGCCGCTCGTCGCAGCGCTGCGCAGCCGCCTCTATCCGCGCCTCGCGCCACTCGCGAACCGCTGGCACGAACGCATGGGGCTGCCCGCGCGCTTTCCCTCCGACCACGCCGATTTCCTCGCGCGCTGCGATGCCGCCGGGCAGCGGCGGCCGACACCGCTGCTGCTGCAATATGGACCGGGCGACTACAACTGTCTGCATCAGGATCTATACGGCGAGCATGTCTTTCCGGTGCAGGCGGCGGTGCTGCTGTCGGCGCCGGGGGAAGCGTTCACCGGCGGCGAGTTCATTCTCACCGAACAGCGGCCGCGGATGCAGTCGCGCGCCGCGGTCGTGCCGCTGGCGAAGGGCGATGCCGTGATCTTCGCGGTCAATGTCCGTCCGGTGCGCGGGTCGCGCGGCGATTACCGCGTTGCGATGCGTCACGGCGTCAGCGAAATCCGTTCGGGGCGGCGGCACACGCTGGGGGTGATTTTCCACGACGCCGCCTGAGCGGCCTCACGCCACCCCGTGATACCACCACACGCCGTCGCGATCCTCGCGCCTCACCCGCCCCTCGACCTCCAGCCGCTTCAGATGCGCGAGCGCTTCGCCCGTTGCCAGCCCGCGGTTATGCTCGCCGATCGGGCGATTGAAGAGCAGCGGAAAGGCATCGACCGCGCGCATCGGCGCCCTGGCGACCGCTTCGGCGAGGTTGTACAGCCGCATCCGATGCTCGTCGCGCAGCGCCGTCATCCGGACGTGCAGCCCCCTGAACGGCTCGCCATGCGCGGGGCAGACGATGACGTCGGCGGGAACGGTGCGCAGCAGCTTGTCGATCGACGCCAGCCATTCGCCCAGCGGGTCGGCATCGGGTTCGGTGATGTTCACCGACACGTTCGAACTGATCCGCGGCAGCACCTGGTCGCCCGAAATGAGCACGCCTTCGGCCTCGTTCCACAGGCACGCATGTTCGGGGCTGTGCCCCGATCCCACAACGACGCGCCAGCGATGCGCCCCCATGTCGAGGACATCGCCGTCGGCGATCCGCACATAGGAGCGCGGCAGGGTGAAGATCATGCGCTGGAACATGTTCCAGCCGCGCCCGCGCTGCGCTTCGATCGCCTCCGCATCCCAGCCCGCGGCGCGCGACTGCGCCAGCGCCTCTTCGGGCGCGCTGTCGGACGAATCGGCGACGATCGCGCGTGCGGTGAGCATTTCGCCGCGCGTCATCCACAGCTTCACACCCTGCTTTTTCGCGATCCAGCCGGCGAGACCGATATGGTCGGGGTGGAGGTGCGTGCCGATCACGCGCGTGATCCGCCGGTCCTTGAGCGCGCCCGCATAGAGCGCCTTCCAGGCATCAGAGCACATGGTCAGGCAGACGCCGGTATCGACCACCGCCACACCGTCATCGTCGTCGAGCAGCCAACTGTTGATATGGCCGAGCGAACCCGGCATCGGGATGCGCGCCCAGCTGATCCCGCCCGCGATGCGGATCGTCTCGCCCGCGCCGGGCGCGGCCTCTCCCCACGGATAGGTGAGGCCCGCATGGCTCGTCGCGGTAAAGCTGTCGTCCTGGGTCAGCGAGGCGTCCGGCGAACCGCTGGCCGCCGGGATATTTTCCTCGTCGCCGATCGTCATGCCTTGCTCCCCTGTCATTGCGAGCGAAGCGAAGCAATCTCCAGCCATCGTTGCAAAAGGGCGATTGCAGGAGATTGCTTCGTCGCTTCGCTCCTCGCAATGACGGCAAGCGCCGCCATTACAGGCTTCAGTCTTCGCCGTCGGCCTGTGCCTCTTCGGCCGCGCGCGCTTCGTTTGCCGCGGTGCGTTCGGCGCGCAGTTCTTCGAGCAGCGCCTCGCGGTCGCCCTCCAACCGGCTGTCCTCGGGCGCCTTGATCCCCGCCTTCTTCGCCGCCTTGGCGACCAGCGCGTCGAGTTCGCGCTGCGAACAGAGGCCCAGCGTCACCGGGTCTTTCGGGACGATGTTCGCGCTGTTCCAGTGGCTGCGGTCGCGGATCGCGCCGATCGTGTTGCGCGTCGTGCCAATCAGCTTGCTGATCGCGCCGTCGGACACTTCGGGGTGGTTCTTCAGGATCCATGCGATGCCGTCGGGCTTGTCCTGCCGCTTGCTGACCGGGGTGTAGCGCGGCCCGCGGGTGCGGCGAATCACGTCCTGCGCCTGCACGGTCATCTTGAGCTTGTAATTGGGGTCCTTCTGCCCCTTTTCGATTTCCTCCATCGACAACTCGTGCGCGCGCACCGGGTCGCGGCCGGTATATTTGGTCGCCGCCGTCTCGTCGGCGATCGCCTGCACCTCGAGGATGTGGATGCCGCAAAATTCGGCGATCTGGCCAAAAGTCAGGCCGGTGTTGTCGACCAGCCAGGCGGCGGTCGCATGCGGCATCAGCGGGGTCGGATTGGCATTGGCCATGACTGCACTCCAAAAGCGGAAATAATAAGGGCCGCCCCTCGCGGGGCGGCCATCCGGCGGCGGTTTAGACCTTAATAGCGTTCCGCGCAAGCGCAGGCCGATTGCGCGCTAAACGACGTCCTCGCGCAGCCAGTCGCAGACCGCACACACCGCCGGCGCGTCGCGGTTGTCGGGTGTCGTGACGACATGATAGGCTTCGCCCTCGATCACCGGGCCGAACGGGTGGACGAGCAGCCCGGCGTCGATCGTCGGCTGCGCGAGCGCCAGCCCCGACAAGACCACGCCGCTGCCCGCCGCCGCGGCTTGCAGCGCATGATCATCCTCGGTGAAGCGCGGTCCCCGATCGACCGCCAGCCCCTCGATCCCCGCAAGCCGCGCCCACCGGCGCCAGTCGGGCGCCTTGCCCGCGCGCCGCCATTCGATGTGCAGCAAGGTGGCGCCGCGCAGATCGTTCGGCCGCGCAATCGCCATCTTGGGGCTGCATAGGACGCCGAAGCGCTCGGCCAGCAGGGGCGTGGCGACCAACCCGCGGAAGGCGCCCGATCCATAACGGACCGCGACATCGGCCTCCCCGGCGATCAGGTCGACCGGATCGTCGGAGGCATGGAGGCGCAGGTCATAGTCCGGGAAACGTTCGCGGAACCGGCCGATCGCGGGCAGGATGCGGCGCACGGTGAACAGCGTCGTCGCGCTCAACGTCACCGCGACGCGGCGCGGGCGCGGCGACAATTCCCAGATCGCGCGCTCGAACGCATCGAAGCCGTCGCGCAGGGTCGGGAACAGCCGCCGCCCCGCGTCGGTCAGCACGACGCCGCGCGCGCGCCGCACGAACAGCGCGAATCCCAGGCTGTCCTCCAGCAGCCGGACCTGGTGGCTGATCGCCGTCGGCGTCACCCCCAGCTCCTCCGCCGCCTGCCGAAAGCTGACATGGCGCGCGGCGGCTTCGAACGCGCGCAGGGCGGCGAGCGGCGGCAGGCGGCGCAGCTGCGCTATAGATGAATCAGGTTGAGTCATAAGATGACGGATTCGTGTTCGACCTACTGAAATAATCCATATTATTCATGATAGCACCTCTCCTATGGATGAAAAGGATTTCACCATGTTTGAATTGAATCCCGCCGCCCTCCGCCTGCTGCACATCGATTCCAGCGCCCGCCCCGGCGTGTCGGGCCGCGATCCGCACGGGTCGCACACCCGCCGCCTCGGCGCGCGCTTTGTCGAACGCTGGACCGCGCTGCGCCCGACCGACGCGGTGACCTATCGCGACGTCGGCCAGCATCCGCCCGCGCCGGTCGATGCCGACTGGGTGGCCGCGGCCTTCACGCGGCCTGAAAAGCGCGACGCGGCGCAAAAGGCCCGGCTCGCCGAAAGCGACCGGCTCATCGCCGAACTGATCGCGGCGGACATCGTGATCGTTGGCGCGCCGATGTATAATTTCGGAATGCCCGCGACGCTCAAGGCGTGGCTCGACAATATCGTGCGCGTCGGCGTCACCTTCGGCTTCGACCGCGCCCGCGACGGCGACCCCTATTGGCCGATGCTGCCCGCGGGCAAAACGCTGGTGACGCTCTCGGCGCGCGGCGACTATGGTTACGATCCGGGCGGGCGGCAGGCGCACAATAATTTCGTCGAATCGGGGCTCGCTGCGCCGCTCGCCTATATCGGCCTGCACGACAATCACATGATCGCGATCGAATATGACGAGTTCGGCGATCAACGACTGGCCGACTCGATCGCAGCCGCCGAACAGGCAGTCGATGCGCTGGTCGACCGCCTGATCCTCGAACCACGGACTCTCGAACCCGCCTGAGGGCGTCGGCCGACTACCGACAGCCACGTCAGCCCCGCCCGCGCTCGCCGACGCGCCGGGTTAAACGGTCAGCACGATCTTGCCGACGTGCGCGCCCGCCTGCATCCGCGCGTGGGCGGCGGCGGCGTCGGTCAGGGCAAAGGCCTGATCCATCGCCGGCTTCCACGCACCTTCGGCTAGGCGCGGCCAAAGCGTGCGGTGGATCTCGTCGGCGAGCAGCGCCTTGAAGGCTGCGCTGCGGGCGCGCAACGTCGATCCGGTCAGCGTCAGGCGGCGGCGCATCACCTGCGAAACGTCGATCTCGACCTTGGCACCGCGCTGGAAGGCGATGGACACGTGGCGGCCGTCGTCGGCGAGGCAGTCGAGATTGCGCGGCACATAATCGCCGCCGACCATGTCGAGCACGACATGGACCCCCGCCCCGCCGGTAAAATCCTTCACCGCCGCGACATAATCCTCGTTCGAATAATCGACGGCGAGGTCGGCGCCCAGGGCGCGCGCCGCGTCGCATTTGTCGGCGCTGCCACAGGTCACGATCACCCTGATGCCGAACAGCTTGCAAAGGCCGATCGCGGTCGTGCCGATACCGCTCGTGCCACCGTGGACCAGCACCGTCTCACCCTCCTGCACATAGCCGCGCTCGAACAGATTGTGCCACACGGTAAAGACGGTTTCGGGCAGCGCCGCGGCCTCGGCCATCGAAAAGCCCTTCGGCACGGGCAAACAGCTTCCTACCGGCGCCGTGCAATATTCGGCATAGCCGCCGCCGGCGACGAGCGCGCACACCTCCTGTCCCAGCATTTCGGGATCGCCCCCCGGTCCGACCGCCACGACTGTGCCCGCGACCTCAAGCCCCGGCAGGTCCGACGCGCCCGGCGGCGGCGGATACAGGCCCATGCGCTGCAGCACGTCGGGGCGGTTGACCCCTGCCGCGGCGACGCGGATCAGCACCTCTTCGGCACCGGGCTGCGGCACCGGCCGCGTCACGGACTGCAACATCTCCGGTCCCCCCGGCGCGCCGATGGCGACGGCAGTCATGTCTGCTGGCAGGCTGGTCACGCTTTATTCCCCCACTGGTCCGGTTTCCTACGCCCTGCCGCGCCTTATTGACAGTGCGGCGACACGGGTCAACAGTCGCGCGTCATTTCAGGAGGATGGCCATGGACGATGACGAGCTGCCGCGCCGCCGCGACGATGTGCTGAGCGCCCTCGTCCGCCAGCCGCTCGATCCCCTGTCGGTCGACGAACTCGACGCGCGCCTCGCGGCGCTCGAGGCCGAAATCGAGCGCGTCCGCGCCCACCGCCGTGCGGCGACAAGCCAGAAAGCCGCGGCCGAAGCGCTGTTCCGCAAAAGCTAGAGCAGCCCCCCGGTCCTTACTCGAAACGCGCAGTCACCGTGGCGTCGATGCCGACGGCCTTCAACGGCATCGCAAAGCTTTGCTCGATCGCGGCGCGTGCAGCGCCTTCGGCGAGGCGCATCGGCGTCGCGCCGCGCGCCTGCCTGATGAGTTCCTCTTGCGCCGCCTTGCGATTCGCCGCGTCGAGCGACGCTTCGGCATCGGTCAGGGTCAGCAGGATTTCGCCGTCGCGAAACTCGCTGATCGCGTCGATGTCGATTTCGGGGCCCGCGAGCCGCAGCGGCGGCAGCGTGACCGTCAGCGCATTGGTCGCGCCGTCCCAATCGAGATCCGACTGTTTCAGACGGCCAAGATCGAGTTCGTAACGCACCGTCCCCGGCATGATCAGCGTCTTTTTGGCGCTCAGCCCCAGCCGACTCTGCGTCGAGGTCACCACCGCGACGTAACGCGCGGTGAAGGGGACCAGAACATTCTGCTCCTTCAGCCCCTCAAGGCTCGCGGCAACGACGGTCTGGGGATCATAGCCGCGCTGCCAGTCGCTCCACGCGCGCCAACCGAAGAAGAGTGCGAGCGCGAGCACCGCGACGACCGCGACGCGGAACAATCCCCGGTTCATGCGACCAGCCTCCAGCACTCGTCCTCACGCGCGACGCGGCCGCGCGCCTCGAGGTCGAGAAGATGGGCGAGCACCGAACGACCGGCGGCGCCGGTCAGACGCGGGTCGAGGCCCTTGTACATATGTTTCACCATGTCGGGGATCACGCGTGTGCCCCTTTCGAGTTCCCGCAAGATCTGCCGTTCGCGCTGCTTGCGGTGCCCCAGCATCCCGCGCACCAGCTGGCGCGGCTTGGTCACCGCCGGGCCGTGCGCGGGATAATAGACGCGATCCTCGCGGTCATGGAGCTTGGACAGGCTGGCCATATAGGCCGCCATGTCGCCGTCGGGCGGGCTCACCACGCTGGTCGACCAGGCCATGACATGATCGCCGGTGAACAACGCACCTGTCTCGACCAGCGCGAAGCAGAGATGGTTCGACGTGTGCCCCGGCGTCGCCACGGCCTCGATCGTCCAGCCGTCACCCGCGATCCGCTCGCCGTCCATCAGCACGCGGTCGGGCGCATAATCGGGATCGAACGCCGAATCGGCGCGCGGCCCGTCGTCGGACAGCGCGAGCGGCGCGCAGCCAATGATCGGCGCGCCCGTCGCGGCTTTCAGCGGCGCGGCGGCGGGCGAATGGTCCCGGTGCGTGTGCGTGCAAAGGATCGCCGCGACGCGCTGCCCCTCCACGGCACGCAGGATCGCCTCGACATGCCCCCGCCCGTTGGCGTCGGGCGGATCGCCCACGCTCATCCCGCTGCCCGTCGGACCGGGATCGATCACCGCCACGTCACGCCCCGCACCGACAATCCACGTCTGCGTGCCGGTGAAGGTATAGGGCGACGGGTTGGGCGCGAGCACGCGGCGCACCAGCGGTTCGTGCTGCTCGCACTCGCCGGCGCGGATGCTGTCGGGCCAAGGCTTCTCGTCGCTCATGCGCTCAATGTGGCATCACGGCGGACGGAACGAAAGGGGCAGGGGCGATCATTTCGCACAAAGGCTCCTCGCGACCGATGGCGACCGTTCCGCACACTTGAACCTTGGTCATTCCCGCGAAGGCCGGGATGACGAGTTGGGGATCTCCGCTCCCCGCCCCATGCCGCCGTCCCGCCGGTGTCATCAGCGTGAAAAAGGGAGCGGTTGCCCGCTCCCTTTCCCCGCCCCTGTCGCCGGCCCCACCGGGGAGCAAGGACCGGCATCGAAGCCCGTGCGGCGCTATTCGTCCGATTTCTTGATTTCGGCGATGGCCTTGTCGATGTCGGCGATCACCTTCGCGCGCATTTCTTCCGACAGTCCGCGCGCCCGTTCGCCCTCGACGAAGGCTTCGCGCGTCTTTTCGAGCGCCGACAGGCGTAACGCCCGGATTTCCCCCGAATCGCCGCAGCCGAACATGACGACATGGCTGCGCTTGCCGCCTTCGCTATGCTTCCGGTCGACGATCGGCGCCGCCTTGCTGCCGTCGCGGCACTTGCCGAGCACCATGGCCTTGCCGTCGGCCGACCAGGACATCGGCGGGATCGCAGGCATCGGCGGCATCGGCGCCAGCGCGACGCGGAGCCGTTCCTTGCGTTTCGCCTCCAGCCTGTCGGCGATCACATCGGCGCGCGCGCCGGTGATGCCCTGTTCCTTCAGCGTCGCGAGCACATCCTCGCGCGACAGGCCGCCCGGAATGTGAAACTCGAAACGCTGCGCCTTTTTCTGGTGATCGGCGGACGCATCGGCCGTCTTGCCATCCTTGTCATGGTCATGGCGGATCACGATGCGGCGCACTTCGCGTGTCTTGCCGTCGTCGGAGGTCGTAACCGTTTCGCTCACCGCTTCGTCGCTGCCGGTAAAGACCATCACCTCGGGCGCATCGGGGGCTTCGGGCGGCGGCGGCGCATCGGGCGCAGGCGGCGGCGCGGGCGGTGCCGGAATATCGCCGGGTTGCGTCGTCGCTGCGGCCATCCCCGACGGAACCAGCGTCGCGGTCGCGCCGAGCACCGCGAGCGCCGCGCCACCGATCAGCAACCGGCCGGCCAGGCCGCGCCGCTTCGAAATATCACGCTTCGTCAACATCGTCAGCCTCTCCTGCAGATTATCGTGGACCGCCATCGGCGCGGTGAGCGCCAGCCGGGGGCCGACCGCGGCCTTGACGATCGCGGTGGCATAATTGGCCGCGCGGTCGTGCCGCGCCGCGTCATCGGCCATCGTCAGCACGCGCGCGTCGCACGCCGCCTCCTGGTCGAACTGAAAGGCGCGGATCGCGCGCCAGGCAAAGGGATTGAACCATTGCGACGCGAGCAGCACCAGCGCGGCCGCATTGGCCCACAGGTCGCCGTGGCGGTGATGCGACAGCTCGTGATCGACCGCGAGCGCGCGCTCTTCGGCAGCATAGCGGGCAAAGAAATCCTGCGGCACCGCGACGACGCGGTGCAACAGGCCGAACGCCACCGGCCCGTCGACGGCGTCGGTCATCACCAGCCGGATCGACCCGATGGGTTCCAGCTCGACCGCGTCCGTCAGCACCGCGGCGCGAAAGCGCCGGTGCGCCAGCATCGCAGCACCGATCACCGCGATCATGCCCGCGGCCCACGGCACGACTAGCCACGGCATGACGTCGGCCAGCGTCCAGGCAGGCGTCACGGCTTCGACCGTCGCGCCGCCATCGAGTGTCAGCGCCAGCGTCGTCCCCGTCTCGACCGGCATCACGACGGGCGCCGTCACCGGGTCGGCAAAGGGAAGCGGCGGCAGCACGAGCCGCAGCGCGGGGATCGCCCACAGCCCATAGGTCAGCCGCGCGCCGAAATGACGGGCAAAGGGCTTGCGGATCAGCAACACCGCGACGACGAGCAGCGCAGTCGTGAGCAGCGTGTCGCTCCACGCTTCGATAAACATCGCGGCGCTCATGACTTGAGCTTCTTCAAAAGCGCCTCGATCTCGGCGATGTCGGCATCGCTCAGCGCCTCACGATCGGCGAGGTGTGCGATCAGCGGGCTGACGCGGCCGCCGAACAGGCGGTCGACGAAACGCTGCGATTCCTCACCGACGGCTTCGGCGCGCCCGATCGCGGGGCTGTAAAGATAGCGGCGGCCATCGGCCTCGGCGGTTACCGCGCCCTTCTGCACCAGCCGTGCAAGCAGCGTCTTGACCGTCGCCTGCGTCCAGCCGTTCGCCGCACCGACGCGCCGGGTCAGGTCGGCGGCGGTCTGCGGGGCTTCATCCCACAGCGCCGACAGCACCTGCATCTCCGATTCGCTTGCTCGTTCTGCCATGCGGACCCCTCCCATTGGCTTCGTCGATACTGACGCGACTACAGTTGTAGTCAATGGGCTGAACGCTGGCTGAACGAACGGGCGATCCCGCCCGTCGCCGCTGTCGGATTTTTTGACAGGCCGGCATAATGGTAAGAAATTGCTAACCAGCGTCTTCGGCGCGAAAGCGGGCGGACGCCGAACTGGCACGGCCCTTGTATGGTATTCCACGTTCCCGAGTGTTCCGCTCAAATGGAGCGGTGGGGGGCATCGGTCTGGTCCCTGATGCCCCCTGCCCCCACTCCGGAAATCCCCACTTGCCCCGATGCAGACGGGGGGCGGAGCGGCCATAACGGCCCCGCCCCCCGGATGCTGTTGCTCCCGCCTCGCCGCCACCCCGGCGGAACATAGTCCGTTCATCGGGCGTTCCGGCTGGCAGATTAGGATGTCGGTCGCCGACAGATAAAGGGAGCAACGACGTGAAACGCATTTTCGCCGCCGCACTTCTCGCCGCCGTGGCGCTGCCGACCGGCACCGCCTATGCCGACCCGCCGCCGTGGGCGCCCGCGCATGGCAAGCGCGCCAAGGATCGCGCCATCTATGACAGCCATGGCCGCTATTACGAACCGCGCCGCCTGTCGCGCGGCGACCGCATCTGGCGCGGTCGCGATGGCCGTTATTATTGCCGCCGCGACAATGGCACGACGGGCCTGATCATCGGGGGTGCGGTGGGGGCGCTGGTCGGGCGCGAGCTCGACGGCGGTCGCGACCGCACGGTGGGCACCATCATCGGCGCCGCCGGCGGTGCGCTGCTCGGCCGCGCGATCGACCGCGGCGAACTGCGCTGCCGCTGAGCGCCGCCTGAACCGAAAAGGGCGGGTGCGCCGTCAGCGGCCCGTGGTGCTGAACACGGACGCGAGCCTATTGCGCGCGCGTCGGGATGCCGTCCATCAACTGGTGAAGCTCGCCCGCTTCCCACATTTCCATCATGATGTCGGACCCGCCGACGAATTCGCCCTTCACATAGAGCTGGGGAATCGTCGGCCAGTCGGAGTATTCCTTGATGCCCTGGCGGATTTCCATGTCCTGCAGCACGTCGACCGTTTCATATTCGACGCCGAGCCGGTCGAGCATGGCGATCGCGCGCGACGAAAAGCCGCACTGCGGAAACAGCGGCGTGCCCTTCATGAACAGCAGCACGGGATGGTCGGCGACCAGCTTGGAAATACGGGCTTGGGTAGCGGGATCGCTCATGGTCAGTCTCCGGGGGCGCGGCGCGCCAGAAAATTATGTGTCTCTTCCCTCTATGAAGGAACGGCGGTGGTCAATTGCAAGGCATGAAGTTCGCCGCCCATGCGCCCGCCGAGCGCGGCATAGACCGCCTTGTGCTGCGCGACGCGGCTCATTCCGCGAAAGGATTCGCTGACCACATGCGCCGAATAATGGTCATTGTCGCCGGCAAGGTCGGTGATCGTTACCGCGGCGCCCGGAAACGCCGCCTCGATCATCGCCTTCAATTCGTCCTCGCGCATGCCCATCGCGGCGGCCTCAATTCGCGCTATCGATGAACTGGCGCCGCGCTTCGGCGGCCTTGTCGTTCAGCATGGCGCGAATCTCCGCATCGCTGATATCGACATTCGCGGCGGTCAGGTCGCCCGCCAGCTTGCGGATGACATCCTCGTCCCCCGCTTCCTCGAAATCGGCCTGGACGACCGCCTTGGCATAGGCATCGGTTTCTTCGGGGGTCAGCCCCATGCGTTCGGCCGCCCATTCGCCGAGCAGCCGGTTGCGGCGGGCGATGATGCGAAAGTGGACCTCCTGGTCGCGTGCGAATTTGGTTTCGAATGCCCGTTCACGATCGTCGAATGTGGTCATCTTGTCCTCGCCGTTTGAGCCTTGTCCTTGCAGATAGGTGGCCCGTCTCCCCGGCGCAAGCTGCCTGTGCGGCAGATCACTTCCCTTTCGGATGCGAAGGGGTTAGGGTTTCCGGCAGGGAATGGGTCGCACCACAGCAACGATGTCCGCGCCGCACCGGGTTTGCACCCGAACGGCGCCCCGGGCCAGTGTGTCCGGGGGTCTGTGTTTGGGGGATTGTGATGACCGTTCGAGTTCCGCATTGGATGCCCGCTCTGGCGGCCGTTGTCCTGACGGTGCCGACAGGCGCGCTGGCGCAGGGCGGCGATCCGACGCTGCGCGACAGTTTTTCGATCGGGTCCGAAGGCGGCGCGCTGTGCGAGGTTCAGGCAACGGTGCGCGACCCGGTTGTCGAGGGCATGTTCGAGCGCGCATGGACCGTCGTGTGCCGCGACGCGAGCCAGCCCGTCGGCACGATTCGTGTGCTGCGCGCGGCGACCGACGACGCCCGCGCGCGCATCGAACGGGCGCGGGCAGACCGCGTGACCTGCACGGCGGGCCGCTGCACGCTGCGCGACAGCGACGCCGTCTGGACGACGCGGATCGAAACCAACGGCGCAAATGCCTACACCGCCGAAGGGTTCGAAGCCTATGCCGACGCACTCGCCATCGCGCTCGAATCGGTGCGCCAGCGGCGCGTCGTTCCCGGCGTGATCCGCGTCGCGACAACCTCGGTCGGCGGCAATGACGGTTTTGCCCGCACGCTCGCGGGCGCGATCGACATCGACAAGGCGCTCGCCGAGGGATACCGCCGCAACCACAGCGGCGATTATGCCGAGGCGGCCGAGTTTTTCGACGCGCTGTCGCGCCGCGCGCTGGAGGAGCAGGCGGCGGTCGGCGTCGACGCGACCGAATTCACGCTCAATCGCGCGCTGCAACGTTCGAACCTCGGCGAATTTGCCGAGGCCGAACGCCTGTTTGCCGAAGTGGAAGCGATCCCGACCAGCGATCCGGTCCAGCTGCGCCTGCGTCGCAATTTCCGGGCAATCCACGCGCTCAATCAGCGCGATCTGGACGGCGCCGCGGCGCGACTGCAAGCAGCGATCCCGCCGCTCGCAACGGGCGTGATCGTCGCCGACGGCGCGGTGACGCTGGCGCCGGCGATCGTCGCCGGGGTGAACAGCGGCGGCGATGCCCGGTTGGTGCAGGCGGGCGAACGCGAACGATTGTCGCCGATCGAGCGGGCACAGATCATCGACGCGCAGGCGGTCCACCTGCTCGGCACCGTCGAACGCTTGCGCGGCGATGCCGCGGCGGCCAAGGCGGCGCAGATCAAGGGCCTGGCCGATGCCCTCGCGGTGCGCGAAGGGCGCGTCACCTCGATCATCCGCCTGCGTTCGCAGATGCTGGGCGAACTGGCGCTCGCGGAGGAAGCGCTCGGCGATATCGGCGCTGCCGACGCGCGCTTTGGCGAGGCGGTCGCGCTGCTCGCGGTCGAATATCCCGAAACCACCGCCCTCGCCTCGGCGCGCGCGCGATATGCCGCCTTCCTGACCCGGCAGGGGCAGGACGACAAGGCGCTGGGCATCTATCGCGAGGTTGTCGGCGCACTCGCCGAATCGCAACGTTCGACCGTGGGCATGGCCAATATGATGGCGCCCTATTACCGGCTGCTCGCGGCGCGCGCCGACAGCGACCCCGCCGCGTTGCAGGATTTCTTCGTCGCCAGCCAGCTCCAGATACGCCCCGGCGTCGCCGATACGCAGGCCGTACTCGCGCGCGAACTGTCGAGCGGCAGCGATGAGGGCGCGCGCCTGTTCCGGCAGGCGACGACGCTGAACCGCGACATCGAACGCGCGCGGATCGAGGATGCGCGGCTCGCGCAGCTCCCGCAATCGGCCGAAATTGCCGCGCTGCGCGCAGACATCCGCACCCAACTCGACAATCTGGCGTTTCAGCAGGCGGAAACGATCGTCCGCCTATCGGCCTTTCCGCAATATCGCGTCGTCGCGCCGGGCAAGCTGGACCTCGGCGAGCTGCAAGCGGTATTGCGCGACGATGAAGCCTATCTGAAGATGCTGGTGGTCGGCGACAGCGTCTATGCGATGCTCGTCGAATCCGGCGGCGCGATGCTCTGGAAATCGGACATCGGCGCTGCCGACCTCGAACGCGCGGTCGATGCGATCCGATCGACGATCTCGATCGTCGAAAACGGCCGCCGCGTCACCTATCCCTTTGATGCGGCGACGGCGCGCCGTCTCTACGGCCAGCTTTTCGGCCCCGTCGCCGCGCGGCTACCGATGGTGCCGCATCTGATTTTCGAGCCCGACGGCGCGATGCTGCGCCTGCCGGTCAACCTGCTCATCACGTCCGATACGGGCCTTGCCGCTTTTGAACAGCGCGTGCTGGATCCCGAGGCCGACCCGTTCGACATGCGCGACATTGCGTGGCTCGGCCGCACGAGCCGCCCCAGCACCGCCGTTTCCGCCCTGGCCTTTCGCAACGCGCGGCAGGCCGCGCCGTCGAAGGCTGCGAACCAGTATTTCGGGCTTGGCGAGAATCTGCCGCTTGGCGACCGGCTGCCTTCGCTCGGCACGCGCGGCGCGGCGGGCGGCATGGACGGCGACTGCCTGTGGGACGCCTCGCAATGGGCGCGGCCGATCTCCGCCGATGAACTGGTCACCGCGCGCAACGCAATGGGCGCAGACGCGGGCGCCTTGCTCACCGGCGGCGCCTTCACCGATACGGCGGTCAAGACCCGCGACGACCTTGCCGACTATCGCATCATCCATTTCGCAACGCACGGCCTTGTCACCGCCCCGCGCCCCGCCTGCCCCGCGCGCCCGGCGCTTGTCACCTCCTTTGGCGGGCAGGAATCGGACGGACTGCTGACCTTTCAGGAAATCTTCGACCTCAGGATCGACGCCGACCTTGTCATCCTTTCGGCGTGCGACACCGCGGGCGCGGCGAGCGTCGCGGCGACGCGCGAGGCGGGGCTCTCGGGCGGCGGCAATGCGCTCGACGGGCTGGTGCGCAGCTTCATTGGCGCCGGCGGCCGCTCGGTGATTGCGAGCCACTGGCCGGCCCCCGATGATTTCGACGCGACGACGCGGCTGATCAGTGGACTGTTCACCGCCGACGACGGCGCGAGCGTGGCCGATGCGCTGTGGGCGACCCAGCGGCGGCTGATGGACGATCAGCAGACGTCCCATCCCTATTATTGGGCGGGCTTCGCGATCATCGGCGACGGTGCGCAGCCGCTGCTTCGCGGCGCGCAAACGGCGCGGCACGGACAGGCGGCCGGCCGCGCCGCGCGCTGATCCGATGAACGCGCCCGAAACCCCGGTTCGCGCGGCGGAAGCGGTCACGCCCGATGACGCGGACGGCCGCCCGCCCACCGTCCCGCTCGCCAAGCGTGTCCGCCGGCTCGTCACGCAGCTTGGCCCGTCGCGCATGGTGGCGACGATCCTCTTCCTGGTCCTGGCGGTGCTGATCGCGCGCTTCAGCTGGCAGATGCCGCTGATCAACGCCGCCGAACGCGCTCTTTACGATGCGCGCGCGACGCTGATGGCGCCGAAGGTTCAGCAGGACCCGCGCATCCTGCTCGTCACCTATAATGACGAGACGCTGTTCAACACCGGCATCCGATCGCCGCTCGACCGCTCGCTGCTGACCGCCGCGCTCGCCAATATCGACCAGATGGGGGCCAAAGCGATCGGCATCGACATCGCCTTCGATTCGCCGCGCCCCGACGACGCGGCGCTGAAGGCGCAATTGCGCGCGATGCAGACGCCGACCTGGCTCGCCTATGCCGAACAGGCGAGCAACCCGAACACCATCTTCTACGAACAACAGAAGTTCCTCGAATCCTTCATCGCCGACGTCGCGACCGCCCGGACCCGGCCGACAAGCGTGCTGTTCCATACCGACGACGACAGCGTGATCCGCCGCTGGCCCGACCGACCGGCGGGCCTGCCGCCGCTGATGGCCAATGCGCTCGCGCCGGTCGATCCGGCTCATGCCGGTTATCGGGGCGCGATCCGCTTCCTCGTTCCCGCGCGCGCCGGCGGCGGTCAGGTCGAGCCGGTGTTCGCCAACATTCCCATCGACAGCTTTGCGCTGCCGATGGACGCCGCCATGCGCGCCGGTTTTTCGGAGCTGGTGAAGGATCGCTATGTGCTCATCGGCGGCGACATCATCGACAATGACCAGTTCAACACGCCGCTCAGTCGCTTTCCCGACGCGATCACCGGCCAGCATGAAACGATGATCGGTCTGGAGGTTCACGCCCATATGCTCGCTCAGCAGCTCGATGGCGCGTGGGCGCGGCCGCTCGCCGGGCCGACGCTGTGGGTGCTTGCGCTGCTCGTCGTGCTTGCGGGCGGACTCACCAGCCTCATCGACATGCGCGCGCGCTGGGTCGCGCTCGCCTTCCTTGGCCAGATGGCCTTTTTCGTCGCCTTTCCCTTCTGGCTCCAGGGACGCGGGATCGACACGACGACGCTGCCGACCTTCGGCTGGGCGGTCGGCTGGCTGTTCGGCTATGCCGCGGTCGGCACCGCCGCGCGCACCATCGGATCACGCCAGCGCGCCTTTGCGCAATCGGCGCTCGGCAAATATCTTCCCGCCGATGTCGCCGAACAGATCATGCGCGACCCCGACCAGCTTTCGCTCCACGGCGAACGGCGCAACATCTTCTGCGTCTTCACCGACCTCGAAGGCTTCACCAAATTGAGCCATGCGGTGACGCCGGAAACCGTCGCGCGGCTGCTCAACGAATATCTCGACCGTTTGTCGGACATCGTGCTGGCGCATGGCGGCACGATCGACAAGTTCGTCGGCGACGCGGTGGTCGCCTTCTGGGGCGCGCCGATCAGCCGCCCCGACGATGGCGAAAAGGCGGCGACGGCAGCGCTTGCCATGTATCAGGCGGGGGAGCGGTTCCGCGTCGACCTCGCCGCCGGGGATATCCCCCCGATCGGCATGACGCGCGTCGGGCTGCACGTCGGCGACGCGATCGTCGGCAATTTCGGCGGCGAAGGGCGCATCCAGTATACCGCGCTCGGCGACAGCATGAACACCGCGTCGCGGCTCGAGGCGGCGAACAAGAGCCTCAAGACCGGCGTGCTCATCTCGGCCGAGGCGGCGGCGCGGTCGGGCCGCGACGATCTGGTGCCGATGGGCCGCGTCACGTTGCGCGGCCGCGCGCAGCCCGTCGACGTTTTCACCCCGCGTCCCGATCTGGCACCGGATCAGCGCGGCCGCATCGCCGCGCTTGTCGCCGCGCACGGCGCCGGGGATAATGACGCCTGTGTGACGCTGGCCACAGAATTGGCGCAAGAATTGAGACAGGATGCCGCCATCCAGTTCCTGATCGAACGCCTGAACCAGACGAAAAGAGGAGAAAGCTATGTCCTTTCCTGACTTGCCGATGCGCCGCATCGGTCTCGCGGCCGCCGCTGCCATCGCCGCCTTCGCCATGATCGGCACTGCCGCCGCACAATCGATGGTCGTCCGCTCGACCGGCCCGTCGGCCAGCAAATATCCGACCGGCGCCAAGCTCAAGGCGTCCGACCGGGTGACGCTCGTCGCGGGGGATCGCGTCGTGCTGATGCAATCGGGCAAGACGCGCACGCTGTCGGGGCCCGGCACCTTCAGCGCCACGGGCAATGTGCAGGCCAGCCAGTCGCTCGGCAGCAATGTCTCGCGGATGCTCGCCAAGGGACCGACGGTCCGCTCGCGCGGCGGATTTTCGCGTGGCCCGAACGATCCCATTCCCGCCGAAACGCGCGCGCCGAACCTGTGGCTGCTCGACTATCGGCAGGGCGGCACCTTCTGCGTCGCCGATCCCGCGACGCTGCTGCTGTGGCGCCCCAATATGGAAGGCGACACCGCGCTCGAGATCGAAAGCGGCGGCAAGAAGGCGACGGTCGCGATCGTCGACGGCGCCAATTTCCGCAAATGGCCGACCGATGTGCTGCCGGTGCAATATGGCGTCGATTACCGCCTGTCGGGTGCCGGTCTGCCACGACCGGTGACGGTGCGCTTTGCCGCGATGGAAACGGTGCCCGACACCGCCGAAGCGTCGGTCGAAATGCTGATGGCAAAGGGCTGCGCGCCGCAGCTCGACCGGCTGGTCGATACGATGGCGGAGGCCGAAGGCGGTCAGGGCTGATGATGACGGTGGACGGGGCGGCCATTGTCGCCGCGCCATCCATCTGATAATCAGACCGGGAAAGGCCGCCGGTGGCTTGGCGGACCATTCCCTGGGTCGAAAATCGGGCCGCCGGACAGCGGCGGTTCGGGTCGAAATGGTGCAGCGCGGTCGTCGCGCTGCGTCCGAACGCAAGGGGTGGTGATGGCCGTGTCGGGGGATGAGGGACAGGATCCGATTTTCGGGCTGCGACGCGGGGCGTTCCGCGCCGCGCTGACCGCGTCGACGGGGCTGATCGCGGCCGCGCTGCCCGCCGCGGCGCTTGGGCAGGCCACGCCGCAGATCCCCACGCGCGAGGAAATCCAGCGCCCGCCGCTCGCGCCCGCGGCACCGCCCGGCGAGCGGATCGTGGCGGTCGACGAGGAGATCGAGCGCGCGCCCTGTCCGCTGGCCGACCCGCAATTTGCCCATATCCGCTTCACCCTTCGCGCGGTCGAGTTTTCGCGTGTCGAGGGCATCGACCCGGCGATGCTGTCGCCAAGCTGGTCGGGCCGCACCGGGCAGGAGCTGCCGATCGCCGCGGTGTGCGACATCCGCGACCGCGCCGCGACCATGCTGCGCGCCAAAGGCTATCTGGCCGCCGTGCGCGTCCCTGCGCAGACGATCGACGACGGGGTCGTGCGGCTCGACATATTGGCGGCGCGGATGGCGCGCGTCGAAGTGCGCGGCGATGCCGGCGCCAACGAGGCGCTGCTTCAGCGCTACCTGTCGCGACTCGACGACGCGCCGGTGTTCAACATCGCCGATGCCGAGCGCTACCTGCTGCTCGCGCGCGACATTCCGGGGATGGATGCGCGGCTGACGCTGCGCCCCGGCGGCACGCCGGGCGAAGTCATCGGCGAAGTGACGGTGGTGCGCACCCCCGTCACCTTCGACTTCAACGCCCAGAATCTCGGTTCGCGCGATGTCGGCCGCTGGGGCGCCAATGCGCGCGCGCGCTTCGCCGGGCTGACCGGCATGGCCGATCTCACGACGCTGAGTTTCTATTCGACCCCAGATTTCGACGAGCAGACGGTCGTGCAGGTCGGCCACGAGCTGCGCGTCGGCGGCGAGGGATTGCGGCTCGGCGCCAGCTATATCTATGCCTGGACGCGCCCCGACGTCACCGGACTGCCGATCAAGTCCGATACGCAGATCCTTAGCCTGTTCGCCTCCTATCCGCTCGTGCTGACACAGGCACGGCGGCTGACGATCGGCGGCGGGCTCGACATTATCGACCAGGACATCGGCCTGTCGGGCATATCGCTCAACGAGGACCGGCTGCGCGTTTTGGGCCTGCGCGCCGATGCGAGCTGGGTCGACCCCGGTTCGATCGCCGGGCGCGGCGGCTATAGCGCGGGCGAGCCGCGCTGGTCGCTCGCCACCTCGCTCGAAGCGCGGCAGGGTGTGGATTTCCTGGGCGCGAGCGACGATTGCGGGCCCGGCGGCACCGCCTGTTTCCTGCCCGGCGCGGTACCGCTGACGCGCATCGAGGGGCAGCCCGACGCCTTCCTCATCCGCGCGCAGGCGCTCGCCGAATGGCGCCCCGTCAAGCTGTTCACCCTGTCGGCGGCCCCGCGCGCCCAATGGGCAGCCGATCCCCTGCTCGCCTATGAAGAGTTTTCGGGGGGCAATTTTACCGTCGGGCGCGGGTTCGACCCCGGCACGGTGATCGGCGACAGCGGCGTCGCCGTGGCGCTGGAGGCGCGTTATGGCTCGTTCGTCCCCGCCAATACCAAGGCTTTCGCGATCCAGCCCTTCGCTTTCTTCGACGCGGCCTGGGTGTGGAACGAAGATGCGGCGTTCGACGGGCTCGATCCGCAAAAGCTTTATTCGGCGGGCGGCGGCGTGCGTGTCGCCTATGGCGATGTCGCGCGGCTCGACGTGACGCTCGCGGTGCCGCTCAATCGGGGCGGTTTCCTGACCGAACGGCCCGACCCGCGGTTGCTCGTGTCGCTTACCACCCAGTTCGGCGTCAGGGCGCGCTGACCCATGATTCTTGCATCGAGGACGACCGCCATGCGTGCCATCGCCACCCCCTCGCCCCGCCATCGCGGCAAGCCGCGCCTGCTGGCCAGTTGCGCGATTGCCGCAGGTCTGGCCGCGCTCGCACAGGGCGGCCCGGTCGCGGCTCAGGTCGCCGGAACCGGCAGCTTTGTGTCGGGCACCGGCGCCATCGGCAACAATGGCGCCACCAACACGACAAGCGTTACGGTGACGACGAGCGAGAGCGTCATCAACTGGGTGCCTACCGACAATGCGCCGACCGGCGGTGCGATCGATATCCTTCCGGCCGGCGAGATATGGAACTTCATCGGCACGGGCGACTATACGGTGCTCAACCGCTTCGTCGACGCATCGGGTGGCGCGCTCGGCCGCCAGATCGCGCTCAACGGCACGGTCAATTCCTATATCGGCTCGACCACCGGCCCGCGCGGCGGCAATATCTGGTTCTATAACGCCGGCGGCGTGTTGATCGGCGCCAGCGGCGTCATCAATGTCGGCAGCCTGTTGCTGACCGCCAACGACGTCGACACGAGCGGCGGGCTGTTCGGTCCCGGCGGCACGATCCGCCTGGGCGGCGCGTCGGGAAGCACGTCCGCGATCACCGTCAATGGCGCGATCAACGCCAATAACGCGGGCAATCCGGGCAGTTCCTATGTCGCGCTTGTCGCGCCGCGCATCGTGCAGGCGGGCACTGTGCGCGTCGATGGTTCGGCCGCCTATATCGCCGCAGAGGCGGCGAATATCCGCATCAACGGCGGCCTTTTCGACATCGACGTCACCGTCGGTGCAGAGGGCGGCACGGTCATCGACCACTCGGGCACGACGACCGGCCCCGCGCACCAGCAGGGCGACACCGACCAGAGCCGCATCTATATGGTGGCGATCCCCAAGAACGACGCGGTGACGCTGCTGGTCGGCGGCGCGATCGGCTATGACGACGCCGTCTCGGCGCAGGTCGATCCCGATGGCGCCGTGCGGCTGTCGGCGGGATATAATATCGTCGGGGGCGAGCTGGACACCGCGCCGGTCAGCGCCGTCGCCGCGACCATCGTCGCCGCCGACACGCTCTTCCGCAGCGACACGGTGGCGCGCGCCAGCGGCACCTTCGCGGCCGCCCCGACGCAGACGCTGCCCGGATCGCCGCCGGCGCTGTCGGCCGATGGCCAGTTCCTTGTCGAGGGCAATGGCAGCTTCACCGGCGATGCCGGCGCATCGCTGATCATCGGCGCGGGCCAGCAGGGCGGCGCAACCGGCAACTTCACCCTCCAGTCGGGCGGCACGGCTGGCGCCGTCGGCAATGCCGCGCTGACCGTGACGGGCGGGACATTCGCGGCAAGCGACCTTGCGATCCTGGCGTCGGGCACGCCCGAAGCAGTGACGGGCGACGCACAGGGCGGCAATGCCAGCCTGACGATCGCCGGGGGCAGCGTGACGACGTCGGTGCTCACGATCGACGCCAGCGGCGTTGGGGAGATCGGCGATGGCGGCACGGCCGGGGCCGGACGGGGCGGCAACGCCACTTTCTCGCAGACCGGCGGCACGGCCTCGATCGGCGACATCCGGGTCAGCGCCGACGGTGGCGCGGTGGAGAGTCAATCGGGACTTGGCGTGGGCGGAAACGCGACCATCGACTTCAGCGGCGGATCGATCACCGTCGCGGACGTCTTCGCGACCGCCGACGGCTTTGGCGGCGAAGGCCTGCCGGGCAATGACGATGATCCCCTGAACATCATCCCCGGCGGCGACGGCCAGCAGGGACGCGGCGGCACCGCGACGATCAACATTTCGGGCACTGCGGTCGTCGATGCCAGCGTCATCCAGGCGAGCGCGGTCGGTACCGGCGGGCGCGGCGGCGAATTTTTCAACTTTTCAAGCTTCAGCGGCGTGCCCGGCACACCGGGCGACGGCGCCGAGGGGATCGGCGGCACGGCCGCGATCAACGTTACCGGCGGCACCACGACCGCGAGCAGCATGATCGCCGATGCCTCCGGGATCGGCGGCGACGGCGGCGGCAGCTTCTTTTCGAGCAGCAGCGGCGGCGCGACGGGTATCGGGGTCGGCGGCACGGGCGGCGCCGGGCGCGGCGGCAGTGCGACGATCGCGCTCGAAACGGCGATCCCCGCGGTCGCTTCGGCCAGCAGCGTCGCGACAGGAACGGGCGGCGACGGCGGCATCCACAACGTCGGCGGCGCTGGCGGGGATGGCTTCGGCGGCGTGGCGCAAGCAATCGTCACCGGGTTCGATGCAGGCGCGCTGCTGATCGCCATCGCATCGACCGGCACGGGCGGCGACGGCGGCAACGGGCGCGATGGCGACGGCGGCGACGGCGGCAACGGCAGCGGCGGCACCTCGCGGATGCAGGCGGTGGGCGCCGGTGCGGGTCTCACCATCGTCGAAACCAACTTCGTCACCGGCGGGGTCGGCGGCAACGGCGGATCGGCCGGGCTCGGCTTCGGCTCCTTCCCCACTGCCGCCCCGGACGGCGGCGACGGCGGTGACGGCCGCGGCGGCACGATAGAGATCGCCGCCACGGACGGCGCGGCGGTGACGCTCGGCACCGGCACCGGCGGCGGCGTCGCGCTCGCCAGCAGCGGCGCCGGCGGCGCCGGCGGCGCGGGAGCAAACAGCGTCTTCGGGGCCGGAAACCAGGCGGGCGATGGCGGCGACGGGGGCAATGGCGGCGGCGGGACCGTCCGACTGGTCGCGGTCGGTGGCACGATCGATTCGGGGGGTGAGGCCGTCGATCTTGCCGCAAATGGCGTCGAGGGCGAAGGCGGCAGCGGCGGACTCGGCCAGGGCGGCGGCACCGATGGCGGCCTTGGCCTCATGGGCCTGTCGGCGGGCGGACGCGTCGAGATCGAAGCGCGCAGCGGTGTCGCGGGACCCGGCCAGATCGACCTCGGGCAGACGGGCATCGATGCCAGCGGCGACATCGCAGGCCGTATCGAATTGCGCACCAGCGGCGGCGACATCAATTTCGCGGGCCTCGCCGCGCAGGCGTTCGGCCTCGCCGCGCCGACGAACAACGACATCGACACTGCGGCCGCGGGCATTTTCGTCGCTCCAGCGGGCGGCGCGATCGCCAGCCAGGGCGACGTCACGCTCATCACCGACGGATCGATCGGCGTCTATGGCCAGTCGAATGGGAGTTTCGACGTCGACGGATCGCTGACGATCGACGCGGGCGACCAGATCGACCTGCGCCACGACAATCGCGAAGGCACGGCACCGACGCTGAACGCGAGCGGCGACATGACGATGACGGCGGCGACCAGCGTCAGCGGCGCGACGGGCAGCCTCGCCGCCGCCGATGGCTCGCTGTCGCTGACGGTCAGCGATCCCGCGGGCACGATCATGGTCGACGGGCTGGCGGGCGGAAGCATCAGCCTCTTCAGTCCCGGCGCAGCCAGGGTCGAACATGCCGAAGCGATTGGCGATTTCAGCGCCAGCGCAGGCAGCTTCGCCACCGGGCTCAACTCGATCATCACCGGCGGCAATATCAGCATCGCCTCGCCGGGCGCGGTCGACCTCGGCAATTCGAGCGCCGGCGGATTCGTGCAGGTGTCGGGCCAGTCGATCGCGTTCAACAGCATCGATGCCGGGCTGACGGTCAGCCTGTCGGCGGTGGACGGCATCGACGGCGGCGCGATCGCCGCGACCGGCGACATCAGCCTGTTCGCCGACAACGTTGCGCTGACCGGCCCGGTCACCGGCGACGCATCCTTTGTCGCCTTCGGCCTTGGCGGCGCGGTGTCGGTGGATACGGCCGATGTCGCGGGCACGATCTCGATTTTCGCCGCCGACGATTTGACGGGCAATTTCGTCGCGGGCGGCAACATCTTCCTCAATTCCGATGCCAGTATCTTTGCTTCGGCGATCGCCAGCGGCGGCTATGTCGATGGCAACGGCCTGCTCGCAGAGGGCAATCTGTTCGCCATTGCGGCCGCCGACGTCTCGCTGACGACCAGTGCCGCCGCGCGCATGTTCGGCGTCAGCGCGGGCGGCGCCGCGTCGGTCGACGGCGGCACCGCGGGCGAAGATATGCTGCTGCTCGCGGGAACCATCGCCAGTCTCGCCAATATCGCCGCGGGCGACGATGTCAGGGTGCAGGCCGCGGGCAATGTCTTCGCCAACGGTGTCGCCGCGACCGGCGCGGGCGCCGATACACATATCCTCGACTTTTCTTCGGCATCGGGCAGTCCCGGTTTCGCGATCACCCCACAGGCCGCGGACGGCGCCGACATCGTCATGCAGTCCGCCGCGGGCGCAATCGACGCTGCCGCGCTGACGGCAGGCGACGACATTCTGCTCACCGCCGCCAACGAGATCGCGGTGGGCGGCGCGTCCACGCTGGGCCTCGGCGTTACCGGCGGCGACAGCAGCCTCCGCACCCAGGGCGGCGCGACGACGCTCGCCGACGTCGCATCGTTCGACGACGTTGTCGTCGACTCCGCCGGCCCCGCCACCCTGACCGCCTCCGTAAACGCTGGGCGCGATATCGCGATCACGGCCGACAACGTCACGATCGCCGCGCTCACCGATCCAGGTGGCAATCCGGCTCCGACGCTCACCGCCGACGGCAACCTCGTCATCGCTTCGACTGCGGGCATCGCGGGCGGCGGCGTTCGCGCGCTCGGCAACGCATCATTGAACGCGGCCGGCGCAATCGACCTGACCGTGGTGGAGGGGCAGAATGTCGCGCTGACGGGCGCCGCAGGAATCGACGCCGACCAGGTCTATGCGCTTGGCGCGACGAGCCTTGCCAGCAGCAATGGTGCGATCCGTATCGGCGCGCTTTTTGCCTCGGGACCGATCGACGCCAGCGCCGACGCGATCCGCATTGAAGGCGGCGACGCGATGGACTTTGCGACGCTTGTCACCGACGTCGGCGACGCCTTTGTCCGCTCGAGTGGCGATCTGTCGCTCGGCAACGGCTCCGTCGCCGGCACCGCCGATCTCGACGCGCAGGGTACGGCGATGACGATCGACGCGCTCACCGCCGCCGACGCGATCCTCGCGAACAACGGCGGCGTCCTCAATCTCGGCACCGTAACCGTCGCGGGTGATCTCAGCGCCACCGCGCGGTCGTCAATCGGCGTGGCGGGCATCGTCACAGGGCAGTCGATTTCGTTCGCTTCGGCGGACATTGCGATCGACGCCGCGGCGCGCATCGGCACCGCGGGCGTCACTACGGCTCTCTCGCTCGCGAACAACAACAACGCCAACCAGACTTTCATCGGCGGCGCGCCAGGGGGCAGTGTGTCGGGCTATCGTATCGATGCCGACGAACTCACCCGCCTGTTCGGCGCGCAGATCGAGGTCTTCGCACCCGAAGTGGCTTCCGTGGGGGGCAGCTCGGTCGGGTCGGCAGCGCCGCCCGACGTCATCATCGACAGTTTCACGCTGGCAGGTGGCGCCCCCGGATCGAACCTCGGCGCCAATGGTGCGCTGACGATCCGCACGCCGGGCAAGATGCGCGTGATCGGCAATGTCGAACTCTCCGGGCTGACCGATGCCAATGCGCTCAATCTCGTCGCGGACGACGCGCTCGAGGTCATTCTTGGCCAGGGCAGGGTGCGCCTCGTCAACGGCACGGCACCGGCGGGTCAGCTCAACATGGTGTCCGACGACATCATCGTTGCAACAGCGGCGGCGATTGCCGACGTCGCCTCGGCGATGACGACCGACGCGATCAGCGAGCGGCTCAGCCGGAATGACGGCATCGTCCTCGACGAAGGCGCACTCTTCGCGCGCGGTATCCGCGCCGCGGTCGTCGGCGGCTTCTTCGTCCAGAACAGCGGCGCCGGAACGGCGCTCGCGGAGCGCCGCGGGTTCACCTTCGGTGCGGGGGGGCTCGACGTCCTGACTGAAGGCGCGTCGCGGATCGTCGTCAACGGCACGCATCTGGGTGCGGGCGGACGGGTCACCGGGCTCCAGGCCCTTCAGCTGGTGACGGTCAACGGGGTCGCGCCCGTTGTCGGCAGTTATGACCCGCGATCGACGGTCAACGGCTGCCTCCTTTCCAGCCCGGCCGTTTGCATCGCATTCGATCGCGACGGCGATGGCGGATTTCCGGTTCAGGATGTGATCGAGGAAGAGATCGAGGGCGACGGGGAAGACGGACAGGGCGGCGGCTATACCCTGCGGCAGCCGCTGATCACGATGCGGGACATCGATCCGCTGAGCGGCGAGCCGCTCGTCGACGATCCGGTGACCGGCGCGGGCAACGACGATCTGTGGACCCCGCCCGCGGAGTAAGCCGTCTTTCGGTTGACGTATCGCATCGGTGCGGGGCATGGGCGGCGGCATGACCGACACGCCCGCCTCCCCGCCGCTGAGGCTGTTCAACAGCCTGACGCGCCGCCTCGAAACCTTCGAGCCCGTCCACCCCGGCGAAGCGCGCGTCTACAGCTGCGGGCCGACCGTCTACAACTATCCGCATATCGGCAATATGCGCGCCTATGTCTTTGCCGACACGCTGGGCCGCACCCTGTCGTTCAAGGGATACAAGCTCACCCATGTCATCAACATCACCGATGTCGGTCATCTCACCGACGACGCCGATGCGGGGGAGGACAAGCTGGAAAAGGCCGCGGCCGAAAAGGCGCAGTCGATCTGGGACATCGCGCGCCATTATACCGAGGCCTATTGGGCCGACGTGAAGGCGCTGAACATCCGAGGCCCGATGAAGGCGGGCAAGCCCGAGGCCGCGCACTGGTCGATCGCCACCGATTATGTGCCGCAGATGATCGAGTTCGCCAAAGCGATCGCCGACAAGCATTGCTATGAACTCGACAGTGGCCTCTATTTCGACACCTCGACCGTCGCCGATTACGGACGCCTTGCGCGCCATGCGACCGACGAGGGCGAGAGCCGGATCGACCCTGTCGACGGCAAGCGCCATCCCGCCGACTTCGCCATCTGGCGCAAGACCCCGCCGGGCGAGACGCGCCAGATGGAGTGGGACAGCCCATGGGGCAAAGGTGCGCCCGGCTGGCACCTCGAATGCTCGGTGATGTCGGAGGCTTTGCTCGGCTTCCCCTTCGACATCCACACCGGCGGCATCGACCACCGCGAGATTCATCATCCGAACGAAATCGCACAGAACCAGGCGCGCAGCTGCTCGACCGACAGCGGCGCGCGCATCTGGATGCACAATAATTTCCTCGTCGAACGCTCTGGCAAGATGAGCAAGAGCGCGGGCGAGTTCCTGCGCCTGCAACTCCTGATCGACAAGGGCTACCACCCCCTCGCCTATCGCCTGATGTGCCTCCAGGCGCATTATCGCAGCGAGCTGGAGTTTTCGTGGGAGGGGCTGGGCGCGGCGCTGACGCGGTTGAAGCGGCTGGTGATGGCGGTCCAGCGCACTAAGGAGGCTGCCACGCTCTCCGAATGGAAACCGTTCAAAAAATACTTGCGCAGTCCGGGCATGGTTGATGACTACATCGACTCCATCAATGAGACGGATGAATGGTTCGATTTTACCGGGATACTGGGCGAATTTGACGATGCGATCAGCAATGATCTAAATACAGCATCGGCCTTCCCGACGTCGGAAAAACTGGCTTTGACTAAGTTGGTCGAAGAAGCGGTCACTGACCCGTTTATTCAACTGGACAATCGCCTTCGCCTCATTGCTACGATGGACCAAATATTCGGTCTGCGACTTCTTGAATTGGATCGAATCGACCTGCGCATCCGCCCCAAAACTGCCACCATCACCGAATCCGAAATCGAAGCCATCCTCACCCGCCGCAAGGAAGCCCGCGCCGCCAAGGACTTCGCGACCTCCGACAAACTCCGCGACGAACTCATCGCCGCCGGGGTCGAGGTGATGGACGGCGACCCGCTCGGCTGGGACTGGCGGCTGGAGGCATAGAATATCCTCCCCATCGACTTGCGATGGGGAGGTGGCAGCCCGCAGGGCTGACGGAGGGGCAACGACGGTGCGTCCAGACAAACCCGCTTCGACGATCCGCCGCGCAAAACGGCTCCGCCGCGACCTCACCCTGCCCGGAACCCTGCTCTGGCAAATCCTGCGTACCGCGCCCGGCGGCCACAGGTTCCGCAAGCAACATCCCGCCGGCCCCTATATCCTCGACTTCTTCTGCGCCCGCGCCGATCTGGCTATCGAGATCGACGGCATCGCGCACGATATGGGCGGCAATCCCGCGCACGACGAACGCCGCGACATCTGGCTGCGTGCCAATCGCATCGACACGATCCGCATTCCGGTGCGCGCGGTACTGGACAGCGCCGAAAGGGTCGCCCAATCTATTCTCGACATGGTCGAAGACCGCTTGAACAGCTTCGGCAAGGCCCCTCCGTCATCGCTTCGCGATGCCACCTCCCCATCGCAAGTCGATGGGGAGGATCAGAAAGATCGAATATGACCAAAACCGTCACCGTCCTGTCGGGCCTCATCCGCCCCCTCGTCGAAAGCCGCCTCCCCGAATGGGTCGAGCCGCGCTTTTTTCAGTCAAAGGACGAGGCCCTCGAACTCGCGCCGCACGCCGAAATCGGCTGGTTCGACATGTATGACAAGAAGGACATGGCCGCGGTCATCACCGCGGCGACCAAGCTCAAATGGCTGAACTCGATCTACGCCGGCGTCGACGGCATGCCGCTCGATCTGCTCGCGACACGCGGCACCATCGTCACCAACGGCGCGGGGATCAACGCGATCACCATCGCCGAATATGTCGTGATGGGGATGCTCACCGTCGCCAAGGGTTACCGTGAGGTCGTGCGCGCGCAGGAGCGGCGCGAGTGGCTGACGGACTCGCCGGGCAAGGTTGAACTGTTCGGATCGAAGGCGCTGCTCCTCGGCTATGGCGCGATCGGCAAGCTGATCGAGGAGCGGCTGAAGGGTTTTGCGGTCGAGGTCACCGTCGTCCGCCGCACGCCGGGCGAACATACGCTGACCCCCGACCAGTGGCGCGCGCGGCTTGGCGATTTCGACTGGGTGATCCTGGCGGTCCCGGCGACCCCCGAAACCGATGGCATGATCGGCGCCGCCGAACTCGCCACGATGAAGCCGAGCGCGACGCTCATCAACATCGCGCGCGGCAGCGTCGTCGATCAGGACGCGCTCGTCGCCGCGCTCGATGCGCAGCAGATCGCCGCGGCCTTCCTCGACGTCACGACGCCCGAACCGCTTCCCGCCGACAATCCGCTGTGGAGCCTCGACAATGCGCATATCACCATGCATCTGTCGGGCCGCGCGCAGGACAAGATGTTCGTGCGCTCGGCAGAGCGGTTTCTGGAGAATCTGGCGCGGTGGCACCGGGGCGAGGCGGTCGAGCCACGGGTGAACCTCACTTTAGGCTACTGACATCTGATTTCGTCATCCCGGCGAAGGCCGGGATGACGATTCAAAGGGTGTTGCAATAGCACTTACCCCGGCCGCTCGGCCTTCAATTCGCGGACCAGCGGTTGCAGCCGCTCGTCATATTTCGCCAGCATCGTGTGCGCGCCGGCATGGTCGTAAAAACTCACCAGCTCGCGCCCGTTCCAGCGGTGCAGCGCATAGGCGGGGTCTTCGGCGACGATCATCGGCCGGTCGTCGGGATGGTTCTCGTCAATCGGGCGAAGGTCGAGCGACACCTGCGGCGCGGTCGATGAACAGATGGCGATGGTGCGTCCCTCCCACGCCACCGTCACGCTGCGATGCAAATGGCCGCAGATCAGGCCGCGCACCTGCGGGTGACGGCGGACGACGTCGGTAAAGGTCGCGACCCATGGTTCGTCGGGGTGCGTATTCATCCACTCGATCCCGCTTTCGACCGGCGGATGGTGCATGACGATATAGGTCGGCCTGGCGGGCGCTTTCGCCAGCTCGGCATCGAGCCACGCCGCCCGGCGTTCGCAAAAGGCGCCACCGTGGCGCCCCTCCTCCAGTGTATCGATCGTGACGAGACGCAGTTCGGGAAGCTCGACCGTATATTGAACAAAGCCGTTGCCGTCGTCGAACCCCGGAAAACGCGCATGGAAATTGTCGCGCAGGTCATGGTTGCCGACGCTCGGCCATACGGGAAAGGGGCAGCGTGAAAAGGCGGTGGCGAGGCGGCGATAGCTGTCGGCGTCGCCACGATCGGTGATGTCCCCGGTGGCGAGCAGCAGGTCGGGGCGGTTCGGCCCCTCGATCAGCACGTCGAGCACCTCGTCGAGGCGCTTGCGATTATATTCGGCCGGATTGTCCGGATCGAACCCGATGTGGATATCGGTGATCTGGGCGATCAGCATATCCGTCCCCTGCTGTCACCGGCTGGTCCCGGCCCGATAGTTCACCCGCCCCGCCTTGCCCCGTGCAAGGCCGGTGTGCGCCACGTCACATGATAAAGACCACGCGCGGCGGCACCTGTGATCGCGGTCACACTCACACTGGCACCGGCGCGTTTATTTGTGATTGCCACGCTGTTAACTCTCTGCTGACGCTTCGGCGCCCACGGTTTGCCGCCGTCCGAATGATATTCATGGCACATGGCGCAGGGCGATTCGGTCGCGGTTTCGACCTTCACCAGCCGCGCCCCACCTTCGCCGACATGACAGTCGCGGCACTGGCGAAGGCCCGGCACGAGCAGGTCGGTCGACGCTTTCGACGCGGGCGCTGCGGTATGGCAATCGGCGCACGCGGTTTCCTTGTGCGCGTCATGGTCGAACCAGCCCTTTTGCAGGTAACGCTGCGTCTGGTTCACCGCCGCGACGCGCCAGCTGCTGCCCGCCCGTGGGGCGAAGATGGTGTGGCAGTCGTAACAGGCGCCGCCCTTGGAAAAGATTGCGCGCACGGCATCCTGCGCGCGGGCCGGCCGCACCGCCACCTCGTTGAAATAGATGTTGTAAACCTGCCCCTCGGCATAGGCTCCCGGCCGCCGCCGCTGCATTCCGCCCAGTTGAAGCGGTCGCGACGGCGGGGTCGAGCGGTAATAGGCGGTCAGGTCGGCGATGACCTGCGTCGGCTCGCCGTGGCGCAGCGTCCGCGTCACCCCGCCGACGGTCTCGAACGCCAGGCTGTGACACATCGCGCAGTCGCGCTCCATCTCGACGGGCTTGACGCGCACACCATCGGCCTCGACCCGGTGGCAATTCTCGCATTCCAGCTTCCGCCCGAAATCATGACGGCCCCGAAAACTCGCCGCCATACGCGCGACCCCGCCATTCGCCCGCAGGTGCAGGTCGTGCGGGAACTTCAGGCCGTTGTCGTCGACGACGCCCTTCGCCAGCATCATACGCTCCAGTTTACCGCCCGGCACGGCGCGGACGAGTGGGCGGAACTCGGGGTGGCCCGTGCCGAAATCGCTGGCATCGGCCAGCATCGTCGGATGCCCCGCACTTTTGAGCCGGCCCTGCATCCCGTCGTGGCAATCGGCGCAGAATTGCTGCGGCGTCGCCGCCATCGGCCCGGCGCCCTCATGCTCGGTATGGCAATCGACGCAGCGTCCCTGCGGCCGGTTGAATGCCTCGCCGACATTGGCGAGGAACTTGTCGAACCCGCCCGGCGGGGCGCGCGCCGCGAGCAGCATCGCGGTCGGCGCACCGGCGTGCGCCATGCTCATCGCCTTGTGCTCACCCGTGTGACAGTTCACGCACGCACTGTCGGTCACCGCGACGAACGGCTCGACGTGGCACGACTGGCAATCCTTGGTCAGATTGGCGTGCGCGCTCGACAGCGGACCCGACAGCCAGGTACGGTCGGCGTGGAAGCCGTCGGGCCGCTCGTCGACCTGGCGATAGCTGTGCCATGCCCAGATCGGCCCCACGAGGAACGCCAGCAGCATCAGCAGGCCAAAGGTCCACGCCCCGACCCGCTTGCCCGGCATCACGCCCGCGAGCGAAAAGGCCTTTACCTCGTCGACATCCTTCGACGATTGCGACAATTCGTCGATGCGCTCGACGAGGAGGATGATCCTGCCGTCCTCGCGCGCGATCGTCAGCCGGTGGCCGCCGAAGCGAAGCTCACCCCCCGCCGCGCTGTCGATGTCGGCGACGGTTTCGGTGCGGCCGTTGAGGTCGAACCCCAGCCCCTCCTGCGCCGTCACCCGCACCGTGCGCCCATCGCTGCTGGCGATCGTCGCATGGTGCGGATTTACCGCCAGATCGGCGACGTGAATCCCGTTCGCGCTGTCGCGACCCAGCGTGATCGTGTCGCCCGGCAGCGGCTGATCGCGGACGATCTGCTTGCCCGTCTTGGTCGTCGCGATGCGGCGCAGGATGAAGCTCATCGTCCCCGCCTCACCAATAGAAAAAGACGCTGACGATATGCGCCGACAGCGCCGCGATCAGCGCAAAGGTCAGCGGCACATGCACATAGAGCCAGATTTCGAGCAGCGCGCGCAGCCGCAGATGTTCGCGCAGCCGCGCCAGCGCCGCCTCCTTCTGCGACAACAGCTGCACGACCTTGGCGCGCGCGTCGGCATTGCCACCCTGCGATGCCGCCAGCGCCCGGCGCGCGGCGGCGGTAGCGCAGCCCGGATAGCGTCCGCGCAGCCGTGCCCAAGCGCCGCCCGCAAACGGATCCTGGTCGAGCGAGCCGAGCACCGCCGCGCTGTCCGCCGGGGTCAGCGGCTGCGCGGCGCTGTGCAATTGCCGGTCAAAGGCGCGGATCGCCTCCAGCATCTGCATCTGCGTCATCTGATCGCGGTTGTTCGACAGCGCCGCGGGCAAGGTCGCATAGACGATCACGCCATAGAGCCCCGACAGGATGACGAGCATCATCAGCACCCAGGCGAGCGTGTGGACGTTCCAGCCGAGCTGGAACCCGGTGTGCCAGGTGCCGATGATGATCAGGCTCAAACCCAGATAGACATGCGCCGAGGTCCAGGCTTTGAGCGACCAGTAATCGCGCGTCATCTTGCGCTTGCGATAGCCGAGCGCGGTGAGCCACAGGATCAGCAGCGCGCCGATCGTGCCGAGCGTATAGCCGTACCAGCTCCCCCCATTGTGCCGCGGCGTCACATCGATCAGCGCATAGGACAGGATGACCAGCAGGCAGAGCCCGCCCGAAATCTTCGCCCAGCGAAACCCCGCATAGCGCAGGAAGCCCTCGTGCTGGCGCTCGCGCACCCGCTCTACCTGTGTGGCCTTCGACCGGCGCCGCTGGAACAGGCTCGCCATCAGTCGGTCGCCTCGCCCAGCCGCGCGATCGACAGAAACTCTTCGGGCGACACGCGGATCGCCGCCCCCGTCGGACAGGCGCGCACGCACGCCGGGCCGCCGGCGATGCCCTTGCACATGTCGCATTTGACCGCGATCTTCTTGGGTTTCTCGTCGCCTAATTGCTTCTTGGTCCATTTGGGCGAGGGTTCGCCCGGCCCCGGCCCGCGCCCGAGCAGCAGCCAGCTCAAAAGCCCCGGTTTGGGCGGCGGCGCCGCTTCCATGCGAATCACGCCATAGGGGCAGTTGCGCATGCAGTTGCCGCAGCCGATGCAGCCCGGCTCCATGAACACCTCGCCATCGGGGCCGCGGTGGATGACGTTCGGCGGACAGTCGGCCATGCAGTGCGGATGCTCGCAGTGGCGGCAGCTCGTGGGGACGTGCAGGTGGGCGAAGGTCTTGCCCGCCTCGCGGTCGAGCCGCGACAGCCCTTCGTGGCTGTCGGCACACGCCTTTTCGCAATTGTCGCAGCCGACGCACAGATTCTCGTCGATCAGCAGCGCGTCGGTCGCCTCGCCCAGCCCCTCCTTCATGATGAAGCTCGCGGTGTCCGAATAGAGGTCGACCGCGCTCGAATAGCTCGCCTTGCGCGATTCGATGAAGCTGTTCATCGCGGCGCGCTCGGCCACCGCGGCCTCGGTCGCTTCGCGCACCTGCGGCCGCGCCGCGAGCATCTTGCGGAAACTGTCGCCGGTCAGCTTGATCACCTCGCTGCCGACCGCGGCCTTGACCGTCGCGTTGCGCGGCTCGCCGCTCAGCACGCCCATTTCGCCAAAAAAGCTGCCGGCGGGCAGGTAGCGCAGGAAGATCGGCTTGCCGCCGATGTCCTTCTCGACCACCATCGATCCCGAGCGGATGACGTAAACGTCGTCGCCCTGCTCGCCCTCGATCAGCACGGCCTTGCCCGCGGGTACGCGCTCGACCTCCGCCGCCTCGACGACCGGCGCCAGATCCTCGGCGGTCAGCCCGCCCTTGAAGATTTGCAACAATTGGCGTTCGAGCGAGATGCGGTTGATCGCGCGCCTGGCGCCGGGGACCGCGGCCATCAGCTTGAGCGCCGCGGTGCGCGACACCTCGACGAAGATGCTGTCGGCGCCCGCGCGGATCGTCGCGCCGCGCTTGCGCCCCGAAATCAGCCCGACCTCGCCGAAAATCGATCCCTGTTCGATCGGCACGGTGGCGCCGGGACCGACCTCGACCTCGGCGTGGCCGTCGGCGATGGCGAACAGCGACGATCCCGGCTCGCCCTTTTCGAACACCACCTCGCCCTTGCGATAGAAAGCGACCTTCGAATCGAGCATGAACTCGCGCATCTGCAGCGGCGACACATCGGCAAAGATGCTCACCCGTTCGCGCAGATAGTCGAGCCATTCGCTCACCGGCTTCTGCTGCGGCAGGCCCGCAAATATCGCCGCCAGATCCTTTTCGTCGGCGGGGGTCAGCGCCATGTTGCCATTGATGAACTCGACGACGTCATAGCCCTGGTTCATGCAATGCTTGATCAGCGGATAGCCCGCGAGCGCGCCGATGACGAAAATGCCGGGCACCGTCGATTCAAAGGTCGGCGACAGCTTGGGAAAGGCCTCGCGGTCGGGGCCGGTGAACTCGATCCCCATCGATTCGACGAAAGCCCGCGGCGCGACCGAGCCCAGCCGCGCGACGATGACGTCGCAGGGAATGCGTTCCTCGCCATCGGGGGTGTCGAGCGTCAGCCAGCCCGGTTCGACCTTTTTCGGCTGCGTCTCGGTACGGATCGAAATGAGCCCGTTTTCGGCCGCTTCCATCAGGTCGGATACATTCTTGGCCTTGGCGCGCGCGAAATCCCTGGACCGGTTCAGGATGGTGACGGTGTTTTCCAGCGCCTCCTCGGCCACCCCCAGCGCATTTTCGATGCCGGCGTCGCCCGAACCGACGACGGTGATATGCTTGTCCCTGAAATCCTCGGGATCGTCGACCTGATAGATGATGTGCGGCAGGTCATATCCCTCGCAGCGCAACCGGTTCGGATTGCCCTGCGTACCGATTGCCAGCACGATATTTTCGGCGTGAAACACATCGCCCTTCGCCGTCCTGATCGCGAACGCGCCCTTCTCGCCGGTCACTTCGGCGACATCGGCACGATATGCCACATTGACCTTGTTGTTCGCGGCGTCCTCGTCCCAATTCGCGAGAATCTGCTCGCGTGCGCCTTCGGCAAAGCGGCAGTCGGAGCGGAGGTCGAGTCGCTCGGGCGTCGCCAGCACGCGCTTGCCCTTCTGATATTTGAAGATGGTGTCCGACAGATGGTCGGTCTTTTCGAGCAGGACGTGACTCATCCCCAGCTGCGCCGCGCGCGCGGCCGCGCTCAGCCCCGCCGGGCCCGATCCGATGATCGCAACCTTGACCGGCTCGCTCATGCGAACACGCCGCCGCGGGCGGACCGATCATCCGCGATCAAGCCATCGGCGAACGCATGCACGGGCATCCCATTTCCCCCAATCGCCCATCCCTGGGCGACCACCAACGCTGGATGCGACCCGGACTTATGTCCTGACGGCAAGCTATGCCCTTGAAAGCGGGAAAAGGTCAACCGGCGACACGGCGATCTGCATTGCTGCGAGACGTTCGCAATCTTTTGTTATTGAGGAAGCGGCATCGCCTATCGGGAGGCTGCTAACGACCGGAAGCGGCCTGAAGCCGCCACCATTCAAGCCAGTTCGAACATCGCCGCGATCCGCTCCGACGGCGTCGGCTCGAAGCGTGACCAGCCATCGGGGCCGAGCTTTTCGAGCGGGCGGAAGCGTGCCTTGTACGCCATGCGCGCCGATCCCTCGATCCAGTAGCCCAGGTAGACATAGGGCAGCCCCGCCTTGGCGGCGCGCAACACATGGTCGGCGATGATGTAGGTGCCCAGCCCCTCGCGCAGCGGATGATGCGCATCGAAAAAGCTGTAGATCATCGACAGCCCGTCGCCCTGCCGGTCGGTCAGGCAACAGCCGACAAGCCGCCCCTTGCCGCCGCCCGCCACCGGCTCGCGATATTCGATCATATAGCTGTCCACCGGGGTCTGTTCGACCATGTCGGCAAAATCCTGCTCGTCCATGTCGGCCATGCCGCCGTCGGGGTGGCGCGAGGCGAGATAGGAGCGCAGCAGCGCATATTGCTCTTCGGTGGCCCACGGCTTGCACGCCGTGACGACCAGATCGCCGTTGCGGCGCAGCGTGCGCTTCTGTGAGTTGCTCGGCGCAAACTCGCTCGCGCAGACGCGCACCGAAACGCACGCCGAACAATCGGCGCAGCTCGGGCGATAGGCGACCGACTGGCTGCGGCGAAAGCCGATCCGGCCCAGCGCGTCGTTGAGTTCGGTTGCATTGTTTCCGCTGAGCTCAGTGAAAACCTTGCGTTCGGTCCTGCCCGCCAGATAGGGGCACGGCGCCGGGCTGGTGACGAAAAAGCGCGGAAAACGGAACGGTGCGGACACGCGGAATAGACCTCCGAACTGGCGATGCGGAGCCCTGCGACGCGGGCCCGGCGCGCTGTTTGCACCAACTATGCCGCGCGGCGTCAATGGTGCAAAGACCATTTACCATTTTTAGTCGTGCCGATCTGAATCAGATCGAATATTTTATGAATCGGTCGGTAACTTTTGTGCCGGACTGAATCACAATGCCGCCGCCTTCCCCGTTCGTCATTCCGGCGAAGCTCTGCTCAGCTATACCCACGCAGCTCGTCGCCGGTCAGCGTCGCGACGTGGAGCACATTGGTCGATCCCGGCGTGCCGAATGGCACCCCCGCCATCATCACCAGCTTCGATCCCGCCTTGCCGATCCCGTGGCGCAGCGCCATGCGCTTGCCCTTGGCGATCATCTCCTCGAAACTGCCGATGTCCCTGGTCGGCACGGCATGCGCGCCCCACAGCAGCCCCATGCGCCGCGCTGCTTCCTTCCTCGGCGTCAGCACGAGCAAGGGGGCGCCCGGCCGCTCGCGCGCGACGCGGCGCGCGGTCGATCCCGATGCAGTGAAACAGATGATCGCATCGGCGGCGATCGTCGTGATGATGCTGCCCGCCGCCTCGGCCAGCGCGTCGGCGGTTGTCGCGTCGGGCTGTGTCTCGGTGAAGTGGAGACGGCGGAAATAATCGGGATCGCCTTCGACCGAGCGCGCAATCGAATCCATCATGGTGACGGCTTCGACCGGCCACGCGCCCGCGGCGGTCTCGGCCGACAGCATGATCGCGTCGGCGCCGTCATAAACCGCGGTCGCGACATCGCTGACTTCCGCGCGCGTCGGCGAGGGCGAGACGATCATCGATTCGAGCATCTGCGTCGCGACCACCACCGGCTTGCCCATCCGCCGCGCGGTCGCGACGATGCGTTTCTGAAGCGGCGGCACGGCTTCGGGAGGAAGTTCGACCCCCAGATCGCCGCGCGCGACCATCGCCGCGTCGGCAAGTTCCAAAATCTCGTCGATCCGCTGCACCCCCGACGGCTTCTCGAACTTGACGAGCAGCGCCGCCTTGCCGCCGATCAGCCGCCGCGCTTCGGCGACATCTTCGGGTCGCTGCACGAAGGACAGCGCGATCCAGTCGACATGCTGTTCGAGCGCGAAGGCGAGATCCTTGCGATCCTTTTCGGTGAGCGCCGCCAGCGGCACGACGACGTCGGGGACATTGACCCCCTTGCGATCCGAAATCTTGCCCCCGACCTCGACAATCGTTTCGATCCGCTCGGCCGACACGCTCTTCACGCGCAACACCAGCTTGCCGTCGTCAATGAGCAGCCGTGTATCGGGTTCGAGCGCCGCGAACAGCTCGGGGTGCGGCAGATGCACGCGCGTCGCGTCGCCGGGAGCCGTGTCGGTATCGAGCATGAACGCTGCACCCTTGACCAGCTCGGCGGGGCCATCCCTGAACGTCCCGACGCGCAGCTTTGGCCCCTGCAGGTCGACGAGGATCGTCGTCGGGCGCCCCGTTTCCTTCTCAAGCGACCGGATCGCCGCAATCACCTTTGCATGACCCGCATGGTCGCCATGGCTCATATTGACGCGAAAGGCGTCGGCGCCCGCACGGTGCAGCGCGGCGATCATCTCGGCATTGGCGCTCGCGGGGCCAAGCGTCGCCAGGATACGCACCTTGCGCTGGCGGGGGGTAAAGCTCTGAACCACGATTGCTCCGCTTGCCTGATTGCCGTTACGGTGTGCGAGGCATGGCGCGTCGCGCGCCCCAGCGCAACCACCGTATAGCTATTCAGGAAAGTCCGAACATGTCATGCAGCGATCAACAGGCCGCCCCGAATGATGCCCTCGACACCCTCGACGATGCCGTCGCGGCCGCCGCTTTCCGCCGCCTCGTCCGCCTGCTCCGGCATCGCCACGACGCCGCGAACATCGACCTGATGGGGCTCGCGGGTTTCTGCCGCAACTGCCTCGGCGACTGGATCGCGGAAGCAGGCGACATGGACAGGGAAACGGGCCGCGCCATCGTCCACGGCATGCCGACGGCGGAGTGGAAAGCCCGCTTTCACACCGCCGCCACCCCCGAACAGCTCACACGGATGGAAGAAAGCATGGCGAAGAATCCACGGGCCCGCTAGGGACGCGCCGAGGGCGATTCCCGTCCCATCATCTTTCATCCCAGCGGAGTATAAAATGAGCGAAGCCACCGTGTCCGACGAACAGCTGCGTCTTTTCATCGAGCGTATCGAGCGTCTGGAAGAAGAAAAAAAGGGCATCGCCGACGATATCCGCGACACCTATAATGAAGCCAAATCACAGGGTTATGACCCCAAGATCATGCGCCAGATCGTGCGCCTGCGCAAATTGCCGCCGCACGACCGCAAGGAAATGGAAGCGATCCTCGACGTTTATAAATCGGCGCTCGGCATCGACTGACGCGCGGTCCACCAGCCAGGCCACCAACCAGGCCACCAACCCGGAGAGTGACGATGTTCAGCACCACCACCAACAATATCGAAGGCCATCCGGTCCGCGAATATCTGGGCATCGTCACCGGCGAGGTGATCGTCGGCGCCAATCTGTTTCGCGACCTGTTCGCGTCGATCACCGACATCGTCGGCGGCCGCTCGGGCAAATATGAGGACGTCCTCGCCCGCGCGCGCAAGGAAGCGCTGGGCGAAATGGAGGCCGAAGCGGCGAAGCTCGGCGGCAATGCCGTCATCGGCGTCGACATCGACTATGAAGTGCTCGGCCAGAATGGCTCGATGCTGATGGTCAGCGCGTCGGGCACCGCGGTCGTCATCTGACGCCGTCATCGACAGGTTGTTTCGCGCAGAGAGCACGGCTAGAGGGGCCGAAACTCGTCATTGCGAGCGAAGCGAAGCAATCTCCTGCCCTCGGCCATGCATGATGCTGGTCACTGGAGATCGCCACGTCGCTTCGCTCCTCGCAATGACGGCAATTGATGGAGGTAGGCCGTGGCCGGCCATAGCAAGTTCAAGAACATCATGCACCGCAAGGGCGCGCAGGACAAAAAGCGCAGCGCCCTCTTCTCGAAACTCAGCCGCGAAATCACCGTCGCGGCGAAAATGGGCCTGCCCGATCCCGACGCCAACGCGCGCCTCCGCGCTGCGGTCAACGCCGCCAAGGCGCAGTCGATGCCCAAGGACAATATCCAGCGCGCGATCGACAAGGCGAGCGGCGGCGATGGCGATAATTACGAGGAAATCCGCTACGAAGGCTATGGCCCCGGCGGCGTCTCGCTGATCGTCGAGGCGCTCACCGACAACCGCAACCGCACCGCGACCAACGTGCGCACCGCGTTCAGCAGGAATGGCGGCAATCTTGGCACTTCGGGCAGCGTCAGCCACGGCTTCGACCGCCTCGGCCTCATCAGCTATCCGCCGGGCGTGGGCGACGCCGACACGGTGTTCGAGGCCGCGCTCGACGCCGGCGCCGACGATGTCGAATCGTCCGACGACGGCCACGACATCTGGACCAGCATCGACAGCCTGCACGAGGTCGCCAAGGCCCTCGAAGCCAAGCTCGGCGAAGCCGAAGGCGTCAAGCTCGCGTGGCGCCCGACGATGAAAAGCGAAGTCGCCGACGAGGCGACCGCCCAGACCCTGTTCAAGCTCATCGACACGCTCGACGACGACGACGACGTCCAAACCGTCTGGGGCAATTACGAGATTCCCGACGCGGTGATGGAGAAACTGGGTTGAGCCAAATCCTCCCCACTTGTGGGGAGGCGGCAGCGCGAAGCGCTGACGGAGGGGGGGTGCGGCCTGCGACCTCGCTTGAGGCCGCGAGCCCCCTCCACCACCCTGCGGGTGGTCCCCCTCCCCGTTCCGGGGAGGAATGATGATCATCCTCGGCCTCGACCCCTCGCTCAGTTGCACCGGCTGGGGCCTCATCCGCGTCGAGGGCAGCCGGATCAGCCATATCGCCAACGGCCAGATCAAGACCGACGCCAAGGCCGCCCTCCCCGACCGCCTCGTGCATCTCGACACCGCGCTCGCTGCGGTGATCGCCGATCATGCGCCAAAATGCGCCGCAGTCGAGGAGGTGTTCGTCAACGACAATCCGCAATCGACGCTCAAGCTCGCGCACGCGCGCGGCGTGGTCCTGCTCGGCTGTGCGCGCGGCGGGCTGACGGTCACGCAATATGCCCCGCGCCTCGTCAAGAAAGCGATCGTCGGCACCGGCGGCGCAGCGAAGGGGCAGGTGCAGGCGATGCTGGGCGTGCTGCTGCCGGGCACCAAGGTCGCGGGGCCGGATGCGGCGGACGCGCTGGCGGTCGCCATCTGCCACGCGAACCACCGGCGGCGTTGAGGAACGGCGGTTTTGGGGTGGGGAGCGGACGTAGCCCTCTCCCCGTCAGGGGAGAGGATAGCGCAGCTTGCTCCGCCAGGAGCTAGCGAAGCTTGGAGAGGGGAACACCGCCAGTCCCCTCTCAACTCCGGCTAGCCAGCAAGCTGGCAAGCCTGCGTATCTCTCCCCTGAAGGGGAGAGAGCCACTATGGCCACTTCCGGCTGAAAACAGACATTCGCCTCTCAGATCAAATCAAGCCGACGAACGTACAACGCCTTTGACAAAGCCGGAAACCGATTCCCTTTTCGTTCTCCTCGCGCTACGCAGTTTCCATGATCGCGAAACTCACCGGACGGCTCGACAGCAACGGCGCAGGCCATGCGGTGATCGATGTCGGCGGCGTCGGCTATCTGGTCGAGGCGTCGGCGCGCACCCTCGACGCGCTGGGCGCGGTCGGCGGCGAGGTCACCATCCACACCGAAATGCTGGTGGGTGAGGATTTTCTGCGCCTGCTCGGCTTCGCACGCGCCGAGGAACGCGACTGGTTCCGCCTGCTCACCAGCGTCCAGGGCGTCGGCGCCAAGGTCGCGCTGGCGATCCTCTCGGCGCTCGAAGTCGCCGACCTGCAACGCGCGCTGGCGAGCGGCGACAGCGCGATGATCGCGCGCGCCAACGGCGTCGGCCCGAAACTCGCGCAGCGCATCACGCATGAACTGAAGGACAAGGCCGGCGCGCTCGGCGGCATTTCGGGGAGCGGCCCGGCCCTCTCGGCCGCCGCCGGCCCGGTCGGCGACGCCATTGCCGCACTCACCGGCCTCGGCTTCAAACCCGGCGAAGCCAGCGCCGCGGTCGCGGCGGCTAATGAGGAATTGGGCGCGGATGCCAGCCTTGATGCACTTGTCCGCGTGGCGCTCAAGAAAGCGGCGAAGTGACCGACCGCACCCGCCACCCATCCTGCCGCTGCGGGCAGGTGCGCATCGCCTGCACCGGCGAGCCGATCCGCGTGTCGGTGTGCCATTGCCGCGAGTGCAAGGCGCGCAGCGGCAGCGCCTTTGCCGCGCAGGTCCGTTTCCCCGCCGAACAGGTCCGCACCGAGGGCGAGGCGAAGCTGTGGCAATATACTGGCGACAGCGGCCACACCGCCGACTTCTTCTTTTGCCCGACCTGTGGGTCGGGCGTCTGGTACCGCGCGCGGCCCCATCACGACGCCTATGCGATCCCGCTCGGCAATTTCGAACCAGGCCACGGCTTCGCGCCCGAATATTCGGTCTGGGAAGAACGCAGGGAGCCCTGGGTCTCGATCATCGGGGACGGGATCGAGCATCATGACTGAGCCTTGCGACCCCCCTGTCCCTCTCCCGTCGGGAGAGGGTTGCGCAGACTTGGCGGCGAAGCCGCTTAGTCGAAGCTGGGTGAGGGGATCATCGGCGGCCCACATCGGCACCGCCGAGCCCCCTCATCCAACTCCGCCTAGCCGCTTTCAGCGGCAAGGCTGCGTATCCTTCTCCCTCGGAGGGAGAAGGTATAAGGCAAAACCGTGACCGACCTCACCACCCCCATCCGCACCCCCGAAGACGCCGACGCCGCGCTGCGCCCGAAAACGCTGGCCGAGTTCGTCGGCCAGGCGGCGGCGCGCGAGAATCTGCGTATCTTTATCGAGGCGGCGAAGGCGCGCGGCGACGCGCTCGACCATGTGCTCTTCTTTGGCCCGCCGGGGCTGGGCAAGACGACGCTGGCGCAGATCGTCGCGCGTGAACTTGGCGTCGGCTTCCGCTCGACCAGCGGGCCGGTGATCGCCAAGGCGGGCGACCTTGCCGCGCTGCTCACCAATCTAGAGGACGGCGATGTCCTGTTCATCGACGAAATCCACCGCCTGTCGCCCGCGGTCGAGGAAATCCTCTATCCCGCGATGGAGGACCGCGCGCTCGACATCATGATCGGCGAGGGGCCGTCGGCGCGTTCGGTCCGCATCGACCTCCCCCAATTCACCCTCGTCGGCGCGACTACGCGGCAAGGCCTGCTGACGACGCCGCTGCGCGATCGCTTCGGCATTCCGGTGCGGCTCAATTTCTATACGCACGCCGAGCTGGAGCAGGTGATCGGCCGCGCGGCGCGGTTGCTTGGTCTTGCCATCGCGCCCGACGGCGCGCTGGAAATCGCCAAGCGTTCGCGCGGGACGCCGCGCATCGCGGGACGGCTGCTGCGCCGCGTGCGCGATTTCGCGGCCGTGGCGGGGCACGCCATCGTCGATGCACGCGCCGCCGATGCCGCGCTCAACCGGCTGGAGGTCGATGCGCTGGGCCTCGATGCGATGGACCGGCGCTATCTGACGATGATCGCCGACATCTATCGCGGCGGTCCGGTCGGGGTGGAAACGCTCGCCGCAGGCCTTTCGGAGCCGCGCGACACGATCGAGGATGTGATCGAGCCCTATTTGCTGCAAATCGGGCTGATCGCCCGCACCGCGCGCGGGCGGACGCTCAACGCCAGCGCGTGGAAACATCTGGGGCTCAATCCACCCGCCGGGTCGCAGGACGGGCTGTTCGACAAATGATCGTCGCCCCCGCGAAGGCGGGGGCCGCTGGAGAATCTTCTCCAACCCGGCTGCGTAAGCCGATAGCGGCCCCCGCCTTCGCGGGGGCGACGCTATACGGGCTCCACCAACCGGCCCCCGACTGCGACAAAGCGTTTATCAGGGCTTTGCGGCGAGTCGAAGCGCGGCTATCGGTCGAAGCGATGGTCAATGCCCCACCCCCCTTCGTCCCCGGCGCCTTTGTCGGGATCGAGCATCATTACCGGGCGCGCGTCTATTTCGAGGACACCGACCTTTCGGGCATCGTCTATCACGCCAATTATCTGCGCTATATGGAGCGCGCGCGATCGGACATGCTGCGTCTTGCGGGGATCGATCAGCGCGCGGCGATGGAAGACGGCGAAGGCGCCTGGGCGGTCACCGATCTTTCGATCAAATACCGCAGCCCCGCAAAGCTCGACGACGATCTGCTCGTCGTCAGCACGGTCGAGGTGGTACGCGGCGCGAGCGTCATCATCGCACAGCGCATCCTTCGCACAAATGATACGTTAAGCGGCGAGACATTGACCGACGGCAGGGTCACGGCCGCCTTCCTCTCACCCACCGGGCGGCCACGGCGCCAGCCCGCGGACTGGGTGCAGCGTTTCACCGCGATCATGAATGGAGACAACATCCCTTGCTAGACAATATCTCGCTGGCCGCCGATGCGGCGACCTTGTCGCCCGTCGCGCTGTTCCTTCAGGCTGACATCATCGTCAAGGCGGTGATGATCGGCCTGCTCGCCGCCTCCATCTATGTCTGGGCGGTGATCTTCACCCACGGCCGCGGCGTCGGCAAGCTGATGCGCGCGTCGGAGCGGTTCGAGCGCGATTTCTGGCGCGCCGACAATATCGACCGCTTTTTCGACAAGAATGGCGCCGAAGAGCTGCCGAGCGCGAAGGTGCTGAGCGCCGGGATCGGCGAATGGCGGCGTTCGACCAAGGGCAAGGTGATCGACCGCGACGGCACGCGCGAACGGCTGGGCATTGCGATGAACAGCGCGATTGCAGGAGAGATCGACCGGCTGGCCGAGAAAATCGGGACGCTCGCCACCATCGGCGCGGTCGCGCCCTTCGTCGGGCTGTTCGGCACCGTCTGGGGCATCATGCGCAGCTTCACCGCAATCGCGGCGGAGAATAACAGCAGTCTGGCGGTCGTTGCGCCGGGGATCGCCGAGGCGCTGTTCGCGACGGCAATCGGCCTGTTCGCCGCCATTCCGGCGGTGATCGCCTACAACGCCTTTTCCCAGCGCCTGAATCGCCTCGAATCGCGCCTCGGCCGCTTTGCCGACGGGCTGCACGCGACGTTCAGCCGCGAACTGGAGGTCGAGGCCTGATGGCGATGACCGGACCTTCGGGCGGCGGCGGTGGACGGCGCGGGCGCGGCCATCGCCGCGCGCCGATGTCGGAGATCAACGTCACGCCGCTGGTCGACGTGATGCTCGTGCTGCTGATCATTTTCATGATCACCGCGCCGCTGCTCGCCTCGGCGGTGCCGATCGACCTGCCCGAAAGTCGCGCCAAGCCGGTCGAGACCGAGGAAGAGGAGCCGGTGCAGCTTTCGATCAATGCCGACGACACGCTCTATATCGGCGACGAGATCGTGCCCGAGGCCGAGCTTCCCGCACGGCTCGACGCGATTGCGCGCGAACGGCGGGGCGAGGACAGGCCGCGCCAGATCATGCTCCGCGCCGACAAGGGACTCGATTATGGCCGGGTGATGCGCGTGATGGGCGAGCTCAACCGCGCGGGCCTGACGCGCATCGCGCTGGTGACGACGGGCGCCGAAGCGTCGGCCGACACGCCGCCGCCGACCGCCGACGCCGCGGTCACCGACGGTTCAGATAGCGGGCAATAGGCTGGAACCATGGCCGAGGCAGGTGCAGATCGGGGGAACGAGCGACGCGGTTTTGCCATCGCGGTGGCCGCGCATGTCGTCATCATCGGCCTGCTCTCGATCCAGTGGACCGCGGGCGAGCGCCGCTTTGACAATCCGCCGATGGAGGTCGACCTGATCGCCGAAACCGCGGTGCAATCGACCGCGCCGGTCATCAGCGAGACGCCCCCCGCGGCGCGGCTGGGCGAAGAAGATAATGTCGATATCGCGGCGCCCGAACCGATGCCCGCGCCGCCGCTGCCTGAACCGGTCGTGCGGCCGACGCCCGCCCCGACGCCCAAACAGGTCGCGCGACCCAAGGCGCAGCCCAAACAGACCCCGCCCGCCGCCGTCAAGGCGCAGCCCAAGGCCGCCCCCAAGGCGCCGCCTGCGAAGGACCGCCCCGCGCGCCCGACCGGCCGCCTCGACGGGATCGCCGAAGGGCTGTCGAAGTCGCAGCCCAAATCGCCATCGAGCAAGGGCGCGCCCGCCGCGGCGACCGCGGCCGAGGTGCGCCGCTCGATCGACGTCAGCATCAAGGCCGCGGTTGCGCCGCGCTGGAACAGTTGCCGCGTGTCGGGCGTCGACGTCGACCAGCTCAAGACCATCGTGAAGTTCCGCCTGACCCAGTCTGGCGCGCTGGCGGGATTCACCAGCGTGACGACGACCGGCGAGAATGACAGCAACCGTTTCCAGATTGAGCGGCATCAGGAATGCGCCAAACGCGCGGTCGAACTTGCCGCGCCTTTCGACCTGCCCGAAGAAAATTACAGCTTCTGGCAGAATTACACGCTCGATTTCATCAAGAGGTAAGCAACATGTCCCTGCGTCCGATCAGCCTAATGCTCGCCCTGCTGCTGACCAGCGCACCAGCGCTCGCCCAGTCCGCCCCGACGCCGCCCGCGACAGTGCAGACCGAACCGCGCGAGACGATCGAGGGCACGCTGTCGCAGGAACGCACGGTCATCGGCATCCCGTCCTTCGCCACCGCCTCGGTCCAGACCGTCGCGGGGCTGCGCACCGACGCCCTCGGCCGCCAGCTTGCCGACGTCATCGCCGCCGACCTGGAACGCAGCGGCCTCTTTGAACCGATCGGCCCGAACGGCGTCCGCGCGATCGGCCGCGCCGAGGTGCAGGCGCCGCGCTTTGGCGAATGGCAAGCGCGCGGCGCCGAAAATGTCGTCCACGGCTTTGTCGATGCCGGATCGAACGGCAGCCTGATCGTCGGCTGTTACCTCTATGATACGGCGCTGGGCAGCGAACTGGTGCGCAAGGGGTTCGAGATACAGCCCGCCGACTGGCGCCGCGCCGCGCATAAATGCGCCGACGCCATCTATTCGCGCCTGTCGGGCGAGGCGCCCTTCTTCGACAGCCGCGTCGCCTATATCGCCGAGAGCGGGCCCAAGGGGAACCGCATCAAACGGCTCGCGATCATGGATTCGGACGGCGGCAATCACCGCTTCATCACCAACGGTCAGGCGCTGGCGCTCAGTCCGCGTTTTTCACCGGATTACAAGAAGATCGTTTATGTCAGCTATTTGAATGACCGGGTTCGCGTCTTCATCTATGACGTTGCGTCGGGGACACAGCGGCTGGTGACTGAAAGCCGCAATCCGACCTTTGCCCCGCGCTGGTCGCCCGACGGGACGCAGATCCTCTATTCGATGGCGGTCGGCGGCAACACCGACATCTATCGCATTTCGGCGAACGGCGGCACGCCGGTGCGACTGACCACCGCGCCGGGGATCGACGTCGGCGGCAGCTTTTCGCCCGACGGGCGCAAGATCGTGTTCGAAAGCGACCGGTCGGGCAGCCAGCAGCTTTATGTGATGAACATTGACGGGTCGAACCAGCAGCGGATCAGCTTTGGCGGCGGACGCTATGCCACCCCTGAATGGTCGCCGCGCGGCGACCTGATCGCCTTCACCCGCATGGGCGGCGGCGAGTTTCGCATCGGCGTGATGACGCCGTCGGGCGGTGGGGTGCGGATGCTGACGAACGGCTGGCAGGACGAGGCGCCGACCTGGTCGCCGAACGGCCGCGTCATCCAGTTCTTCCGCACCACGCCGGGCCGCGAGGGCAGGTCCAGCCTGTGGCAGGTTGACCTGACCGGCGTGAACCTGCGCCGCCTGCCGACCCCGCAGGACGGATCGGACCCCAGCTGGGGGCCGGTTCTGCCTTGACAAGCAAGGAACCAAAAGGGCTCCATCGGGTTCCCCTATCGCGTCGCTACGCCGCGAAACCGCCCGTTGGAGAGAGTTTCTCCACAATAACAAGAGGACAGAAGACATGACGATACGCAAAAGCACCGCGATGATCGCGGCGATCACCATGCTTGCTGTTGGCGCCTGCGCGAAAAAGGCCCCGGACACGCTGCCCCCCGCGCCCGAAGGCGCCGGGACCGACACGACAACCGACACCGGCACCGGCGTCGTTCCGGGATCGCAGGAAGATTTCGTCGCCAATGTGGCATCGGACCGCATCTTCTTCGACTTCGACCAGTATAATGTCGATGCGCAGGATCAGGCGACGCTGCAAAGCCAGGCCCAGTGGCTGCAACGCAATCCCGCGGTCCGGGTCACGCTGGAAGGCCACGCCGACGAACGCGGCACGCGCGACTATAATATCGCCCTCGGTGAACGCCGCGCCAACGCCGCGAAAAACTACCTCGCCTCGCTCGGCATCGATCCGTCGCGGATCAATGTCATCAGCTATGGCAAGGAACGCCCCGCCGCGATCGGCTCGAACGAGGAAGCCTGGGCGCAGAACCGCCGCGCAGTGACCGTCGTCATCGGGCGATAAGCGGCCACAGCGGCACCGCGGCAAAGGCGGCACCGCAAAGGAACATACCGAAGGGGACTCGCCGCTCGCCGAGCGGCTGGTCCCCTTTTCGCTGGACGACGAGCGCCCAGATGATTCCGCCAAGGCTCGCGAGCAGCAGCATCAGCGGCAAGGCCTGCCAGCCGAGCCACGCGCCCGTCGCCGCGACGAGTTTGGGGTCGCCGCCCCCCATGCCTTCCCGTCGGCGCGCACGCGCATAGAGCCACGCGAGCAGCGCGAGCGTGCCACCGCCAACCAGCGCTCCGACCCAGCGATCGACCAGTGACGTGCCGAGCATCGGTCCCGCCAGCAACACCCCCGTCACCGCCAGCAACAGCGTCAGCCGGTCGGGCAGCCAGAAATGCCGCGCATCGAGCAGCGCGAGCGGCAGCAGCAACCAGCCGAACAGCGCCCAGAGCCAGCCCGCCGTGCCCGGAAGCAGCGCCAGCGCCCCGGCGCCAATCAGCGCCGATACAAGCTCGACCCGGCCATGAAAGGGGTTGATCCTCGCACCGCACGTCCGGCACCGCCCGCGCGACAGCGCCGCCGATACAAGCGGGACAAGATCGCGCACGCCGAGCGCCCGTCCGCAGCCGTCGCACTGCGAGCGCCCGAGCAGCGAGCGCCCCTCCGGCCAACGCAGCACCAGCGTCGCTATAAAACTGCCCAGCAGCAGCCCGGTCAGCCCGGCCAGCAGGATGCCCGTGCCGAAGGGCAAGGCATCGAGGATTTTCAGGCTTTGGTCGACCACCGCCCGATTGCGATCTAATCCGTTCGCGTCGAGCGAAGTCGAGACGCCCGGCTGGCCGGCACGGCGTCTCGACTTCGCTCGACGCGAACGGGATATGCTGCGCTATTCATCTTTCAGAAGCGACCCGAAGTCGCCAGCACGAACCCGCCCGGCGCAGCGCGGAAGCCCAGCGCCGCGAGCGCCGCCGCCATTGTCGGATCGCGGTCGACGCTGATGGCAAGGCGTGCGCGCCAGGCCCCGCCGCCATCGAAGATCAGCGTCAACCGCTCCATCCCCGACTGGCTGGCGAGCGCCGCTTCGGCGCGCCCGTTCGCGCAGCGGAGCGGGCCGGAGAGCCCGCGCGACAGGTCGAGCCCCGCGATCGGCGCGGCGACCATCAGCTGCACCCGGCCGCTCGCGCGCACGCATTTGCCCGCATCGTCGAAGCGCACCGTCGCGCCCTCGAAGCGGATCGTATCGACCGGGATCATGCCCAGCCCGCCGACCATCGCGCTCATCCCATTGACGTCGGACATGCCGCGCGGACTGGTGCCGTGCAGCCGTCCCGCGAGCGCGCCGAGCCGGTCGTCGCTGCGCTCGAAAGCCAGTTCGGTCGCGCCGGTGAGCAGCGCCAGCGGCGACAGGCTGGCGCGCACCGTGCCGAGCGGCAGCGCGCCGAGCCGCGCATCGACCAGTTCGGCCGACCAGACCGATCCGCGCACCGTCCGCGCCGACACCCCCGCGTCGCCCGCCCCCGACCAGCCGAGCGCGAGGCGCATCGGAAAGGTCGCGACAAGCAGGACGAGCGCCAGCAGCGCCGCCGCAACGATCCAGCGCCGCCGCACGCTCATTGTCCGCCCTTTCTGAGTTCCGCCGTCATCCCGACCGTGCCGTCGGCGGCGGGGGTGATGGTGAGCTGGTCGATGACAAAGCCCTGCGCTTCGAGCGACGCGAGCCAGTCGGTCAGCACCGGCGCTTTCGCCGTCGCAATCGCAATCGCTGCCCGATTGGTGCCGCGCGCTTCGTTGCGGTCGAGCGTCAGCCCGATCTCGCCCGCCGATTGCTGTAGAAACTGGTCGATCGCGCCCGCGTCGGCACTCGCCGCGACCGATTTTTGCGGCCGCGCGCCAAGCAGCGCGACCTTCGCCGCAACGCGCCCCTCGCGCTCGATCGCGGCGCGGTGGCGGTTCTCCAGGTCGATGAAGGCGGCCACCGCGGGCCGTCCCAACCCCCAGCCGAGCACACCGAGCGCCAGCACCGCGGCGATACCGACCAGCCAGCGTTCGCGCCCCGACAATCCCGCCCACCAGTATTTCAGCCGCTCCGTCATGGCACCGCCCGGATCGTGACATGGGCCATCTGCTGTCCGCCGGCCCCCGCCATCGGCTGCGCCGTGATGCGATAGCCACGCGCCTGCAACGCCAGCAGCACCTGGTTGATGTCGTCGACGCGCGGCGCCGCGAGCGTCGTCGTCAGCGTGCCGTCGGTGCGGTGCGACAGGTTTTTGAGCGACACGCCCGGCGCATCGCGCATCGCGTCGTAGAGCGCCGATGCTGGCACCGAAAAGGCGAGGGGCCCGCCCCCCGCGGTCGCCAGCCGACGGTCGATCTCGGTTTCCGCGGCGCTCGCATCGGACGCCGTGACCCCGGCCCTTGTCGCCATCGCCACCACCGCGTCATCGGCGCGGCTGGTATCGGCGGTCAGGCGCAGCGCGTAGACGATCGGAATCGCAACGCTCACGGCGACCAGCGCGATCGCCAGCCGTTTCGCGAGCCGCAGCATCGCCGGATCGACCGCCCAGCGGCGCTTCGGCTTCCACGCGCCGCTCAACAGGTCGAGCGGCGGCGCCGCGAGCGTCAGCAACAGCGCCTCGCGCATCGCTTCGGCATCGAGCGGTGCGACATCGTGATTGCCCGCGATCAGCGGGTCGAGTTCGGGGTCGGACGCCCAGGCGCGGTCGGCCGAGCGGATGATCCGCTCGCCGCCCAGTTCGGCCGACCACAGGCTGTCGGCTTCGGGCGGCGGCAACGCAGCAGCGGCCGGAATGATCGCCGCTGCGGTCAGCCCGCGCGCCGCCAGCCAGCCGGTCCAGCCGGTCATCGCCGCGTGCGTCGTCACGGCCACCGGCACCGCTTGCCCCATCTCGGTGGGCTGCCCCGCAACGACATGCAGCCCGGCGGCATCGCCCAGGCTGGCCTTCAGCGCGTCGATGCGCGCCGCGGCGGCGGCCTGTGCGGGGGCGGCGTCGGGATAGTGGAACCAACGGAGCGGCACGTCGGCGGCGGGCGCCAGCGCAATCAACCGGTCGTCGGGGCCATCGTCGCCCTGCTTTTCCCAATCGGCGACCCAGCCGTCGTCCTGCCCGCTGTCGACGACAACGCCGTCGTCGATGCGAAGCCACGCCGCGGGCGCGGCGGCGGCGTCCGCAAGCGCCGCCACTCGCGGCAACCAGATCAGCAAGGTGCGCGTCACGTCAGTCGCTTTCGCCCCAGTCGCGGCGCACGATCACCGGAGGGGCCGTGCCGACCGACGGCGCGCCGCCATTGGCGTCGATGAGTGAAACTGCCGTCAGAAACCCGTCCCCCATCGTCACATTCGTCGTCAGCACCAGCCAGCGGCTCGTCACCGCCGCCTGTTCGGCGACATCGTCCGGCGGCTTGCGGCGATCGAACGCCGACGCCTCCCAGAATCGCACGCTGCTGCCATAGCCGCCCGCGGGCCGCGCGGCTAGCGCCGCCCGTGCGGCCCTGACGTCGATTTCGCCGGGCCACAGCATCGCGACGAGCGGCGCCTGCCAGGCGGCGAGCGTGTTGACATTGAGCTTCACCGGGTCGGTCGTGGGCAGCACGCAGACCCAGGGTTCCAGCTGCGCGTAGAGTTTGGCGCTGACGCCGCGCACCGCGCGCAGTTCGCTGACATGCGCCATCTTGCGGTTCGCAGGCAGATAGGCGCCGGGCAGCGACCGGTAGACATTATCCTCGGCGCCGAGCCGTCCTTCGTTGCTGTCGCTGTCGATCCAGTCGGCCGCGGCGCCCGCGATTGCCTGCGCCTCGCCATCCTCGATGCCGAGCAGGGTCATCAACGCGGCGAATTGCCGCTGCGCACCCATGCGCTGCGTCAAGCGCCCCGGCAGCGTTTCGGCGACCAGGCTGTTGAGGTTGAAGCAATTGCTGGCGTCGGTCAGCCGCGCGCGTCCCTCGCCACCGGGCAATGGCAGCACGAAATCGCGCCCCAGCCAGTCGCCCGCCAGCGTCAGCTTCGCCGGATCGCGCCCGACCAGATCGGCGACCCTGCCAAGCGCAATCTGTTCGGCGGCAAAGCTGTAGGCGCGTCCCTGATCGACCGTCGCCGCGCTGCCCGCGATCCGCGTCGCGAGCGTCAGCCGGTCGAGCGCGGTCGCCGCGATCACCGCCATCACCGCGACGAGCAGCAGGACGCTCAGCAAAGCCGCGCCGCGATCGCCCGGTGCCGGGGTCATGGCGCCTCTCCCGCGATGGCGGGCGGCGGCAATGGCGTCGGCGCGGTGAGGAACAGCATCGTCAGCGGCGGGCGGCCCGTTCGGTCGATCCGCACCTCGACCGCGCGCGGCAGGCGGTCGCCCGGCTCCGACGTCCAGCTCTCGCTCCAGCGCCCAGCCTCGTCGCGATAGCGCACCCGCGCCGCCGTCACCGCGTCCAGCAACCGGTCGCCCTCGCCCAGCGCGGTGCCGTCGAGCATCGGCTGCGTCGCGCGCCGCCATTCGCTGCCGACGCGCGCATAGCCGACGCGCGCGACCGCGGGGCGCGGGCTGCCGTCAAACGCCGCCGCACCGGCGTGGACAAAGGCAAAGCCATTGCTGGATCCGACGAACGCTGGCACCGCCTCCCCCGCCGCACCGCGCGTCGGCCGCTGCACCGCCTGCGCCAGATCATTCGCCATGATCGCGCGCACGCGGTTCATCCCGCTCATGCCCTTCAGCCGTTCCTGCACCGCGTCCTGCGTGTCGATGCTGCTGCGCAGCAGGCCGACCCCGATCGCCGCAATCGCCGCGAACAGCGACAGCGCGACGAGCATCTCGACCAGGGTGAAGCCGCGCTGATCGGTCATCGCGCGGGCCGGATGATCGTCAGCGCCGCCTGCCCGCTGCCGCTTTCGGGCCGGACGAGCAGGTCGATACGCAGCAGCGCCGCGTCGGCGGTTTTCGTCACGCGCTGGTCGATGCGCCAGTTGCGCCCGGCGTTCGTGACGCCGATCGCGCTGTTGCCGATCGTCGGCGGCGCGGGGTCGGTCCACAGCTCGACCGCGCGGTTCTGCGCGACGATCCCCGCAACCGTGCTGACATCGAGGTCACCCGCCGTGCGCACCGCATAGGCGTCGAGCCGCACCAGCGTCAGCGCGGCGATGCTGATGATGCTCAAGGCGACGAGCATTTCGAGCAGGGTGAAGCCGCGCTCGTCGGGGCGCAACGGGTCAGCGCCCACGGCTGACCTCCCCCGTCGCCGACACGCGCACCATCTCGCGCGCGTCGCCGCCCGACAGCACGACCGTCTGCGGCGTCGGGCTGGTGCCGACGCGATCGAACAGGATGCGCGCGACGCCCTGCCCGCTCTCGGCCGAAAAGGTCACGTCGGCGGGCCAGCTGCGCTGTTCGAAGGGGCGTCCCGGCAGCGGCTGCCATTCGCCCGCGATGCGGCGTTCAAAGCCGTAACCCGATGGCGCGAAGCGAACGGCGACGCTGCGCCCCTCGATCACCGCGACGTCGCGCGCGGCGGCGAGGCGCGCGGCGAGCCGGTCGGCCTCGCTGCGCACGCTGCGTTCCTCGCCGGGGATCGTCAGCACCACCGCGGTCGCCGCGAGCGCCATAATCGCCAGCACGACCATCAGTTCGACCAGCGTGAATCCGTTGGCGTCGGGACGCGCGCGCGCGCGGAGTTTAGCTGTCGCCGCGAATATCCGCATTTTCGTCGGTCCCGCCGGGGGCGCCGTCGGCGCCAAGCGACCAGACGTCGAACGCCTTGCCGTTCGGGCCGGGCGCCTGATAATTATAGGGGCGGCCCCACGGGTCTTCGGGCAGCTTCCTGATATAGCCGCCGCGGCGATAGCGTTCGGGCTGCGCGAGCGCGGGCGGCGCGGTGACAAGCGCATTCAGCCCGTCGGTCGACGTCGGATAGGTCAGATTGTCGAGCCGATATTGTTCGAGCGCGGTTTCGAGCGTCGCAATATCGGCCTTCGCCTTGGTCACCATCGCGCGGTCCTGGCTGGGCAGGACGTTGATCATCACCACCGTCGCGAGCAGGCCGATGATGAAGATGACGACCATCAACTCGGTCAGCGTAAAGCCGCGCTCGCCCTTTTTACGGCGACGATGAACCGGCGGACGTCCGGTATCGAGCATCAGGCGGAGAAAAAGCTGCATCAGCGACATTTATTACAGTCCGGCTAGATTCTGCAACTGAAGGATCGGCAGCAGAATGGCGAGGATGATAAGGGCAACACATGACCCCATAACGACAATTATGACAGGTTCGAGAAGCGCCATCGACGCGGCGGTGAAGCGGTCGAACTCGCGCTCCAGATAATCGGCCGCGCGTTCGAGCATTACTTCCAGCCGCCCGGCGCTTTCGCCGCTCGCGGTCATATAGACGAGCAGCGGCGGGAAAACCCCCGCATCGCGCAGCGCCGCCGACAGGCTGCCCCCGGCGCGCACCTGATCGACAAGTCCCGCGGTGGCGCTCGCCAGCGCCGCATTGCGGATCGTCGGCAAGGTCAGCCGCAACCCCTCGACGAGCGGCAGGCGGCTCGACACCATCGTCGCGAGGGTGCGCGCGAACCGCGCGGCATAAAGATCACGGAGCAGGCGGCCGAGCAGCGGCAGGCGGAGCAGCCGCGCATCGACGCGCGCCTTGAAGGCCGGGCGGCGTATCGCCGCCGCCCAGCCGAAGGCCGCAGCGACCATCAGCAGCGCGATGAGCCACCACCAGTTCGCGGCAAAGCTGGACACGCCGATCACCGCGCGGGTCAGAAAGGGCAATCGCTGGCCGGTGTCGGTAAATTGTTCGACGACGCGCGGGACGACAAAAATCATCAGCGCCGCGACGACGCCGATCGCGACGACCGCGAGCACGATGGGATAAGCGAGCGCGGCGATCAGCTTGCCGCGCACTTCGGCCTGGCGTTCGAGCAGGTCGGCGAGTCGTGCGAGGATCACCGTCAGGCTGCCCGTGGTTTCGCCCGCCGCGACCATCGCACGGTAGAGCGGCGGAAAACTCGTCGGCTGGCGCGCCATCGCGTCGGCAAGGCGGCGCCCCTCAAGCAGCCCGGCATGAACGTCGGCAATCACCCCGCGCGCGCTTTCGGCCTCGCTCTGGCGCGTCAGCGTGCGCAGCGCCTCTTCGAGCGGCGCGACCTCGGCGAGCGTCGCGAGCTGGCGCGTGAAAAGCGCCAGTTCCTTGCGGCCAAGCCGGTCCTTGCGAAAGGCGAGCAGCGAACGTCCCGATCCGGCCTTCGTCCCCGCCTCCTCGACCACGACGATGTGGAACTTGCGGCGGATCAGGTCGGCGCGCGCGGCATCGTCGTTCGCGGCGGTCAACCGCCCCTTGCGCTCGCGGCCTGCGGGATCGATCGCCACATAGCGATAATCAGGCATCGACATCCTCGCGCCGCGCGACGCGGATCGCTTCCTCGGCGGTCGTCAGTCCCTTCGCGACCATCGTCCGCGCTGCGGACGCCAGCGTCGGCGATTTCAGAAAGGCGTGCTTCGCGATCATCGCCTCGTCGCCACCCGCATAGATATAGCGGCGCACCGTGTCGTCGACCTTGATCGCCTCGAACACGCCGATGCGGCCCTTGAAGCCCGTGCCCCCGCACGCCTCGCAGCCCTTGGGCCGCCAGATCACGGTGCCGATGTCGAGCCCCAGCATCGCGGCAATGCTGTTGTCGGCCTGCACCGGCTCGCGGCAATTGTCACAGAGCTTGCGCACCAGCCGCTGCGCGATCACCGCGCGCAGCGTCGAGGCGAGCAGGAAGGGTTCGACCTTCAGATCTTTCAGGCGCGTGATCGCCCCCACCGCATCATTGGTGTGGACGGTCGAGAGCACGAGATGGCCGGTGAGCGAGGCCTGCACCGCGATGTCGGCGGTTTCGCGGTCGCGGATTTCGCCGACCATCACCACATCGGGGTCCTGGCGCAGGATCGCGCGCAGACCCGCGGCAAAGTCGAGCCCGACCTTGCTGTTCACCTGCGTCTGACCCACGCCGTCAACGGCATATTCGACCGGGTCTTCGACGGTCAGGATATTGCGCTGCCCGTCGTTCAATTGCTTCAAGGCCGCATAGAGCGTCGTCGTCTTGCCCGATCCGGTCGGCCCGGTGACGAGGATGATGCCATTGGGTTCGGCCAGCGCCTCGCGCAAGATCCGGTCCGCCTCGCCAGACAGGCCGAGTATGTCGAAGTCGATCCCGGCGGCGTCCTTGTCGAGGATACGCATCACCACGCGCTCGCCCGCGCGGCTCGGCAAGGTCGAGACGCGCACATCGACCGCTTTCCCCGCGAGCGTCAGCCCGATGCGGCCGTCCTGCGGCACGCGGCGTTCGGCGATGTCGAGCCGCGCCATCACCTTGATACGGCTGACGACGACGGGGGCGACGTGCGGCGGCATCCTGAGATGCTCGCGCAGCACGCCGTCGGCGCGCATCCGCACGACCAGCCCGCTTTCATAGGGTTCGATATGAATGTCGCTGACCCCCTGCCGCACCGCTTCGGCGATGATCGCGTTGATGAGGCGGATCGCGGGGGCGTCGTCGGCGCTGTCGAGCAGGTCTTCGGCGCTGGGGATGCCGAGGTCGAGCCCGTCGCTGCCGACCGACCCCGCCATCGCCGCGGCCGAGCTGTCGACCGCATAATGATCGGACAGCAGCCGGTCGAAATCGGCCGCATCGGCGGTCGCGACGCGCAGCGGCTGCGCGAGGTGGCGCTTGACCTCGATCAGCACCGCCGGATCGCTGCCTTCGCGCAGGGTCGCGAGCCAGACGCCCTCCTCGCCCGGCGCGATGACGACACCGTGTGCGCGCGCAAAGCCATAGGGGATGTCGACCGGCGCCGCTGCGGGCGCGGCCGGTTCGCTGTCGCTCACGGATAGTCTCCGGCGGGAGGGGCGGGGGCCTGCGAAACCGACGGCGGCACGTCGGTCTGGATCACTGCGCCATCCGTGCCACGCAGTTGGGGCAGGTTGACCGGGCCGACAGTCACATCGTCCGGTGTCGGCGGCGACGGCGGCGTCGCGCCCATATAGTCGCGCACCAGCGTGTCGATCGCGGGTTCGACGTCGGGGTTCCGCTGGAGCTGGAAGTTACGGATATAGCCATAGCGGCGCGCGGTAAGCGCGGCATTGTCCTCGCGGCTTTTCAGGATCGTCGGGCGGATGAAGACCATCAAATTGGTCTTGGCGCGCGTCCGGCTGCGCGATTTGAACAGTTCGCCGATCAGCGGAATGTCGCTCAAAAGCGGAATACGCTCGATCGTCCTGCGCTCGTCGTCGTTGAGCAGGCCGCCGATCGCCAGGATTTCGCCATCGTCGACGGTGAGCACCGTCTCGAACGCACGCTTGTTGAGGATGAGGTCGCTGTTGCGCGACGAAACAGGACCGGCGACGCTCGACACTTCCTGACGCAGGAACATCTTCACTTCGCCTGCACCGTTGACCTGCGGCGTCACCTCCAGTTTGATCCCGACCTCTTCGCGCTGGACGGTGCGGAAGGCATTTTCGAAATTGTCGCCCAGCTGTTCGCCGGTCGTGATCGGAACATCCTGCCCGACGAGGAACTTGGCGGGCTGATTGTCGAGCGTGACGATATGCGGCGTCGCGAGCAGGTTCGAGGTCGTGTCCGACTTCACCGCGTTGATGATCGCGCCAAAGATGGTGTTCTTGCCGATGTCGCCCGCAAAGCCCGCGAAGCCGCCGGTTGCCGACAGCAGTTGCGCCGCCGCGGCTTCCTGCAAGGCATCGCCGAGCGCGCTCGTCGTCTGGGTGACGACGGTGGTGCCGTCGGTGGTCGTCGTCTCTTCGCTGATCCGCGTCGAGGCATAGGCGCCGCCCAGGGTCAGGATATTGGGCGATGCATTGCTGTAGCTCGTCGCGACGAAGGGGATATTCTTGCCGCCGAGCAGGAACTGGACGCCCAGCCGCTTCGCCGCATCGTCGCCGATTTCGACGACGATCGCCTCGACCAGCACCTGCTGGCGCCGCGCGTCGAGCTGGCGGATCAGTTCGCCGAGCATCCGCTGCACTTCGCTGTTCGCGGCGACGATGATCGCGTTGGCGCCCTCGTAGCGCGTGACGATCGCCGGGCCGCGCGTCGAGATGCTGCCGCTGCCCCCGGCGCCGGTCGAGGAGGATGCGGGGGCTGCGGCGGCGGGCGCCGCATTGCCGTCGCCGCCGGACGAAGAGGATGATGCAGGCGGCAAGCCCGCCCTTTGCACCGGGTCGCTGCCGCCGCCGATCAGCTGTTGCAGCGTCGGCAGCAAGGTTTCGGCATTGGCATGTTCGAGCCAATAGACGCGCAGCTCGGTGCCACCCGCCGCCTTGGCGTCGAGCTCGTTCGCCATCGCGACGAAGCGCGTCACGAGCGCCTGATCGCCGCGCAGCGCAATCGCGTTGCTGCTGTCGATCGGAACGATCGCGACCGGCGCGCGCGCACCCTCGCCCGCCGCCGGGACGAGCGCCTGGAGCGCCGCGGCGATTTCGCGCGCGCCGGCATTTTTCAGCGTGACGATCTGACTGGTCGAACTGTCGCGATCGATGCTCGCCGCGAGCGACCGGATCCGGCGGATATTATCGGCAAAATCGGCGACCACCAGGCTGTTCGCGTTGCGGTTGGCGGTGAGCGAGCCCTGCGCGCTGACCAGCGGGCGCAGCGTTTCGACCGCGGCGACCGCGTCGATATGACGCAGGCGGATGATTTCGGTGACGAACTGGTTCTGCGCCGCGCCGCCGCTGCCGATCCGGCCCGGCTGCGCCGCCGCGCCGTCGATCGGCTGAACGCGGTACGCACCGTTCGGCCCCGGCACCGCGACCAGCCCGTTCGAGCGCAAGGTCGCGAGGAAAATCTCGAAATATTCGCTGCGCGACAGCGGCCGGTCGGTGACGACCGACACCTTGCCGTTGACGCGGCCGTCGATGACGAAGGTGCGCCCGGTGATCCGCGCCGCGTCCTGGATGAAGGCGCGAATGTCGGCGTCGCGGACGTTCAGCGTATATTGGGCGACCGCCGGCACGGGGGTTGCGGAAACGAGCGCGGCGGCGAGCATCAGGGACAGTTTGAGACGCATAGAACCTATTGCTTCGAAAGGAAGATGGCGACGGGAACGACGCTGGCGCCGCGTTCGACTTCGAGCGCGATGCGCGCGCCCGGCGTGAGTTGGTTGGCAAGCGCGGCGGCATCGCTCGCCGCCCCGATCGGGCGGCCGCCGACCGATCGGATCACGTCGCCCGGACGCAGCCCCGCGGCGCGGAAGGTCGCGCCGTCGCCCGTGGGCTGAACGACGATGCCGGTGACGCGGCCATCCTCGATGCGCGGCGCAAAAGCGATCCCCGCCTTGATCGCCGCGGCCGTCAGTTCGCCGCTCGCCGAAGCACCAACCTCTGCCGTCGGCGCGGGCAGCGGCGTCGCGGGGCGCGCGACCGGCGCTGCGCCGCTCTGGTCGAGGAACAGGCTTTCGCGCGCGCCGCCGCGATCGAGCAGCACATGGTCGAAAGCAACGCCGGCGAGCTTCAGCCCCGGCGCGATTTCGTCGCCGACGGCATAGCTTGTCTGCACCCCGTCCTCGCCCGCGATGATCGCCGAGCCACCGCCCGTCGCTTCGTTGAGGTTGATGCCGAAAAGCGTCAGCCCCGCCGACGTGACCGTCGCCGCCGCCGGTCCCTGCGCCGCGCCGCGGAAGAAAGGATCGAGGCTCGTGAACAGCGCGCGTCGTTCGGCTGCCGACGCGATCGCCGCCGTCTGCGGCTGCCACGCGCCGAGCGGCGAAACCGGGGTCAGCAATACCCACAGCAGCCGTACCGCCTGCCACACGAGCAGCGCGCCGAGCAGACCGACCAGCAGCTGCGGCCAGATCGCCCGCGGCGAACGTCCGCCCACGCGCAGCCAGGACGGCAGCGCGCGCGGCAACCGAACGGCCGATCGGGGCATCAGCGTCGCCATGGAATCTATCTTGCCCCCCAACTGAAAAAAATCGGTCTCGCGAATCGCCTAGGTGCGATTGGTGACAATCAGTTGACGGGAAGATTACAGTTTTTTGTCGGCCCGGCGAGTCCGGCGAGGCGGAAATGGCCCCTCCCCCTGTGGAGAGAGGCCTTCGCCCTTGTCAGAACTTCAGCGACGCGCTGAGCGAGAAAGTCCGCCCCAGCTTGTAGCGGTTGAGGAAGATGCGGTTGTCGCCCGCTTCCTGCACTTCCTTATAGGTGCGCCCGGTCAGGTTGCGCGCCTCGAACTTCAGTTCGATGTCCTTGTTGAGCAGGGTCACGCCCTGCCGCGCCACGAAATCGACCGAAATGCCCGGTTTTTCGCGAATATCGGGCTGCTGTGACGGACCGCGGCTGGTGACGCGCGGGCTGGCATAGGTGAAAAGCAGCGTTTGTTGCGACAATTTGTCCTGATCCTCGATCCCGATCTGGAAATTGACGATATGATCCGACTGGCCGGTCAGCGGCGAGCCGTCGAAGAAGAAGTCGGCGGCGCTCAGCGTCACGCCGTTGATCACCGTCGTATCGTCGTCGCCGACCTTAATTTCCGACTTGGTATAGGTGTAGTTGCCGATGAGCACGAGGCGGCGGCTCTGCCAGAAGGGCGCGTCGGACAGCGTATCGAGCGGGACATATTTCTGCACCTCGACCTCGGCGCCATAGAGGGTCGCCTTCGGCGCGTTGGCGAAACTGGAGTTGGCGACCGAGTCGGTGCTGATCGAGGTGAAGGTTTCGATCGGTCGGTCGATCGACTTGTAGAAACCGGCCAGCGTGAAGCGCTGGTCGCGATCGAAATACCATTCGTACCGCACCTCGGCATTCCACAGCTCGCTGTCGGTCAGCGACGGGTTGCCGCGGAACTCGCGGTTCGATTCGGGATCCTGATAGACTTGGGCGATCAGCTCGCGGAACTGCGGGCGGGCGATCGTCTTCGACCCGTTGATGCGCAGCTGCATGTCGGGCGCGACTTCCCAGGTCAGCGTGACCGCGGGGAGCCAATAATCATTGTTGAGGTTTGTCGCGACGATCGCGCTGCTGCCCGTGTTGAACAGGTCGATCGGGCGCACCGTCTGCCTGGCATCCTCGTACCGGACGCCCGCGTTGATGTTGACCCCCGGAATGATCTCGGCCTGCACCTGGCCATAGCCCGCGTGCGTCGTCAGCGCCGCATCGAAGGCGGCGGTGCCGTCCTGCGCCGAGGTTTCGAGCAGCGAGATGTCATAGAGCTGGATCGTCGCGTCGGAGAGGAGATAGTCGGGGCGCAGTTGCGTGACCTCGACGGGCAGGTTCGATCCGCGGAACTGGAAGGCGCGGCGCACGGCGGTGCGGCTGGTGTCGCTATAGGCATAGCCGATCGTCGCGGTGATACGCGGCGCCACTTCATAGGACAGATCGACACCGCCCGACCACAGATTTTCGGTGAGGTCCGAAAAGGCGATCGTCGCATCGCCGCGGTTGCCGCCGAGGTCGTTGACGAACTTGTCGCCCGTCGGATCCTGTTCGGTCGGCAGGTTGGTGCGGACATAGGTGAAGCCGCGCTCATAGGGCGCCTCGCGCTGCGAATTGGCGTAACCGCCGCGCAGGTCGAGCTGCAACCGGTCGAAATCGAACTCGGCCACCAGCTGCGTGTTGATGAGCTGACGCTCGTACCACGCCGTGTCCTGCTCCAGAATGTCGCGTTCGGACTGGTTGCGATCGACGCCGAGGCCGAGGCGCGCCTGCTTCAGCGTGTCGCGGATGAACAAATTGGTCCAGCGGAACTTGTGATCGCCCAGTTCGAGCCCGAAGCCAAGCAGCCCGTTCACGACGATGCGGTTGTCGGTGATGACGCGGTTGAAGCTCGTCTGCGGATCGCCCGAGAGATCCTGGTTCAGCGACGTTTGTTGCAGCGTGTCGCGCGTGCGCCACTTGTTGCTGATCCCCATGGTGGCGATGATACCCAGCTCGCCGTTGGGCAGCGTGATCGTCGTGCCGCCGGTGATCCCCGCCGACCAGTTGATCGGGATATGATCATTCTGCTGGAGCAGGCTCGTCTCGGCGTTGACCAGTTCCATCTGGATCGCCTCGAGATCGTCCTGCGTGAAATCGGCGCCTTCGAGGATCGGCTTGCCGCTGGCAAAGGCGGCCTTCAAGAGCGGCGGCACATCGCGCGTGCCATCGTCGAAGCCCGTCCAGTCGGTGTCGCTGCCATAATAGGTATAGCCAAGCTCGTTCGTCGTCTCGCTGTCCCAGCCGACGCCGCCCGAGAAGGTCAGAAAGGTTTCGCGCGGGGTCGATTTGGTCGTGAGGTTGATCACGCCGCCGCCGAATTCGCCGGGGAAGTTCGCCGAATAGCTTTTCTGCACCAGCGTCGAATCGATCACGTTCGACGGAAAGAGGTCGAGCGGAACGACGCGCTTCAGCGGTTCGGGGCTGGGCAGCGGCGATCCGTTGAGCAGCGCCAGCGAATAGCGGTCGCCAAGGCCGCGGACATAGACGAACCCATTGCCGACGACCGACAGGCCGGTCACGCGCTGGAGCGAGCCGGCGATGTCGCCCTCGCCGGTCCGCGCAATGTCGGCCGACGACAGCACCGAAACGACTTCGGGCGTCGCGCGGACGACATTGGGCGTGAAGCGGCCGGTGACGACGATCTCGGCGTCGGCGCCGCCCGGAATCGAAATATCGGCGTCCTCGTCCTGCGCGGCCGCGTCGGCGACGGGCTCGTCGGCGGCGGCCGGCGCCGGATCGGCGCCGCTGCCCTGCGCAAGCGCGGCAGGAGCGACAAGCGCGGTGCTAAGGAGGAGCAGGCTGGCGAAGATCGGCCGCTTGGTCATGGAATATGTCCCCAGGGATATTGTCAAGAAGGGAGCGGGCCGACCGTTGCCGGCAGCCCGCTCCCCAAAATCGATCGCGGGCGATCAGGTCGTCGGGATGCCGGTGCAGCTGCCGCTCGACGTGCCGAAGTCCGCCGTCGCCGAGTTGCAGGTCCAGCCCTGGTACCAGCTGTCGTTGGCGTCGCGGACGGCGCCGACATAGGCGGTGGTGTCGAAGAAGGCGTTCAGCGTCTTCGCGTCGAAGGGCGTGAAGCCGGTTTCGGTGGCCCCGTTGACGAACAGGTTGGTCAGGCTGGGCACATAGTTCGACCGGTTGTTGGTGCCGGCTTCGAAAATCGCCTGCACCTCGGCATCGGTGACACCGTTCGAGCCGCGGAAGGGCGTCGCGTTGCACTGGAGCGACACCGATTCGAAGCGCGGCGGGCCCTGATCGTCAAGCGCGGGATCGGCAGCGCGAACGGTCGTGACGCTGTCGATGCGGAGGCAGCGAATGCCCGGCGCGACGATCAGGCCGTTGGCGAACATATAGTCGGCGCCGCCGCGGATGCGGATCGCCGCGCCATTGCCCGCCGCATTGTTGCGCTGGATATAGGTGAAGTTCGACAGCGCGACGCGCTGGCGCGGGATCGCCTCTTCGTTGCCGTCCGAGTCGATTTCCATCATCGAGTCGCCGACCGCGCCGCCGGCGCGCTGGACGCCGATGACATATTGGATATTGCCCTGATAACCGACGTCGGTGTCGAGACCGTCATCCTCGGCGCCGGTGATGACGAGATGCTTCATATTGACCCGGCCGCCGAACACTTCGGCGCCATCGTCCGAGCTGTTGTGAATCTGGATATGGTCGATCTGGGTGCCCGAACCAACGCCCGAGGGGGTCAGGCCCTGAAGCTCGCTGTTCGCCGACAGGACAAAGCCCGAATAGCGGATCTGGACATAGGACATGCGACCCGAATTGTCGTTCGCGGTGGCGCCGCCATAAAGCGCGTTGGTCGCGCCTTCGGTGTTGCGTTCGCACGCAGCGGTGCCGGGGGTCGCGGCGGGGGCAAGGCAGTCGGTGATCGGCGCGCGGCCGAGCAGGACGACACCGCCCCACAGCTGCGACGTGTTGTCGGTCGCGCTGCCGACAACATTGCCGCGGCCGGTGAAGACGATCGGCTGGGTCGGGGTGCCGACCGCGTCGATCTTGTTGCCGCGGTTGACGGCGAGGAAGGACACGCCCGTCGCGCCAAAGATGGTGACGCCGGGATCAATCGTCAGCGTGACGTCGGCGGGGTCGCCCGCTTCCTCGGTCGGACCCTGGTCGGTGCCGACATCGACGCGGCCGGGCAGCGAGTAAATCACGCCGGCGACCTTCGGGATCGCCGTGGTCGAATTGAAGCGCGCGGGGAAACCGCAGTTGCGCCAGGTGCCTTCGTTGCCGGTGATCGTGCCGAGGTCGGTGAGCTGGTCGGCGCCGGCGATCGTCGGGCAATTTGCGGCCGGGGTGACGCCGGTGGGCGTCGGGGTCGGCGTGGGCGTGGGGGTCGGGGTCGGGGTCGGCGCGGGGACGACGATCACGCCCTCGCCCGGCGAGGCCACGCCGTCGGCGCCGCAAGCGGCCAGAATGGAACAGGCCACGCCGCTGAGCATGACCATATGAATGCGTGCGAAAGCCGCCATGAAAATCTCCGTTCCCGGTGTGCGCCCCAAACTCGTTGAGCTGCGCTCCTGATGAAAAACACGCCGCGGGCGAGCGAAAC